>NZ_JBNHFC010000008.1:0-202173 GCF_059089885.1 Arthrobacter sp. Y3221159
AGGACTGGTCCGTCTCCGCCGACGTCTGGTCCGTCACCTCCTGGAACGAACTCCGCCGCGACGGCCTCGCCGCCGAAGAGGAAGCCTTCCTCAACCCCGAACAGCCCGCCCGGGTCCCGTTCGTCACCCGGCAGCTTGAGGGTGCCACCGGCCCTGTCGTCGCAGTCTCGGACTACATGAAGGCCGTCCCGGACCAGATCCGGCAGTTCGTTCCGAATGAATACGCCACCCTGGGCGCCGACGGCTTCGGCTTCTCGGACACCCGCGCCGCAGCCCGCCGCTACTTCAAGAACGACACCCACTCCATCGTGGTGCGCGCCCTTGAGATGCTGGCGCGCCGTGGCGAAGTGGATGCTCAGGCTCCGGTCAAGGCCATCGAGAAGTACCGCCTGCACAACGTGAATGCCGGAACCACCGGCAACGCCGGAGGCGAGGCGTAGCCTCTCCCCCCGGCCAGCAGCAGCGACGGCGGCTCCCACCGAAAGGCCGGGGGCCGCCGTCGTCCGTTGCGCGGGGGGCCGCCGAACGTGTGATGCATGACAAACCGGATTGTAGCCTTCTCACAAATGGAGGTTGCCCCCGGCTGCCCGTATGCTCAAAGCATGCCAGCACCTGCCACCCCGTCCGCGAAGCGCAAACCGGCCCAGCCGGCGGTCACTCCGGAGAAGTCGGAAACCCTCAAGAAGCTGCGTGCCAATGTGGGGCAGCTGTCCACCACCACCATGCGCGAGCTGGAAAAGTCGCTGCCCTGGTACAGCCGGCTGAGCTCGGACGAACGGTCGGCGCTGGGGATGGTGGCCCAGAACGGCATTGCGGCATTCGTCACCTGGTACGAGCGGCCGAGCTCGCCGTCGTGGATCCTCACCGACGTTTTCGGCACCGCTCCCACGGAGCTGACGCGCTCCATCAGCCTGCAGAAAGCGCTGCAGCTGATCAGGATCGTGGTGGAAGTGGTGGAGGACCAGGTTCCCGTCATCGCGCCGGAGGCTGACCAGCCGTCCCTTCGCGAAGCCGTGCTGCGCTATTCGCGGGAGGTGGCGTTTGCCGCCGCGGACGTCTACGCCCGCGCCGCCGAGTCCCGCGGCTCGTGGGACACCCGGCTTGAAGCCCTGATCGTGGATGCCATCCTGCGGGGCGAGAACACCGACGCGCTGCGGTCGAGGATCGCTGCGCTGGGCTGGAAAGCGCAGGAACGCTTCACGGTCATGGTGGGCAATTCCCCCTCGGAGCCGAGCGCCAGCTACGTCAGCGAGCTGCGGCGCATGGCCGGCCGGTATGCCGAGGATGCGCTGGTAGGCATCCAGGGCGACCGGCTGATCCTGATCCTGGGGGGCGTCCAGGACCGGGAAACCGCCTACGTCAAACTCAGCGACATGTTCGCCCCCGGCCCGGTTGTGTACGGTCCCGAGGCGGGATCGCTGCTTGAGGCCAGCGGCTCAGCGCAGTCCGCTTTTGCCGGCCTGACCGCCGCGAAGGCATGGCCTTCCGCCCCGCGGCCCGTGGCCGCAGACGATCTGCTTCCCGAGCGCGTCATCTCCGGTGACGACGCCGCACGCCGCTCCCTGGTCAAGAACATTTACCGGCCCCTGCTGGCGGCATCCAACGGCCTGGTGGAAACCCTTGGCACCTACCTGGAACTGGGCCATTCGCTGGAAGCCACGGCCCGGGAACTCTTTGTCCATGCCAACACGGTCAGGTACAGGCTCAAGCGCGTTTGCGACGTCACGGGCTGGGATCCGCTCCTTCCGCGGGAAGCTTTTGTCCTGCAGGCAGCCCTGGTGGTGGGCCGTCTTTCGGCCCCTCCCAAAGCCGCCACGGAACGTCAGCCGTCACGGACCCAGTCCTGAACCGTTGTAGACTTCCTACAACCTGACCCCGTGAGCTTGGTGCGGACAAACACCGCTGGATCACGAAGTAATTTGGAAAGCTGGTTACGTGCTTGCAATAGTCTGCCCTGGACAGGGCTCACAAACCCCGGGTTTCCTGGCCCCCTGGCTGGAACTGCCCCCGGTGGCAGGCCAACTGGCCTCCCTGAGCGACATCGCCGGTATCGACCTGATCGCTCACGGAACCACCTCCGACGAGGAAACCATCAAGGACACTGCCGTGGCGCAGCCCCTGATCGTTGCCGCCGGCCTCGTGGCTGCGGCCTCCCTCTTCGACGTCGAACTCAACTCGCTGCCCGTCATCCTGGCCGGCCACTCGGTGGGTGAAATCACCGCCTCCGCCCTGGCCGGCGTCCTGACCGAGCAGGAAGCCATGACGTTCGTCCGCGAGCGGGCCAACAGCATGGCGGCCGCAGCCTCCGCCACCCCCACCGGCATGAGCGCCGTGGTGGGCGGTGACCCTGCCGAGGTCCTGGCCGCCATCGAGTCGTCCGGCGCCGCTCCCGCCAACGTCAATGGCGCGGGCCAGACCGTGGCGGCGGGAACTTTCGAGCAGCTGAAAGCCCTCGCGGACAACCCGCCTGCCAAGGCCCGGGTCATTCCGCTCAAGGTTGCGGGCGCCTTCCACACCAGCCACATGTCCCCTGCGGTCAGCACCCTGAAGGCCCTTGAGCCGCAGCTGAAGCCGCAGGCGCCGGCCGTTCCCCTGCTGTCCAACTACGACGGCGGTGAAGTCACCGACGGCCCCGCCGCCGTCGAAAGCCTGATCGCACAGGTTTCACGCCCGGTGCGCTGGGACCTGTGCATGGAGACCCTGGTCCAGCGCGGCGTGACCGGAGTTATCGAGCTGGCTCCCGCCGGCACCCTTGCAGGCCTGGCTAAGCGCGGCATGCCCGGCGTCAAGACCGTTGCGGTGAAGACCCCCGATGACCTCTCTGCCGCCCTGGCGCTCTTTGCAGAACTGGAGGGCAACGCATGAGCGTTCCCACGCTGAAACAGGCTCCCCTCCAGGAGCACACGCGCATCCTCGGCCTAGGCGCCTACCGGCCGGACGTCATCGTGACCAATGAGGACGTGTGCCAGTGGATCGACTCCTCTGACGAGTGGATCCGCCAGCGGACGGGAATCGTCACGCGCCACCGTGCCAAGGCGGATGTGAGCGTCATTGACATGGCCGAGGGCGCTGCCCGTGAGGCGATGGAAAAGGCCGGGATCCAGGCTTCGGACCTCGGCGCCGTCATCGTTTCGACGGTGACCCACCCCTACGCCACTCCTTCCGCCGCGGCCAGCCTGGCTGACCGCCTGGGAGCCACGCCGGCACCCGCCTTCGATATTTCCGCGGCATGCGCCGGCTACTGCTACGGCATTGCCCAGGGTGACGCCCTGGTGCGGTCCGGAACGGCCAAGTACGTCCTGGTGGTCGGCGCGGAGAAGCTCTCCGACGTCATCGACAACCGTGAACGCACCATCTCCTTCCTGCTCGGCGACGGTGCAGGCGCCGTCGTCATCGGCCCCTCCGAGACCCCGGGCATCGCGCCCTCGGTCTGGGGCTCGGACGGCAGCAAGTGGGACGCGATCGGCATGACACGCTCCATGCTGGATGTCCGGGACCTGGGCATGGCAGCCCGCCAGTCAGATTCCACCGGTGACCTGGCCCTCCTGGAGGAAGCCCAGGAACTGTACCCCACGCTGCGCCAGGACGGCCAGACCGTCTTCCGCTGGGCCGTCTGGGAAATGGCCAAGGTGGCACAGCAGGCCCTTGAAGCCGCAGGCGTCGTGGCCGAAGACCTGGTGGCCTTCATCCCGCACCAGGCCAACATGCGCATCATCGATGAGATGGTGAAGAAGCTGAAGCTGCCGGAGACGGTTACAGTGGCACGGGACATTGCCGATGCCGGCAACACGTCCGCTGCATCCATCCCGCTGGCAACGCACCGGCTGCTGCAGGAAAACCCGGAGCTCAGCGGCGGGCTGGCCCTGCAGATCGGCTTCGGCGCCGGGCTGGTCTTCGGCGCACAGGTAGTTGTCCTTCCCTAGGAACGTCCCAAGGGGCCGCACCCGCGGCCTGAACCATTTCCGGCAGCCCCTGCCGGCAATACAAGAAAAGGAGCCATCAATGGCTAGCAACGAAGAGATCCTGGCCGGCCTGGCTGAAATCGTCAACGAGGAAACCGGCCTGGCCACTGAGGCTGTGGAGCTGGACAAGTCCTTCACCGAGGACCTGGACATCGACTCCATCTCCATGATGACCATCGTGGTGAACGCCGAAGAGAAGTTCGGCGTGCGCATCCCGGACGAAGAGGTCAAGAACCTCAAGACCGTTGGCGACGCCGTCAGCTTCATCGCCGGAGCCCAGGCCTAGTCCAGGGCTTCGCCGTCTGGCTTGGCAGGGCTGCCGGTCCGGATGACCGGACCGGCAGCCCTGCTGCATTTTCTCCACCCGGCCTGTGCCGGCCATCAACACGCGGGACCCTCCGGGAGACGGAGACGGATTCCCACCGAGGAAAGAGTGATCCCATGACACGCAAAGTAGTCATTACCGGTCTGGGCGCCACCACGCCCATCGGCGGCGACGTTCCCACCATGTGGAGCAACGCGCTCAAGGGGGTCTCCGGTGCCCGCACCCTGGAGGATGACTGGGTTGCCAAGTACGAGCTTCCCGTCCATTTTGCTGCACGCTGCAGCACCCCCGCCGTTGACGTGCTCAGCCGCGTCGAAGCCAAGCGGATGGACCCCTCCACCCAGTTCGGCGTCATCGCCGCCCGCGAGGCGTGGGCAGACTCCGGCATCACCGAATTCGACAAGGACCGCCTGGCTGTCGCCTTCGCCACCGGCATCGGCGGCGTATGGACGCTGCTGGACGCATGGGACACCCTGAAGGAAAAGGGCCCCCGCCGGGTCCTTCCCATGACCGTTCCCATGCTGATGCCCAACGGTGTTGCCGCAGCCGTCAGCCTGGACCTCGGCGCCCGGGCCGGCGCCCACACGCCGGTGTCCGCCTGCGCCTCCGGCACCGAAGCCATGCAGCTCGGCCTGGACCTGATCCGCTCCGGCAAGGCGGACGTGGTGATGTGCGGCGGCGCCGAGGCAGCCATCCACCCGATGCCCCTGGCCGCGTTCGCCTCCATGCAGGCGCTGTCCCGGCGCAACGACGAGCCCGAGCGCGCGTCACGGCCCTACGACACCGCCCGTGACGGCTTCGTCATGGGCGAGGGCGCAGGCGCCCTGGTCCTTGAAGCCGAGGAGCACGCCCTGGCCCGCGGCGCACGGATCTACGGCGAACTCGCCGGCACGTCCGTCACCGCCGATGCCTACCACATCACCGCCCCGGACCCCGAGGGCCTGGGCGCCACCCGCGCACTCAAGGCCGCGATGTTCGACGGCCGGATCCAGCCGGAGGACGTGGTCCACGTCAACGCCCACGCCACCTCCACCCCAGTTGGCGACAAGCCCGAGTACACCGCCCTGCGCGCCGCCCTGGGCAACCACGTGGACAACGTGGCGGTCTCCGCCACGAAGTCGCAGATGGGCCACCTGCTGGGCGCTTCCGGTGCCGTTGAAGCCGTCCTCACCGTCCTTGCGGTTTACGACCGCAAGGCGCCGGTGACCATCAACCTCGAAAACCAGGACCCGGAGATCCCGCTCGACGTTGTGACCTCCGCGCGTGAGCTGCCTGCCGGGAACATCGTGGCGCTCAGCAACTCGTTCGGTTTCGGCGGCCACAACGCCGTCGTTGCCGTCCGCAGCGTCTGACACCACCCCGGGTCTTGCCCGGAACACGAGGAGGCCCCGCCGGTTGGCGGGGCCTCCTCTTTTGCTATGGAGTGGTATTCGGGTCCGGGAAACCGGAATGGGGTACGACGTCGGTCAGCCCACCTGGTGGAGCCAGCGCACGGGAGCGCCTTCCGCGGCGTGCCGGAAGGGTTCGAGCTCCTCGTCCCAGGCTTCACCGAGGGCAAGGGAGAGTTCGTGGTAGACGGCAGCGGGGTCCCCGGCTCCGGACTCGTAGGCGTAGCGGATGCGGTCCTCGGACACCATGATGTTGCCGTGCACGTCCGTCACGGCGTGGAAAATCCCCAGCTCAGGCGTATGCGACCACCGCCCGCCGTCCACTCCCTGGCTCGGCTCCTCCGTCACTTCGAAACGGAGGTGCGCCCAGCCGCGCAGTGAGGACGCCAATTTAGCCCCGGTGCCGGGCGTCCCGGTCCAGGACAGCTCGGCACGGAACATTCCGGGCGCGGCAGGCTGAGGGGTCCACTCAAGGTCCGTGCGCTTGTCAACGACGGAACCGATAGCCCACTCAACATGAGGGCACAGGGCCGTAGGGGCCGAGTGAACGAAAAGCACACCGCGGGTCATTGCAACAGACATTCCATCCTCCATAGCTCTAGGTACGTCTTCCCCAACGACCTCTGCCTGGATGGAACCACTGTGCCCTGCCTGCGGAACTCCCTGCCTGGTTATTCAGATATGAATGCTGTGTCCGGACTTGCCGCACCGCCTTCAGCCCAAGGGGCTTCAAGCGGTACTTGAAAGTTGCCGGACGTGACTCTTATTGTGCCGTACCCTGCAGAATTACGCCAGTGCGATTAGCCTTCCGGAACTCAGGCCCGCGGGTGGGCCTGCTGGTAGCTTTTGCGCAGCCGGTCCACCGAAACATGTGTGTAGATTTGCGTCGTGGCCAGGCTGCTGTGGCCCAGGATCTCCTGCACCGCCCGCAGGTCGGCGCCGCCGTCCAGCAGGTGGGTAGCGGCGGAGTGGCGCAGGGCGTGGGGCCCCGAAGCCGAGGTATCCCCCAGCGCCTCCAGGAGCCGGTTGACAAGCTCCCGCACCTGCCGCTGGTCCACCCTGCCGCCGCGGGCGCCCAGGAACAGGGCGGGGCCGCTGTTCTCCCGGGCAAGCAGGGGCCGTCCACGGCGGAGCCAGTCATCCACCGCCATCGCGGCGGGAACGCCGTAGGGAACGGTCCGCTCCTTGTTGCCTTTGCCCAGCACCCGCAGTGTGCGCCGGTCCGGGTCCAGGTCATCGATGTCCAGCCCGGCAAGTTCCCCCACCCGCACGCCGGTGGCGTAGAGGAGTTCCACGATGGCGCGGTTGCGGACGGCCAGGGGCGCGCCGTCGGCCGCACTTTGCTCCAGCTGGCCCAATAGCCGGGTCAGCTGCGAACTCTGCAGGACACCGGGCAGGGACCGTTCCCGCTTGGGCGCCTTCAGCCGCAGGGCAGGATCCGCGGCGATCCGTTCTTCTCGCAAAGCCCACGCGGTGAAAGACCTTACCGTGGCCGACCGCCGGACCAGGGTTGCGCGGGCGGCGCCGGACTGGCTCTGGACACCCAGCCAGCGGCGGAGCATGCCCAGTTCGAGATCCGCAAGCACGGAGGCACCTTCGGATGCGGCATGCGCCAGGAGGCTGCGGACGTCGCCCAGGTAGGCGCGCCGCGTGTGGGCCGACACCGCACGCTCTCCGGACAGGTAGCCGGCGAACGCGTCCAGGGCGTCGCTGAGTCCCCGTGGCAGTTCTTCATTTTCCACTCCCTTACTGTCTCAGTTCCTGGTGCCGTACTGCAGGCTGACACGGTAACCGTCACCACTTTGTCTCCAGTGGCCGCTGCGCATCAGACGGAAGCCTTGCCTCGCTTCCAGCCGCCCCGTTCGGAGACGGCCAGGCCGAGCAGTCCGAGCCGACCCAGGCCCGCGCGCACCGACTCCTGCCCCAGCCCCGCCACGGCCGAGAGCTTTTCGACCGAGGTGCTGGAGCGCAGCGGCAGCGCATCGAGCAGGATCAGGTCCTCAAGGGTCAGCCCGTCCTGGACCTGGGCACTGCCCTGCCGCTGTTCGGGCAGCGCACTGCCGCTCGGGGATGCCAGTTCGGCAACTTCTGCGGCGTCGGTAACGCAAACTGCTCCCCCGTCCCGCAGCAGGCGGTGGCATCCTGCGGAATTCGCGCTGTGCACCGATCCGGGTACAGCACCGACCGCACGGCCGAGGGTTTCGGCGTGATGGGCGGTGTTCAGCGCTCCAGAGCGCCAGCGCGCCTCAACGACGACGGTGACGGCGGACAGTGCCGCAATCAGCCGGTTGCGCTGCAGGAACCGGTAGCGCGTGGGGGCTGACCCCGGGGGCACCTCCGCGAGGACAGCACCCTGGTTGCAGACAGCCCTCAGAAGGTCCTCATTGCCAGACGGATAGAACCTGTCCACGCCTCCTGCCATGACTGCGATGGTGGGAACAGCACCGGCTCCACCGGCGAGCGCTGCCCGGTGTGCATGGGCGTCGATCCCGTAGGCACCGCCGGACACCACGGTAAATCCGCGCTGGGCCAGCGAGTAGGCGAAGTCCCCCGTCACCGAGGCCCCGTAGCTGGTGCTGTCCCGGGACCCTACCAGCGCGACGCTGGTGTCCACCGCTGGCAGGGGCTGCTCCTGGCCGCGCCACCAGAGGCAGAGCGGCTCCTGGATCCCGAGGTCTGCCAACTGGCCCGGCCATAGCTCGTCGGACGGGATGATGAGCCGTCCGCCCAGGCGGGCCATGGTTGCGAGGTCCCGCTCCGGAGCCAGGTCAGGGATCCTTGGCTGCCACCGCTTGAGCGCAGCCGCCATGCCGGCCCAGCTGCTGGCGGCTCCGCTGTCCGCAAGGAGTGCCGTAATTTCGCGTTCCAGTTCCGGCCCTGCCTTTAACTCGCCGGTAGCGATGCCAAGGGCATCCACGGATCCCGCCACCTGGACGAGCGCAAGCCCGGCGGCGTCCTGTGGCTCCATCAGACGTGACAGTGCGGCGCGGGCCAGGCGGTCCCTATCCAGCGCTGCTTCCATCATGCCGCCACCGCCGCGGCCTGCCGCAGACCGAGCGCCTGTCCGACGTCGTCGGTGTCCGGCTTGTCCCGGTGGCCCAGATCCGCGAGCGTCCAGGCCAGGCGCAACACGCGGTCATAACCACGTGCGGTCAGGATGCCCCGCTCCAGGGAATGGTCCAGGATCCGGGTTGCCGCCGGGGCCAGCCGCAGTTCACCGCGCAGGATGCGGCCCGGCACCTGGGAGTTGGTCTCCAGCCCGAAGGGCTGCAGCCGCTCCGACTGGCGGAAGCGGGCATCCCGCACGCGTCCGGCTACGGCTGCCGAGTCCTCCTCGGCCCCGGACTGCCCGAACTCGGCAAGCGATACGCGTTCGACCTGCAGCTGGATGTCCACCCGGTCGAGCAGCGGCCCGGACATCCTGGCCAGGTACCGGCGGCGCATCATGGGTGTGCAGGTGCACTCGAGCCCCTTCCCGGAGGCCTTGCCGCAGGGGCAGGGATTGGCTGCGAGTACCAGCTGGAAGCGCGCAGGATAAGCCGCGGTCCCAGCCGATCTGTGGATGACCAGTTCACCGCTTTCCAGCGGCTGCCTCAGCGCGTCCAGGACCCGCCGCTCGTATTCGGGTGCCTCGTCCAGAAAGAGCACTCCGCGGTGGGCCCGGGAGGCTGCCCCGGGCCGCGGCAGCCCGGAACCTCCGCCGATGATGGCGGCGGCCGTTGCTGAATGGTGGGGGCTTTCGAAGGGCGGCCGCCGAAGCAGCTGGACCGTGGAGGAGGGAAGTCCGCAGAGGGAGTGGATGGCGGTGACCTCCATGGACTCATGGTCGCCAAGGTCCGGCAGCAGGCCGGGCAGCCGTTCGGCCAGCATCGTTTTGCCGGCGCCGGGCGGGCCGGTCAGCAGCAGGTGGTGGGCACCGGCTGCTGCTACCTCCAGGGCACGGCGGGCGTCGCCCTGTCCGGACACATCAGCCATGTCAGGGGAGGACCCGGCCGTGGCGGAGGGGTCATTGCCACTGTCCTGGTCCTCGGGTTCGAAGTCGAGGGCGAGTTCCTGGGGATCTGCCCCGAAGTCCAGTGCCAGCCGGGCAAGTGTGCGGTAGCCCCGCACATGTGCCCCCGGAACAAGGGTGGCCTCGGCGAGGTTCGCCTGCGCCACCACGATGTCAGGAAATCCTGCCTTTACCGAGGCCATGACCGCAGGAAGAATTCCGCGGACCGGCCGGAGCCGGCCGTCGAGTCCCAGCTCTGCAATGAAGACCGTCCGGCCAGTGGGCCGGATGTCGTTGGCGGCGCGGAGCACGGCCATGGTTACGGCCAGGTCGAAGCCGGAACCGCGCTTGGGCAGCGACGCCGGAATCAGGTTGGCAGTGATCTTCCTGCGGCTGAGCGGGATTCCGGAGTTCCTGGCCGCGGACCTGATCCGCTCCCGTGCTTCGTTAAGTGAAGCATCGGGCAGCCCAAGGATGATGAAGGCCGGCAGGGTCTGTCCAATGTCGGCCTCGACCTCAACCATGTACCCGTTCAGGCCCAGCAGTGCGATGGAATATGTACGGCCCAGTGCCATCACCCCACCCCCTTGAGGTGTTCCACCGTGGGCTGCCCTCCGCCGTCATCAACGACGGCAATCACGTCGACCCGCCGCAGCGGCATCCGCAATTCCCGGTCGCGGCACCATGCCGAGCCGAGACGGTGCAGCCGGGCAAGCTTTTCCGGCCCCACCGCTTCAAACGGATGGCCGTAGTCAAGGGAACGCCGTGTTTTGACTTCGGCGATCACCAGGGCGTCGCCGTCCAGGGCAACGATGTCGATTTCGCCCTCGGGGCAGCGCCAGTTGCGTTCCACCACCAGCATGCCCAGCGACTCCAGGTAACCGGCCGCGAGTTCCTCGCCGCGCCGGCCCAGCAGGTCTTTCGATCTCATGTTTCTACCTCCGTTAACCAGCCTGGGGCTGCGGAAGCAGTGGCGGACAGCACAGCCCGCCGTATGTGCATACGGCGGGCTGTGAAGGGAAAGTGGCGCGGCGGCCCCGGAGCTAGTTGCCCAGGTCCACGTCCTTCGGCATGGCCAACTCTTCATTGCGCGGAAGTTCTTCCACGTTGACGTCCTTGAAGGTGAGGACCCGGACGCTCTTGACGAACCGGGCGGAGCGGTACACGTCCCACACCCAGGCGTCCTGCAGTGTCAGGTCGAAGTAGACCTCACCATCTGCGCTGCGGGCCTGCAGATCCACGTGGTTGGCCAGGTAGAAGCGCCGTTCGGTCTCGACTACATAGCTGAACAGTCCGACGACGTCGCGGTATTCACGGTAGAGCTGGAGCTCCATGTCGGTTTCGTAGTTTTCAAGATCCTCAGCACTCATGCTTCCATCTTGCACCATGTCCGCCGTTGCGGCGCCCGGGCGGAGCAGGGATCAGCCCGCGGCGGATCCCTGCGGGCCGGACAGTTCATCGACGGAGAGTTCATCGACGGCACATTCCTCGTCAGTCACATCACCGTCCGCGGCTTCCCCGTCCCGGAGCTCCCCGCCGAGCAGGTTCCAGCTCACACGGTGGTAGGGGCTTGGGCCGGCAGCGCGCAGCTTGTCACGGTGCAGCGCCGTGGCGTAACCCTTGTTGATGTCCCAGCCAAAGTCCGGGTACTCGGCGTGCAGTTCCCGCATGGCCCTGTCCCGTTCCACCTTGGCGATAACACTCGCCGCCGCGACACTCAGGCATTGCATGTCGGCCTTGATTTTGGTGTGCACCGGGGCCTGGCAGCCAGCTTCAAGGGCAACAGGCTCAAAGAAGGACGGCTGCTCCGCCGGGGAAAGCCAGTTGTGGTTGCCGTCCAAAAGCACGAGGTCGGGTGTGATCCCCGCCGCGAGGACGGCGTTCCAGGCCCGGGTTCCCGCCAGGCGCAGCGCGGCCATGATGCCGAACTCATCAATTTCCCGGGCGCTGGCATGGCCCACCGCCGAGGCGACGCTCCAGCGGCGGACCAGGGGATCGAGGCGTTCCCGTTCCGCCGGCGGCAGGAGCTTGCTGTCCCGCACCCCTGCAAGGCTGCGTTGGCGTTCCAGGTCGACGACGGCGATGCCAACGCTGACCGGCCCGGCCAGCGCCCCGCGGCCCACCTCGTCCATTCCCGCAAGGAAACGAACCCCCTGGGCCTTGAAGGTCCGCTCGTGCCGTAGCGTGGGTGCCTTGGCACGGCCGGCGGACACTTTCGTGGAGCCGGAACGGCTGCGGGCTGGAGCGGCCTTTGCCGGGTCAGCTTTGACTGCCGGGGACATATCAGGGAGCGGCCGGTACGTTCCGGAACACGTCCGGATAGTTGTGAAGGCTGGTTATCCGGTTCAGCGGCCACGCGATGACGGCCGCCTTGCCCTCGAGATCGTCAAGGTCGATGAATCCGCCGTCGGAATCCATATGCGCCCTCGAATCGGCGGAATGGTTCCGGTTGTCACCCATCACCCACACCTTTCCTTCGGGAACCACCACGTCGAAGTTCTGGACCTGCGGGACCTCGGCAGGGTTGACGTAGGGCTCGTCCACGGCAGTGCCGTTAATGGTCAGTTTACCGCCGGCGTCGCAGCAGGCCACGTGGTCGCCGGGCAGGCCGATGACCCTTTTGACGAGGTGCTGCTCGGAACCGTCCGGCAGCAGCCCTACGAACGTCAGCCCGTCCTGCACCCAGGTGAACGGCCCTTGTTCCTTCTCCTCAACCGGAGGGAGCCAGCCCTTGGTGTCGCGGAAGACCACAATGTCTCCGCGGCTGAGCGAGAAAGGCTCCGGCACCAGGAGGTTGACGAAGATGCGGTCGTCGATATCCAGGGTGTTCACCATGGACTCGGACGGGATGAAAAAAGCCCGGAAAAGGAAGGTCTTGATGAGGAAGGACAGCACGACGGCGATCACCACCACCGTGGCGACCTCCTTCAGCCATGCGAAGACCGGGCTGCCCACAGGTTTTGCGGCTGCCTTTGCAGCGGACCGGCTTTCCGCCGTTGCCGGAGCCGGCGTCTCCCCACCGGGGACGGCCCCGGCGGCGGCCTGGCCGGCCGAAGTATCAGAGGCGCCGTCGGGGCGCGGTTCCGGTGTCCGCGCGTGGTTCTCGGGCATCTACTGTCCGTTCTCTGTTATTGGTTCCGCCGCGTACGGGCGGGGTACTGGAGCAAATCTATCAAGGGGCCAGATGATCTGGACCGGGCGCCCGATAACGCGTTCCATCGGCACCATGCCGCCACCGGGAGCACCCAGCAGGCTCCGGGAATCGGCGGACAGCGAGCGGTGGTCTCCCATCAGCCACAGCCGCCCCTCGGGGATCACCGCGGTGAACTTCTGCGTGCTGGGGGCGTCGCCGCTGAAAACGTAGGGTTCTTCCAGCGCCTCGCCGTTCACCGTGATTTTTCCTGCCGCGTCGCAGCAGACCACGGTGTCGCCGGGGAGCCCGATGACGCGTTTGACGTAGGTGGTGTCGCTGCCGGCGAGGCCAAGCCACTGGGTGACGCCGGCTGCGGCATCCATGATTGGGCCCCTGCCGCTGCTGAGCGGCGCGAACGTACCCCTGCCGTCGAACACCACGACGTCGCCCCGGCGGATGGGTTCTGCCTCGAAGTCAGTCCGGGACACCAGGATCCGGTCGCCGCCTTCCAGCAGGGGCTCCATGGATTCGGACGGGATGAAGTAGACGTCGATCCAGAGTGACCGCACCACGCCGCTGACGGCGACGGCAAGGAGCAGTGCCACAAACACAAAACGCCAGCCCATTTTTGTGGGCTGGCGTTTTGTCTGGTCCATGGTCCGTATCCTGGCGCTGGTGCTGATTGGCTCCGGCGCTGGCCGGATACGGCTGCGGCCCAGCCTGCGTATGTCCGAAAAGGACTTACTTGGCGGCGCTGAAGTCGCGCTTTTCCTTGATCTTTGCAGCCTTACCGCGCAGTGCACGCATGTAGTAAAGCTTGGCGCGGCGGACGTCGCCCTTGGTGACAACCTCGATCTTTTCGATGATCGGGGAGTGTACCGGGAAGGTACGCTCAACGCCGACACCGAAGGAGACCTTGCGGACCGTGAAGGTCTCGCGGACGCCGTCACCCTGGCGGCCCAGGACGAAGCCCTGGAATACCTGGACGCGGGAGTTCTTGCCTTCGATGATGTTCACGTGAACCTTGAGGGTGTCACCCGCGCGGAATTCGGGAACATCGGTGCGCAGCGAAGCTGCATCTACGGAATCGAGAATATGCATGATTGCACTCCTGGTGAACGCCACAGGTCATTCACTTTGGGTCACGGCAGCAGAGCCTGGCGCAGATAGCGCCGGAAATGCTGTCGAAAGCTAAGTAGTCCGGCCACCCCAATTGTTGACGGGGCCGGTTGTCAGGCTGTTGGCTTCGCTCCCCCTGTGGCAGGCGCTGGCCCAGCAGACACAAGGACTAATTTTGCCACAGCAGCGCCGTTACAGCCAATCCGCATCCTCGCCCGACAGACGGTACGGCACCGTCAGTCGCGTGCTTCGTCCGCCGCCCCTGCGCGGCGGACAAGCTTCCCGTCGACGACGTCGTACCCCAGGTCCTGCAGTTCGGTGCGGTCGGCACGCGGCAGCTTGCCGGCGTCGAACCCTTCGAGGAGGTCCGGGCGGCGCTGGGCCGTCCGGCGAAACTGTTCGTGCCGCCGCCACTGGGCAATCCTGCCGTGGTTGCCGCTCAGCAGCACCGGAGGCACTTCACGCTCCCGCCAGACGGAGGGCTTTGTGTAGACGGGGTACTCCAGCAGACCGTCCGAATGGGACTCCTCCACCAGCGATTCGGGGTTGCCCACGACGCCGGGAAGCAGCCGGCCGATGGCCTCGACCATCGCCAGGACAGCCACCTCCCCGCCGTTCAGGACATAGTCTCCAAGGCTGACGGGCCGGACATCGAAGTGCTCACGGGACCAGTCAATGACGCGTTCGTCGATGCCCTCGTACCGCCCGCACGCGAAGGCCAGGTGATCTTCTTCGGCCAGTTCGTAGGCAAGCGCCTGTGTGAAACGCTCCCCCGCCGGCGACGGGACGATCAGGACCGGCTTGCCGGCCCCTTCCGGACGGTCTCCGGCGATGGACGCAAGGGCCTGCGCCCAAGGCTCGGGCTTCATCACCATGCCGGCGCCGCCGCCGTAGGGAGTGTCATCCACCGTCCGGTGCCTGTCGGTGGTGAAAGTTCGCAGGTCATGGACCCGAAGATCCAGCAGGCCGTCCTGCCGGGCCTTTCCGATCAGCGAGAGTTCCAGCGGTGCCAGGTACTCCGGGAAAATGGTGACGACGTCGATCCGCATCTACGCCTTGCCTTCCTCACCGGGTGAGGCGGCGGCATCTTCGGAATTCAGTTCGAAGAGGCCGTCCGGCGGGGTGAGGAGGATGTATCCCTCCGCAATGTTCACTTCCGGGACGATCTGTTCCACGAACGGAACCAGGATTTCCCCGCCTTCCGGGGTGGTGACCATCAGCAGGTCCTGGGCGGGAGCGGTGTTCAGGGCGGCGACTTTGCCCACCACCTGGTCTCCTACGCGGGCTTCGAGGCCCACGAGTTCATGCTCGTACCAGCCTTCGTCGTCGTCCTCGTCCAGGTCCGCGGTTTCGATGAAGAGCTTGGCACCGCGCAGCGTCTCTGCGTGGTTACGGTCGGCCACCTCTTCGAATGCCAGGAGGAGAATGTCCTTGTTCCAGCGTGCGCTGGTCACCGTCAGCGGGCCGGAGGAAGCCGGCTCAACCACGAATTCGGTGCCGGGGACAAAGCGGTCCTCAGGAGCGTCTGTCAGGACCTGGACCGTGACTTCCCCGCGGATGCCGTGGGGTTTGCCGATGCGGGCCACCTGAAGCTGCATGTCTTCCTCTGTTCGGGTCGGTAAAGCGGGTGTTCTGGAAAAGACTCCGGCCCCTCCACCTGCAGGTGGAGGGGCCGGAGCAAAAACTGGTGTTGCCGTGCGCTCAGCGGCGGCGGTCGGTGTCGACGACGTCGACCCTTACCTGTTCGCCGCCGGCCAGTGCTGCGACGACGGTGCGCAGTGCGCGTGCCGTGCGGCCCTGGCGGCCGATCACCCGTCCGAGGTCATCCTGATGAACACGCACCTCGAGGGTGTCCCCGCGGCGGTTGCTCTTCGAGCTGACCTTGACGTCGTCCGGGGAATCAACGATCCCGCGGACCAGGTGCTCCAGCGCGTCTGCCAGCAATTTACTCAGCCTCGGTGGTCTCTGCTTCGGCTTCGGCCGGGGCCTCGGCGGCGTCCGACTTGGATGCCTTCTTGGTGATGGCTTCCGGGATGATCACGGAACCCTTTTCCGGGGCAACGAAGGCTTCCTTCTCAGACTTGGTCTTGAGGGTGCCTTCCTGGCCCGGCAGGCCCTTGAACTTCTGCCAGTCACCGGTGATCTTCAGGATCGCGGCAACCTGCTCGGACGGCTGGGCGCCGACGGACAGCCAGTACTGGGCACGCTCGGAGTTGACCTCGATGTACGAGGGCTCTTCGGTGGGGTGGTACTTGCCGATTTCCTCGATGGCGCGGCCGTCACGCTTGGTGCGTGAGTCCGCAACGACGATGCGGTAGTACGGGGCGCGCATCTTGCCGAGGCGCTTAAGGCGAATCTTTACGGCCACTTTTGTGGTCACTCCTGTTTCAGAAAAAGGGGGTGAGCCCGGTTTTCTGCACCCGTGGGGCGGGCCGTACTTGCGGGTTCGAAGGACAGGATCCGGACGCGGAGAGAGGGGCCACGCAGATCGAGTACCTGTTTATTGTGCCAGATGAGCGCCGCGATTTCGACTTGGCGCGGCGCGGGCCGCGGAAGGGGGTTGCAGGAAGGACGCCCCAGGACGGGCCGCGCCAACGGTTATGCGGACCAGACGTACAGTCCCGTCCGTTCTGAATCGTCGACGCCGCCGGCAAGTTCGGCCAGCTGCTGGACATACGCACGGGCCTGGTCAGCGCCGAACGGCATGTCCTCCTGTGCCGCCCACTGCTCGGCGACGTCGTCCAGGACGTTGCCTTCGCCTTCGGTTTCGTAGGTCAGCAGGTCGGCCAGCGCCCGGACCATGGCCGGGGGCACGGCAAGAAGGGAATCGCTGGTGACATCGACCATGGTCAGCTCGTAGTCTGCTCCCCCGGCGTGTACGGCCGTACCGGCCAGGTCCCCGAGCTGTTCCACCTCGTAGTCGGTGATGTCCGGGATTCGGACCCCCTGGCCGGCGGGGGCTCCCCCGCCTTCGTCCAAAAGACCGGCGCGCTTGAGCGCTGCATCATGGGTGGCGACAAAGATCTCGGTGAAGCCCATTGGGGTAACCTTCCGTCGAAAATGCGGCGGACGGGGCGGTCACCCGCACCGGCCTTTCGGTTTCAGCCTAGTACGGGGGCACCGGCGTCAGCGTACTGCCACCCGGATGTTGTTGCGCCACGGGTCCTCGAACCGCAGCTCGGCCCCGGTGTGGCGGGACGGAACCCCGGCGACTTTTAGGCGGTCAGCCAGCGCGCCGACGTCGTCACCGTTGGGCACTTCGATGAGCACCTCACCCAGGCCCAGCGTGTCCTTCCGGGGCCCGGCGCCCCGGCTGTTCCAGACGTTCATGGCCATGTGGTGGTGGTACCGGCCTGCAGAGACAAAGAGGGCCTGCCCGTGCCACCCCGCGGTCTTCTCGAAGCCGAGGATGCCAACGTAGAAGTTGCGGGCGGACTGCACGTCGCCCACCTGGAGGTGGACGTGGCCGACGCCGGCCGCGGTGGAGTGCTGCGCTTCCAGGGATTCCTCCGTGAGGTGCTGCTCGAGGTAACGCTGCGGCGGCAGTGCCAGGCTGTCCATCACCACGTCCGTCCCATTCCAGGACCAGTTGCTGCGCGGCCGGTCCCAGTACAGCTCAATGCCGTTGCCTTCCGGGTCATTGAAATAGAAGGCCTCGCTGACGAGGTGGTCGGCGCTGCCGGTGAACGAATGCGGGTCGAAGCGGGCGGCGGTGGCGATGGTTGCAGCAAGGGAGGCCTGGTCCTCGAACAACAGCGCGGTATGGAAGAGGCCGGCCTCCCCCCTGCCCGGAAGGTTCAGTCCGGGAGCGGGTGCCAGGTGGACAAGCGGCTTCTGGCGGCGGCCGAGGTAGAGGCCGCCGTCCTGCTCGGCGACGACGTCGAGGCCGAGGGCGCGCTGGTAGTAGTCGGTCATGACCTTCATGTCACCGACCTTGAGCATCACGGTGCCCATGGTGAGGTCGGCGGGAAGAAGATCCTGGCTGGTGGCTTCTGCGGTCATTGAGTGCTCCCTGTGCTGGGGCCGAACTGAGGGAACGGCCTGTCACAGTTAAAATTACTTGAAGCTTCAATTTATTCCAAGTACTTTTCTATGGTCCGCGGGTGATGATGCGGCCTCCCAGCACCACGTGGGAAAGATCCCGGACAGCTTCCGGCCGGGTGCGCGGATCCTCGCGGCAGAGAACGACGTCGGCACGCGCCCCCTCAGCCACGCCGTCGGCTCCGAGCCACTCCCGCGCCGCCCAGCAGGCAGCGTCCAGCGCAGCCGCCATGGGCAGGCCTGCCTGGTGCAGGGCAAGGATCTCGTCGGCGATCCTGCCGTGCCTGATGACGCTGCCGGCGTCGGTACCTGCGTAAATCCTCACGCCGGCGTCGTAAGCCTCACCCACCCGCTCCAGGCGCCGCTCCCACAGGGCCATCATGTGCGCCGCGTAGCGCGGGAATTTGTGCTGTGCCTGCGCAGCAATGTCGGGGAACGTGGCGATGTTGACCAGGGTAGGGACGATGGGCACGCCCTGTTCCGCAAAACGGGGAAGGTGCCGCGGCAGGAGCCCGGTGGCGTGCTCGATGCAGTCAATGCCCGCATCCAGCATCTGGTCAAGGGTGTCTTCGGCGAAGCAGTGCGCAGTAACGCGGGCGCCCTCGTCATGGACGGCCCGGACGGCGTCACGGACGACACCGGCCGGAAACGAGGGTGCCAGGTCGCCGGCTCCGCGGTCGATCCAGTCCCCGACGAGCTTGACCCAGCCGTCGCCGTCGCGGGCCTGTTTGCGCACGGCCTCCACCAGGTCCTCCGGTTCCACCTCGTCCGCGAAGCCGCGGAGGTACCGGCGTGTGCGGGCCACATGGCGTCCGGCCCGGATCAGCACCGGGAAGTCCCGGCCGCCCTGCATCCACCGGGTGTCGGCCGGTGAGCCGGCATCACGCACCAGCAGCGTTCCGGCAGCCAGGTCCGCCCGGGCCTGGCCCGCCGCGGTGTCGGAATCCACCGGACCCTCCGGCCCCAGCCCGATATGGCAGTGGGCATCCACCAGGCCGGGCAGCACCCACCCGTCCAGCACCCGGTCCGGAGCCTGCTGCGGGCGGATAAACGTCAGCACCCCGTCCACGGACCACAGGCTCCGGTGTTCGCTGGCCGGCCCGGTCAGCACAGGGCCGCTGAATTCTATGATTTCCGGCATCGGACTCCCTTTTCGCCGCCAGTCATGCTAGCACCGGCAGTCGTGGCAAGGATCTGCGAAGCGGCTGTGGTAGCTTCGTTCCTGACCACACGGGGGCCCCTGCAGGGGCTGAGATCGGGCTGAGGCAGCCTGCGACCGTCGAACCTGTCCGGGTAATGCCGGCGAAGGAAGTGAGTATTCCTTGAGTACACCAAATGAACAGCGGAGCCCTGCCCAAAACCAGTCCGGGAGCGCACTGCCGGACGGAAAGCCAGGGGCACCTGCCACCCGGTCACTGGCATCGCATGCGCTGGCCTTCATCGAAGATGGCGAATCCGGCATCCGGGTCCCGGTGACGGAAATCTCCCTGGAACCGTCCCCCAATGGAGAGGCGAACCCGCCCTTCCGCACCTACCGGACCGCCGGACCGGGCAGTGATCCGGTAATGGGGCTGCCGCCTTTCCGGGCAGCATGGATCGCGGAGAGGGGAGACACCGAGGCGTACAGCGGCAGGGGCAGGAACCTGCTCGACGACGGCCGCTCGGCTGTCCGCCGCGGCGCCGCGTCAGCCGAGTGGAAGGGCGCGCAGCCGGTGCCCCGCCGCGCCGTCGTGGGACGGACCGTGACCCAGATGCACTATGCCAGGCAGGGCATCATCACCCCTGAGATGCGCTTCGTGGCCCTGCGCGAAAACTGCGACGTGGAGCTGGTCCGCAGCGAGCTGGCGGCGGGCCGCGCCATCATCCCCAGCAACATCAACCACCCCGAGTCGGAGCCGATGATCATCGGCAAGGCATTCCTGGTGAAGATTAACGCCAACATCGGCAACTCCGCTGTCACCAGTTCCATCGCGGAAGAGGTGGACAAGCTGCAGTGGGCCACGCAGTGGGGCGCGGACACCGTGATGGACCTCTCCACCGGCGATGACATCCACACCACGCGGGAATGGATCATCCGGAACTCCCCCGTGCCGATCGGTACCGTGCCCATCTACCAGGCGCTGGAGAAGGTCAATGGCGAAGCCAACAAGCTGACCTGGGAGATCTTCCGCGACACCGTCATTGAGCAGTGCGAGCAGGGCGTGGACTACATGACGGTGCACGCCGGCGTCCTCCTGCGCTACGTGCCGCTGACAGCAAACCGGGTCACGGGCATCGTGTCGCGCGGCGGCTCCATCATGGCCGGCTGGTGCCTGGCCCACCACCAGGAGAATTTCCTCTACACGCACTTCGACGAGCTGTGTGAAATCTTCGCCAAATACGACGTCGCGTTTTCCCTTGGGGACGGGCTGAGGCCGGGCGCCACGGCGGACGCGAACGACGCCGCCCAGTTCGCGGAGCTGGACACGCTCGCGGAACTCACCCTGCGGGCCTGGGAATACGACGTCCAGGTGATGGTGGAAGGTCCCGGGCACATCCCCTTCCACCTGGTCCGTGAAAACGTGGAGCGCCAGCAGGAGCTGTGCAAGGGTGCGCCCTTCTACACCCTGGGTCCCCTGGTTACCGACGTGGCACCCGGCTACGACCACATCACCTCAGCCATCGGCGCTACGGAAATCGCCCGCTACGGCACGGCGATGCTCTGCTACGTGACACCGAAGGAACACCTCGGCCTGCCCAACAAGGACGACGTCAAGACGGGGGTCATCACCTACAAAATCGCAGCGCACGCTGCGGACCTGGCCAAGGGCCACCCCGGCGCGCACGAACGCGATGACGCCCTGTCCAAGGCACGCTTTGAATTCCGCTGGCGCGACCAGTTCGCCCTGTCACTGGATCCGGTGACCGCCGAGGCCTTCCATGACGAGACGCTGCCAGCGGAGCCGGCCAAGACGGCCCATTTCTGCTCCATGTGCGGGCCCAAGTTCTGCTCGATGCGGATCAGCCAGGATATCCGGGACGAATACGGAACCGCGGAAGCACAGGCGGCCCTTGCCGACCGGGCCACGGGGATGCGGGAGAAGAGCCAGGAATTCCTGGCATCGGGCGGCAAGGTCTACCTGCCGGAACCGCAGCTGCCCGAGACGGTTTCCACGTAGAAGCCTTCCCCTTCGTCCGGCTGGCAATTGGGGGCCGGCCGGACGGAGGGGAAGCCCGGGCGGTCCGTCAGGACGCGCGGGCGGACCGGGCCCTGCTGATGTCGCTGATAAAGGACCGGACGGCCCGGTCGCCGTCGGGGGAATCATGCGGCCGGTGCCCGCCGGCAGCGGTGCGGTGCACGGCTCCGGTTTCGCGGAGGTAGCCGGCAATTTCCTCATACAGGGGTTCCCATCCGCCGGTCAGGACCAGGGTGGGGACCCCGGGAACAATGTGCAGCGGCGCCTCCCAGGAGGGCGCCTGCAGCCGCAGTCGCCGGGCGGACCGCTTCTCCTCCGCGGTGGCCGGTTCCTGCAGGTCGGTGGCATAGACCCGCCGCACGAACTCGCGCTGGAAGTCTTCGTCGCTGAGCTGGTGCCGGACCTCGAACAAGGGCTGCATGAGGCCGATGTGGGCGGCCGTGGCCGGCAGTTCCGCCGTCAGCGACAGGCATGCCGGTTCCACGAGGGTCAGCGAATAGACGAGATCGGGCCGTTCCACGGCAGCCATCATGGCCGCGATGGCACCCTGGGCGTGGGCCACGACGTGGCCGCCGGCGGCGCCGCGCCCATCATCAGCGAGCGACCGCAACACGATGGCGGTATCCGCGGCGAACGAGGACTCCACCGGTTCGGCGACCGGATCGAAACCGTGGCGGCGCAGGAACAGAGCGTCGTAGGACAGTGCCATGCCATGCTGGCGCGGCCATGCTGCGGCACCGTAACTTCCGGCGCCGTGCACGAACACTACCCTCTGCTTGAACATGTCCCAACCCTATTCCACGGCACAGACTTCCCCGGGAACCGCCCCAGCGACCAGCATTCGGCGCCCGGCAGGGCGTTGCGGGAGTATCCCCTGCTGGTCAGCCCGGCGGAAGCCCCTACTTGCCGAGGAACTTGTCGAAGCCCTTGGGCAGGTTCAACTGGGACGGGTCGAAGTCGCCGGACTGCTGGCCGAAGGCAGCGCCGGTCGGGAGCGCCTTGGCGGCGTTAGCCCGGCGTGCCTCGGCTTCCTTCCGCTCCTGGGCGGCCTTGGCCGGATTGCCGGACTTTGCCTTCTTCTTCGGCGCGCTCTTGGCGTTCTTCCGCGCCCCGCCGCCGGCGCCGGGAAGACCAGGCATGCCCGGCATCCCCGGCATGCCACCCTGGGCCATCTTCTTCATCATCTTCTGGGCCTGGGCAAAGCGCTCCAGCAGGCCGTTGACCTCGGAAACGTGGACACCGGAACCGCGGGCGATACGGGCGCGGCGCGAGCCGTTGATGATCTTGGGGGCCAGGCGCTCGTGCGGTGTCATGGAGCGGACGATCGCTTCCACGCGGTCGATCTCGCGCTCGTCGAACTGCTCCAGCTGCTGGCGGATGTTCTGGGCACCCGGCATCATCATGAGCATTTTCTTCATCGATCCCATGTTGCGGATCTGCTGCATCTGGGCGAGGAAGTCCTCCAGGGTGAAGTCTTCCTGGTCGGCGAATTTCTTCGCCATCCGGGCAGCTTCTTCCTTGTCCCAGGACTTCTCGGCCTGCTCGATGAGCGTGAGGACATCGCCCATGTCCAGGATGCGCGAGGCCATCCGGTCCGGATGGAACAGCTCGAAGTCGTCCAGTCCTTCACCCGTGGAGGCGAACATGACCGGCTTGCCGGTGACCGACGCGACGGAAAGCGCGGCACCGCCGCGGGCGTCGCCGTCGAGCTTGGACAGGACGATGCCGGTGAAGTTCACGCCCTCGTCGAAGGCGAGCGCCGTGTTCACCGCGTCCTGGCCGATCATGGAGTCGATGACGAACAGCACTTCGTTCGGCACGATGGCGCGGCGGATCTGGCGCGCCTGCTCCATCATGTCGGCGTCGACGCCGAGCCGACCGGCGGTGTCGACGATGACGACGTCGTGCAGCTTCTGGCGGGCTTCCTCGACGCCGGCGCGGGCCACTTCCACGGGATCGCCCGCGGGCCGGTCGAGTTCGGTGGAGGTGGCACCCGGGTGCGGAGCGAAGACGGGTACCTTGGCCCGCTCGCCCACCACCTGCAACTGGGTGACGGCGTTGGGGCGCTGGAGGTCGCAGGCCACCAGGATGGGGCTGTGGCCCTGGGCCTTGAGCCACTTGGAGAGCTTGCCGGCGAGGGTGGTCTTACCGGCGCCCTGGAGGCCGGCCAGCATGATGATGGTGGGGCCGCTCTTGGCGAGGCGGATGCGCCGGGTCTCGCCGCCCAGGATCTCCTGCAGTTCCTCGTTGACGATCTTGACGATCTGCTGGCTCGGGTTCAGCGCTGCCGACACCTCGGCGCCGAGGGCGCGTTCGCGGACCCGGCCGGTGAATTCACGCACCACGGGAACGGCAACGTCCGCGTCCAGGAGGGCACGGCGGATCTCACGGACTGTGGCATCGACGTCCGCCTCAGTGAGGCGGCCCTTGCCGCGGAGATTCTTGAAGGTTGCTGTCAACCGGTCAGACAGAGAATTGAACACGCGCCGCGTACTTCTTTCAGGAGATGATCGGGACTCGACTATCTAGGGTACCAAGTCGGGCCCGGCAGATGGCATGCTGGCAAAATGACGAGCCAAACAACTGTAAAAACCCTGCTCATCCTCGGCGCCTCGGGGGATCTGACCGGCCGGCTGCTCCTTCCCGGCCTGGCGCGCCTGGTGGCAAGGGGACGCGGGGCCGGGCTCCGGCTTGTCGGGGCAGGGTCGGACCCCTGGACGCCGGAGCAGTGGCGGGAACGCGTGCAGTCATCCTCCACTGCGGCGGCCGAGGCTGCCGGGGCCGACGGCCGGGATGCTCTGAAGTCGCTGGAAAAGGAGACCGTCTACCACCAGCTGGATGTCACCGCCGGTGGTGCCCTTGCGGCGTTACTGAACAGCCTCGAGGGACCGGTGGCAGTGTACTTCGCACTCCCTCCGAAGATCAGCCAGCTTGCCTGCGAATCCCTGCGGCCGGAGGACGTTCCGACCGGGACCCGGCTGGTGATGGAGAAGCCGTTCGGTTCAAGCGAGGAGTCCGCACGCTCCCTCAACCAAACCCTGGTGCGGCTCGTCCCCGAGGACCATATCCACCGCGTGGACCATTTCCTCGGCAAGGCCACCGTGCTGAACATCCTGGGGCTGCGCTTCGCGAACAACTTCCTGGAGCCGGTCTGGAACCGGCACCACGTCGAAAAGGTGGAAATCATCTTCGATGAGGACCTCGCCCTGGAGGGGCGCGCCCGCTACTACGACGGCGCCGGCGCCCTCCGGGACATGATCCAGAGCCACCTCCTGCAGATCATGGCACTGATGGCCATCGAACCTCCCGCCACCATCCGCGAGCGCGACCTGCGGGACGCCATCTCCGCGGTCCTGCGTGCCAGCAGCGTCAACACCCCTTTGGCCGCCTGCACCCGGCGGGCACGCTACACGGCCGGAACTGTGGCGGGGAAGAACGTCCCCGACTATGCCAGGGAAGAGGGCGTGGACCCGAAGCGCGGGACCGAAACGCTCGCCGAGATCGAGGTCGGGATCGACAACTGGCGGTGGAAGGATGTTCCCTTCATCCTCCGTTCGGGCAAGGCCCTGGGTGCCAAACGGAAGGAGGCAATTGTCACGTTCCGGCCGGTACCGCACCTTCCCGCGGGCTTCACGGGTGTCGACTCCCCCAACCAGCTGCGGATTGGGTTCGGCCCCGACACCCTGCAGTTCGACGTGGACGTGAACGGCCCGGGCGATATTTTCAGCCTCAGCCGGGCGACCCTCGAAACCGAACTCAGCGCCTCGGACCTGCTCCCCTACGGGGAAGTCCTCGAAGGGGTCCTGGCCGGTGATCCGCTGCTCTCGGTCCGGGGCGACACGGCAGAGGAATGCTGGCGGATTGTTGAACCGGTGCTCACGGCGTGGCAGCAGGACGCGTTGCTGCTGGAGGAGTACGACGCCGGTTCGGCCGGCCCAACCGCCTGGCCCACCACCGGACGCCGCGGGTAGGCCGCAGGCCGTCCGGGACCTGCCCCTGCGTGCCTCCCGGCACAGCAGCTTCCCGGCACAGCAGCTTCCCGGCACAGCAAAGGCGGGCGGGATACCTTCCGGTATGCCGCCCGCCTGCTGCTTACTGACCGCCCTGCCCTAGATTGCGGCTACTCCGCGTTCGCCCGTCCGGACCCGGACTGCTTCGAAGACGTCCACTGTCCAGACCTTGCCGTCCCCGGCGCGGCCGGTGTTGGAGCTGGCGATGATCACGTCCAGGATGTCGTCCGCCTGCTCGTCCGTGGCCAGCACCTCCACCCGGATCTTGGGCAGGAGGTCCACGTTGTACTCCGCTCCGCGGTAGACCTCCGTGTAGCCGCGCTGCCGGCCGTAACCGCTGGCCGCGCTGACCGTCAGGCCCTGTACGCCGTAGGCTTCCAGTCCTTCCCGGATTGCTTCGAGCTTTTCCGGCCTGACGATTGCAGTGATCAGTTTCATGCCCCCACGCTTTCCTTACCTGTTGCTGATTCGTTCTGCTGTGCAGCCTTTGCCGGCTGGGCCGCGGAATCCTGCTGGCCCTTGCCCGTGATCATGTCATGCAGCGGCTGGAAGGATCCGCCGTGGCCGCCCACACCGAACTCGTACGCCGTTTCGGCGTGCAGGCTGAGGTCCACGCCCACGGTTTCCTGTTCCTGCGAGACCCGGAAGCCCATGGTCTTGTGGATGGCAAGGGCGATGATGAGCGTCAGGATTGCCGAGTAGGCGATGGCGATGCCGGCGGCTGCGAGCTGGGCCCACATCTGGGTCATGCCGCCGCCGTAGAAGAGGCCGCCGCCCACACCGTCGGTGGGAAGTGCGATGAAGCCCAGGGCCACAGTGCCGATGATGCCGGACACGAGGTGCACGCCGACGACATCGAGCGAGTCATCGAAGCCCCAGCGGAACTTCAGGCCGACCGCGAGGGCTGACGCCACACCGGCCACGACGCCGAGGCCGAGGGCACCCACGGGGCTGACGTTGGCGCAGGCCGGGGTAATGGCAACCAGGCCGGCAACCACGCCGGAGGCGGCACCGAGTGAAGTGGGGTGTCCGTCACGGATGCGCTCGGTGACGAGCCAGCCCAGCATTGCGGCGGCGGGAGCGGCGAGAGTGTTGACCCAGATCAGGCCGCCCTGTTCTGCGGAAGAGGCGAGGCCGCCGTTGAACCCGAACCAGCCGAACCACAGGATCGCAGCGCCGAGCATGACGAACGGGATGTTGTGCGGGCGGTGGTTGGGGTCCTTGCCGAAGCCCTTGCGGTTGCCGATGATGAGGACCAGGATCAGGGCCGCCACGCCGGCGTTGATGTGGACCACGGTTCCGCCTGCGAAGTCGATGGCCGGGCCGAGCGCCTGGCCGATGGCGCCTTCCTCACCGAAGAGGCCGCCACCCCACACCATGTAGGCAAGGGGGCAGTACACCAGCGTGACCCAGACCGGCACGAAGACGCTCCAGGCGCCGAACTTAGCGCGGTCGGCGATCGCGCCGCTGATCAGGGCCACGGTGATGATGGCGAAGGTTGCCCCGTAGCCGACAAGGATGAGGCCGTCGGGCGAATCCGCCGTGTTGACTCCCTCGAGGCCGAAGTTCGCGAACGGGTTCCCGACGATCTGGAGGAAACCGTCACCGCCCGTCATGGAGTAGCCCCACAGGACCCACACAACGCTCACGATGCCGATGGAGATGAAGCTCATCATCATCATGTTCAGTGCTGCCTTGGCGCGGGTCATGCCGCCGTAGAAAAATGCCAGACCCGGTGTCATGAGCAGCACGAGCGCTGCCGCCACCATGAGCCATACGTGACCTGCGGTAAGTTCCATGGTGCACGTCCTCTCTCATCCGAATGTTGCGGAGTTCTCCGCCTGCCAACGCCGTTTGCGTCCTGTAAAAAGTGTGTCGGCGGCGTGTTTCGCCCCGAGAGGATTTAGATTGCCGGTCTGTTACAAGAACCTCTAGGAAGTAAATGGTGCATATCCGGGTTGTTACGGTTGTGTTTCACCACCCCAGCCGCATCCCGGCCACCCACTGTGCAAGGAACTTCGCTTCATGACTGCAGCACCCCGCGTCAGCGGTGCCACATCACGGATCCTGGCCCGGCTTCGGCCAGGAAGGGACAAGCTCCCGCGCGATATCAAGGTGATGCTGGTTGCGGCGTTCCTGATCGCGCTTGGATTCGGGCTTGTTGCGCCCGTATTGCCGCAGTTCGCCACAACCTTCGGGGTGGGAAACACCGAGGCTGCGGTGATCGTGGCCATCTTCGCCTTCATGCGGCTGGTCTTTGCGCCGGCGGGGGGCACGCTGATCGGCCGGCTGGGTGAACGGCCGGTCTACGTGGCGGGGCTGCTGATCGTGGCGGCCTCCACGGCAGCATGCGCCTTCGCCGGGAACTATTGGCAGTTGCTGCTCTTCCGCGGCCTGGGCGGTGCCGGATCGGTCATGTTCACCGTCGCCTCCATGGCGCTGGTGGTGCGCCTGGCCCCGCCGGAGAGCCGCGGCCGGGTATCAGGGGCTTACGCATCCGCGTTCCTGGTCGGCAACGTCTGCGGGCCCATCGTGGGCGGCCTGCTGGCCGGGTTCGGCCTCCGCATCCCGTTCCTGGCCTATGCCGCCGCCCTGGTGGTGGCCGCCGTCGTGGTCCAAACCCAGCTGAGCCACCAGCGCCGCGGATCAACGGATGGGCGGACGAAGGCCCCGGACATGCAGTTCGGCGAAGCCCTGGCTACTGGGGCCTACCGGTCGGCGCTGTTTTCCAGCTTTGCCAACGGGTGGGCGACGTTTGGGGTGCGGATGGCCACGGTTCCGCTGTTTGCGGCTGCTGCCTTTGGTTCCGGACCGGAAGCTGCGGGCCTGGCCCTGGCTGTCTTCGCCGGTGGAAATGCGCTGGCCCTGACCTTCTCGGGGCGCCTGGCCGACACACTGGGGCGCAAGCCGATGATGATCTGGGGCCTGCTCGTGGCGGGCCTGGCCACCGCGGGCATCGGCTTCACCCAGGACCTGTGGTGGTTCCTGGCCGCCTCGGCGCTGGCCGGGATCGGGTCGGGTCTGTTCGGCCCCGCACAGCAGGCTGCCGTTGCGGACGTGATCGGCAACGGGCGCTCCGGCGGCAAGGTGCTGGCGGTCTACCAGATGGCATCCGACGTCGGTGCGATCGCGGGCCCGGTCCTGGCCGGAGTGCTGGCTGACCGGCTGGGCTTCGGCTGGGCCTTCGGCGCCACCGGCGGCATCATGCTGGTGGCGGCCTGCACTTGGCTGGCAACCCGCGAAACGCTGCGGCAGGCGAAGCGTTAAAAGCCGGGAGCCGGCACCCGGCCTGGTAAAGGACCGGGTTCCGGCTCCGGACGCCCTAGTTCAGAAGCGCGTCAACGAAGCTCTCGGCTTCAAACGGGGCGAGGTCGTCCGCCCCTTCACCCAGGCCGATCAGCTTCACGGGAACGCCAAGGCTCTTCTGGATGGCGACGACGATCCCGCCCTTGGCCGTTCCGTCCAGCTTGGTCAGGACGATGCCGGTGATGTTGACCACCTCCGAGAAGACCCGCGCCTGGTTCAGGCCGTTCTGGCCGGTGGTTGCATCCAGGACCAGCAGGACCTCGTCCACCTCGGCAAGCTTTTCCACCACGCGCTTGACCTTGCCGAGCTCGTCCATGAGGCCCACCTTGTTCTGGAGCCGCCCCGCGGTATCGATCATGACCACGTCGACTTCCTGGTCGATGCCGGCCTTGACAGCCTCATAGGCAACGGAGGCCGGGTCGGCGCCGTCGATGTCCGACTTCACCGTGGGAACCCCCACCCGCTGGCCCCAGGTTGCCAGCTGCTCGGCGGCAGCGGCGCGGAAGGTGTCCGCGGCTCCCAGCAGGACATCCTTGTCTTCGGCGACCAGCACGCGGGCGAGCTTGCCTACCGTGGTGGTCTTGCCCACGCCGTTGACGCCCACCACCATCATGACGGCTGGCTTGTCGGCGTGCCGCTGGACGTTGAGGCTCCGGTCCATCGTGGGGTCCACGAGTTTGATGAGTTCTTCCCGCAGCAGCGCCTTGACCTGCTCAGGTGTCCGGGTGCCCAGCACCTTGACCCGCTCGCGCAGGGCGTCCACGAGCTGCATGGTGGGTTCGGTGCCAAGGTCTGCCAGCAGCAGCGTTTCCTCGACCTCGTCCCAGACGTTCTCGTCGATCTTGTCGCTGGAAAGCAGGGCCAGCAGGCCTTTGCCCATGATGTTGTTGGAGCGGACAAGCCGCTCCCGCAGGCGGACCAGGCGGCCGGCGACGGGCAGCGGGGTTTCCACCGGGATGACTTCCAGCCCGGCCGCATCATCGGGAACCGTGGTGGTGTCCAGGTCCTCGACGTCGACCCCGGCCGGCGCCTTCCGGTCCACCGCCGGCGCCGGGCGTTCATCGACGAGGGTGCTGCCGCCGGACTGCACTTCGGGGTCGTTTGCATCACGGGTGCCCGGGTACTGGGTGATGTTCTTCCGAGTCTTCAGCAGGACAGGAATCAGCCCGCCGATAACCGCCAGGGCAGCAACAATGGACAGAATAATGGGAAGGATGTCATTCACTCCCCTAGCTTCTCACAAGGAAGCGGGCGCCCTTGGCGGCTCCGCGGCGACTGGCCTGCCGCGACGAGGCCCGGACCGCGCTACGCGTCGGCCCCCAGCCGCTGGCTGATGACGGTGGAGACGCCGTCGCCCCGCATGGTGACGCCGTACAGGGCATCAGCGACCTCCATGGTGCGCTTCTGGTGGGTGATGACAATGAGCTGGCTGGACTCCCGGAGTTCCTCGAAGATGGTGATGAGCCTGCCCAGGTTGGTGTCGTCAAGGGCGGCCTCCACTTCGTCCATCACGTAGAAGGGTGAGGGGCGGGCCTTGAAGATCGCCACCAGCAGGGCAACGGCGGTGAGGGACCGTTCTCCGCCGGAGAGCAGTGACAGCCGCTTGATCTTCTTGCCTGCCGGTCGCGCCTCGACGTCGATGCCGGTGGTGAGCATGTCCGAAGGGTCGGTGAGGACCAGCCGTCCCTCGCCGCCGGGAAAGAGCCGTTCGAAGACCCTGACGAACTGCGCCGAGGTGTCCTCGAACGCCTCGGTGAAGACGCGCTGGACGCGAAGGTCCACTTCCTTGATGATGTCCAGCAGGTCCTTGCGGCTTGCCTTCAGGTCCTCAAGCTGGGTGCTGAGGAACTGGTGGCGTTCCTCCAGGGCAGCGAATTCCTCGAGTGCCAGCGGGTTTACCTTGCCCAGGCTGGCGAGGTCGCGTTCGGCTTTCCTGAGCCGCTTTTCCTGCTCTAACCGGTCGAAAGGTTTTCCTTCCCGGATCTCTTCCCCGGCGGCGTCCACCGGGGCGCGCAGGGCAGCCCATTTGTCCCCGCTCTCCTCTGCAGGAACCGGCACAGGCACGTGCGGTCCGTAGTCGCTGACCAGGGCGTCCGGAGTGATGCCGAGTTCATCCACCGAGCGGGTTTCCAGCGCCTCGATCTGTGCACGCTGCCGGGCGCGGGCCAGCTCGTCGCGGTGCACGTTGTCAGTAAGCTCGGCGAGTTCCCGGGCCAGCGCATCATTGGTACTCCTGACGTCCTTCAGGCCCTGCTCGCGCAGCTCACGGTTCTCTTCGGCGCGGTCCCGTTCAGTTGCGGCAATTGCGACGGAAACATCCACGTGGCGGAGCGCGGCCTCGACTGCGGCCACGACTGCCGCTGCCCGCCGGGCCTGGACGCGCCTGCGCCTGGCGCGTTCGGCTGCCTCCTCCCGGGCTCGGCGCTCGGTGGCAGCCGCGCGTTCCAGCGATGCGACGCGGTTCCGGGTGGCGGACAGCTGCTCTTCGGCGCTGCGCAGCGCCAGCCTCGCCTCCACCTCGGCGGCCCGGGCGGCGGATGCCTCCCGGGCGAGGACGTCACGGTGTTCGGTGGACGGTTCCTGCTCCACCGGTGCCTCCTGGGCCGCGGCAAGGCGGGCGGCGACGGCCGTGAGTGCTTCCTGTTCCGCCGCAACGTTGGCCTCGGCCCTGGCGAGCGACGCGGCAAGCCGGTCGCTTTCGCCGGCGGCGCTGCGGAGGACGGAGTTTAGGTGGCCCAGCCGTTCCGCGACGGCGGCAAGCCGGGCATCCGACTCGTGCAGCCGGTCGAGGGCGGCGTCGGCCCGTTCCTGTGCTTCGGCGCGCCGCGCTTCGGCGCGGGCCAGGGCGAACCTGTTCTGCTCGATGGCCGCCGTCACGGCCGAAAGCTGCCTTGCGGCGTCGTCGACGGCGGCCTGGACCTCCAGCAGCGACGGCGCCTTGGCTGAGCCTCCCGTGGCAGAGACGGAGGTGAGGATGTCACCGGCCCGGGTCACGGCAGTGATCTGCGGCCAGCGGGATGCCAGTGCAATTGCCGCTGAGACATCTTCGACAATCGCAGTCGCGGACAGCATATGCCTGGCCACGCTTAGGCTGGGGCCACTGCCGTCAATCAAGTCGCCGGCCCACTGGGCTCCGGCAGGCAGGCTGTCCGCGCTCCTGCCCTCCCCGGCTTCGGCAGCGGACTGGAGCAGCAGGGAGGCGCGGCCGGCGTCGTCGTCCTTGAGCAGCTGCAGGACGGTGGCCGCGGTTTCGGCGTCCCGCACCAGCACAGCATCGGAGGCCTCCCCGAGAGCCGCCGCGATGGCGGTCTCGTATCCCGGCTCCACCGCCAGTTCCCCGGCGACACTGCCTTCGACGCCGGCGACGCCGGACTGCAGGATGTGCCGTGCACCATCCTTGCGGTCCAGGCCCAGCTTGAGCGCATCCCTGCGCGCCGTAAGGGCATCACGCTTGCGGATGCCCTCATTGACCTCGGACTTGAGGCGGGCAATGTTTTCAAGGACAGCCTCCAGCGCGGCACTGGCGTCCTCATAGTCGGCGTCGAGCGATTCCTCGCCCTCTTCAACTCCCGCCACCTGGTTTTCCAGCGCGGTGAACTCTTCCTGGGCGCGGGCACGGCGTTCCACCCCGGCCGCGAGCGATTCCCGCAACCTGCCGAGTTCGGCCTGTGCGGATTCCACCCGCGACCTGGCTGCCGCCACCTGCCCGGCCAGCCGGGCCAGGCCCTCCCGCCGGTCAGCTGCGGCACGCAGCTGGGCCGTGAGCCGCTGGTCTTCCGCGGCGGCGGCCTGCTCGGCCCCGGCTTTTGCCGACGTGGCCGCTTCCAGCGCACTCCGCCGGTCCACAATCGTCCGCTCGAGTTCGGCCAGTTCCTCCCGCACCCGGGCAGCCTGCCGTTCCAGCTGTTCCGGGTCCCGGCCGGAGGCGGGCGCGGCATCAGCTGAGCCGAGCAGGCGGCTGCGTTCGCGGGCCAGTGACCCGAGCGAGCGGAGCCGCTCCCGGGCCGCGGACAACTGGTACCAGGTGTCCCTGGCTGCGTTGAGCCTCGGCGTGGCTTCTGCTGCCAGCTGCTCCAGTGCTGCCTGCTGTCGCCGGCCGGCCTCCAGCTCCTGTTCAACGACGCCCCGCCGTGCCTTGAGGGCGGCTTCGTCCGCGACGTCCTGTTCCAGGGCGAGCTGCAGCTGGACCAGGTCGTCGGCCAGAAGGCGGGCCCGTGCGTCGCGGACGTCGAACTGGACGCGCTGGGCGCGCCGGGCCACCTCGGCCTGCTTGCCGAGCGGTGTGAGCTGGCGCCGGAGTTCGGCGGTCAGGTCCGTGAGGCGCTGGAGGTTCGCCTGCATCGCTTCCAGCTTGCGGACGGTCCGCTCCTTGCGGCGCCGGTGCTTGAGGATGCCGGCGGCCTCCTCGATGAAACCACGCCGGTCCTCCGGTGTGGCGTGCAGGACCCGGTCCAGCTGCCCCTGGCCCACAATCACATGCATTTCCCGGCCGAGCCCAGAATCGGAGAGCAACTCCTGGATATCCAGCAGGCGGCACGATGCCCCGTTGATGGCGTACTCAGACCCGCCGGTCCTAAAGAGCGTGCGGGAAATGGTGACTTCGCTGTATTCGATGGGCAGGGCGCCGTCGGAATTGTCGATAGTGAGGGACACGTGTGCCCGGCCCAGGGGAGGCCGGCCCGCCGTGCCGGCAAAGATGACGTCCTCCATCTTGCCGCCGCGAAGGGTCTTGGCGCCCTGCTCCCCCATGACCCAGGCCAGGGCGTCCACCACGTTGGACTTGCCGGAACCGTTGGGGCCGACTACCGCAGTGACCCCCGGCTCAAAGTCGAAGGTGGTTGCGGACGCAAAGGACTTGAACCCCCGGACGGTGAGGCTTTTGAGGTGCAAGGCGTTTCGGATCTCCTCGGTGGCTGCAGCTGCTGCTTGGCACACCCAAATTTACTGGGTTCGGGGCCAAAGTCCCGGATTCCCGCGGTTGTCTTGTGGATACCGCAGTCAGTCCCGGGTGCAGTCAGTTACCAGCGTCCGTTGCGCGGGCGGGGCTGGCAGACCGGGCAGGTGTGGGATGAGCGGTTCATGAACTGCTCCCGGCGGATGGTGGCATGGATTCCTGCCGCGGCGCACCGCTTGCACGGCTCCCCTTCGCGGCCGTAGGCGTTCAATGACCGGTCGAAGTAGCCGGACGCACCGTTGACGTTGACGTAGAGGGAGTCGAAGCTGGTTCCGCCGGCAGCAAGGGCTTCGAGCATGACCGTGCGGGCACTTTCCACGACTCTTTCGGCCTCGGCCCTCCGCAGGGTGTCCGTGGGCCGGGCATAGTGCAGCCGCGCAGCCCACAGGGCTTCGTCAGCGTAGATATTGCCGATACCGGAGACCAAGCCCTGGTCCAGCAGCGCCCGCTTGAGCCCGGTTCTACGCTTGCGCAGGCGGCGGTAGAAAAGATCGAAGGAGAAGGCCGGGTCCAGCGGATCCCTGGCAATGTGCGCTGCCTCTTCCGCAATCAGTGCAAGGGGGGACTCGGCAAGACCGCCTGGACCGCCGTCGTCCGTGGGGACCATCGCCGTGACGAACAGTCCGCCGAAAATCCGCTGGTCTACGAAACGCAGCTGTGACGGCATGCCGTCACAGCTGCTGAGCCGGAAGCGGACCTTGAGGTGCTTTTCGTCCGGCACGTCCCGGTCCTGCATCAGGAGCTGGCCGCTCATGCCAAGATGCGCCATCAGCGCCACCGCCGGGATGTCACCGCTTCCAGGCGTTTGCCCGCCTTTGAGACGCGAGCTGTCCAGCAGCGGCATCCACAGGAACTTGCCCCGGCGCACGACGTCCGCCACCAGGGCACCCTCAAGATTGCCGATGAAATCTTCGGTTCCCAGGGCATGGCGGCGGATGGAACGCGGGTCCAGGACGTCGACGGCTTCGATGGTACGGCCGCGGACCCAGCTCACCAGGCCGCGGCGCACCACTTCCACCTCGGGCAGTTCGGGCATGCGCTACTTCGCTGCTACGGAACCAGCTGACGTGCCGGACGCGTCGGTGGATTTGGCTCCGGAGAGGAGACGCCAGGCATCGGCGGCGGCTTCCTGCTCCGCTTCCTTCTTCGAGTGGCCGGCGCCCTTGCCATAGGCCGTCCCGCCAATGTTCAGGACAGCCGTGAAGGTGCGGGCATGGTCCGGGCCGGCACCGTCCACAGCGTAGTGGATGGTTCCCAGCTGCCGGCTTGCCGCAAGCTCCTGGATGCTGGTCTTCCAGTCGGTACCGGCGCCCAGTACGGCAGCGTCCTTCAGCAGCGGACCGATCAGCCGCATGACCAGCTGGCGGGCGGTCTCGATGTCATTGGACACGTACGTGGCACCGATCAGCGCTTCCATGGTGTCGGCCAGGATTGACGCCTTGTTTTTGCCTTCGGTGAGCTTTTCGCCCTGTCCAAGGTAGATGTAGTCGCCGATGCCGAGGCTGCGCCCGATATTTGCCAGGGCGCGGGTACTCACCACTGCGGACCGCCGCTTTGCCAGGTCCCCTTCAGGAAGGTCCGGGTTGTCCCGGTAGAGGGCATCCGTCACGGAGAATCCCAGGATGGAGTCACCCAGGAATTCGAGCCGTTCATTTGTGGGAATGCCGCCGTTCTCGTAGGCGTAGGAACGGTGTGTCAGCGCAAGACGAAGCGTCCCGGCGTCAATAGTGACACCGAGACGCTTCAGAAGCTCTTCAATTGAAGACATCTGGTCAGCCTGAGTGGCCGATTAGACGTCAGCGACCTTGCGGCCCTTGTACTCAAGGAACAGCGCAGTGCCAGCAGAGTCGGTAACGACCTTCGCCTGGTGCGGCAGGCTGTAAGTAACCTGGCCGTTCTCAACGGTCTTCACCAGGTGGGGGGCGGTCGCCTTCCACTGCGAGCGGCGGGCGCGGGTATTCGAGCGAGACATTTTCCGCTTGGGAACAGCCACGGCTAACTCATTTCTCTCTAGACAAACACGTACAAATCAATTTTGCCGGTCAGGCTTAGCCATATCAGCTAGGGCAGCCCAGCGAGGATCAATGACCTCGTGGTGGTGCCCCGGCTCGTCTTCCAGGCGAACTCCGCATTCGGAGCAAAGGCCCTGGCAGTCTTCCCGGCACACCGGCTGGAACGGCAGCATGGTAACAACCGCGTCCCGCAACACCGGTTCAAGATCGATTAGATCGTGCTCGACTCGACGTTGCTCTTCATCATCTTCTTCGTCCGAAAGCTGAGCGCCTTCGTAGAAGAAAAGTTCTTGCACATTGACCTCCAGGTCATACGCAAGGGGATCCAGGCATCGGCCGCATTCACCAGATACTTCGGTGAGGGCGGTTCCTGATACCAGAATTCCTTCGTGTACGGCCTCAAGCCTCAGATCCAGCTCGACATCCGAGCCTTCCTGAACACCAATGAGCGGCACACCAAGATCACTTGGTGCGGGTACATGTTCCTTCAGCGTCCGCATGCTTCCCGGGCTGCGACCGAGATCCTTGACATCGAACACCAAGGGCGAACCAGCATCTCTTTTAATGAGAACTCCTGTTGAACATATGACCGACGTACTATTTTAGCCTGAAGAATCCCGGGGACTCAAACCGGGGTGCCGGCGGGCTGGAAGTACCGGACTAGCCTACCGCCTGGGCTGTTGATCCTGCGCAGGCTCGCCAGCAAGCATCCGCCGCTGCACCGATCTGGGCACATAGTCGGACACGTTGCCGCCCAGGCCGGCCACTTCCTTGATAAGGGTGGATGACAGGTGGACATAGTGGGCCTCGGCGGGCAGGAACACGGTCTCCACACCGCTGAGCTGGCGGTTCATGGTGGCCATGGGCAGCTCATAGTCGAAATCGGAGGACGACCTTAGCCCCTTCACGATCGCGGAAACACCACGCTGGCGGCAGTACTCGGCCAGCAAACCCTCCCCCACCGGCTCAACAACGATCCCTTTGAGCGAGGCCAGGGTTTCCCGGGCCATCTCCAGCCTCTCGTCCAGGGTGAACCTGTACTTCTTGGCGTAATTCGTGGAGATGGCCACGATGACTTCGTCAAAGAGCCCGGCCGCCCGCGCAATAACCTCAAGATGGCCGTTGTGGATGGGGTCGAAGGATCCTGGGCAGACAGCTCGTCTCATGCTCCGAACCTACCCCATTAAAAGCCCGGGATAACATGACTGGATGCATCCTCGACGGGAACATTCCCCAGCTCCTGCCCCATGGCAGCGCACGGCCCTCGGCGCCAATCTCCTGGCGCCCGACGGCGGCCTGGGCGTAACGATCTTCGAGGAAATGACCGGCTTGGCGGTCCGGACGGGCGCAATCAACCTGGGCCAGGGCTTTCCGGACGAGGACGGGCCGCTGGAAATCCGCGAGGCGGCACGCGCTGCCATCAGTTCAGGAGCAAACCAGTACGCCCCGGGCAAGGGAATCCCGCTGTTGCGGGAAGCTGTGGCAGCCCACCAGGAGCGCTTCTACGGCCTGGCGCCGGACCCCGAAACAGAGGTGCTTGTCACCACCGGAGCCACCGAAGGCATCGCGGCGTCCCTCCTGGCCTTTGCCGGCCCCGGTGACGAAGTGCTCACCCTCGAACCCTTTTACGATTCTTACGGTGCGGTGATTGGCCTCGCGGGTGCCACCCATGTGACCGCACCGCTCGTGGCGCCGGACTTCCTCCCGGACATGGCCGCCCTCGAAGCAGCGTTCAGTGAACGGACCCGGGTTGTGCTGCTCAACAATCCCCACAATCCCACCGGGGCCGTCTTCCCACGGAGCGTCCTGCAGCGGATTGTGGAGCTGGCCCGGAAGTACGACAGCATCATCATCACGGACGAGGTTTATGAGCACCTGACGTTCGGCGTCAGCCACATCCCGGTCGCCGGCCTTCCGGGGGCAGCAGAGCGGACCATCACCATCTCCTCGGCCGGAAAGACCTTTTCGCTCACCGGCTGGAAAGTGGGCTGGCTTTCCGGGCCGGCAGACCTGGTGGCGGCAGCGCGGACCGTGAAGCAATTCCTTACGTACAGTTCCGGGACGCCCTTCCAGGCGGCCATTGCCGCCGGCCTGGCCCTGCCGGATGCCTTTTACACGGGCATCGCCGCTGAGCTGGAGCACAAGCGGGACATTCTTAGTGCCGGGCTGCGCGCCGCCGGCTTTGAGGTCTTCTCCCCGCAGGGCACCTACTTCGTCAACGTGGACACAGCCCCCCTGGGCATCACGGACTCGGTGGACCTTGCCAGGCGGCTGCCTGCCCTGGTGGGCGTGGCGGCCATACCGGTCCCGGTGTTCTGCCACCCGGAAGGAGCGGAACGGACGCGCGGCCTGCTCCGGTTTGCCTTCTGCAAGAAGACCGCCGTGCTTGAGGAAGCAGCCGGAAGGCTGGCCACCCTGGGCGAAAAGCTCTGATGTCCGCCGAGAACACCGGCCATGCCACCAGGTTCCTGCGCAGCACGGGCCAGCACGCCGCCATTCATCCGGACAGTTTCACAACGGGCAGCTATGTGTTGAGCATTGGCGGCGCCGAGCAGTCCCACGTCAACCTTGGCCACCCGGAAGAGATTTTCTACGAGTACCTCCGCAGGATCGGGCACCTGGTGGACCTTTCAGCCCCTCCGGGAGAGCCGATCCGGGCGTTGCACCTGGGCGCCGGAGCGCTGACGCTGGCCCGCTACATCCAGGCCACCCGGCCCGGGTCAGTGCAATATGCGGTGGAACTGGAGCGGGAACTGCTCGATTTTGTCCTGCGTCAGCTTCCGCTTCCGGACGGAACGGACCTTCACACCATCACCGGGGATGCCAGGGACGCCCTGGGGGAACTGGACCCTGGGCTTACCTTCGACGTCATCATCCTCGACATTTTTTCCGGGCCCGAAGCCCCCACCCATCTTGCCTGCGCGGGCTTTTACCGTGAAGCGCGGGAGAAGCTGGGCCCGGAGGGTGTGCTGGTGGTCAACGTCGGTGACGAGCCGGGACTGACGCTGGTGCGCAGCCAGGTAACCGCAATGCGGCAGGCGATGGCCGACGTCGCTGCCGTCGCCGAAGCGGGCATGTTCGAGGGCCGGTACCCGGGCAACATCATCCTGGCAGGCACGCAGATGCCATGGCCAAGGGAATGGTCCTTGGAACTTGTGGCCCGTGGCCCCCACCCCGCCAGGGTGTTGGCCGGAGTGGACCTCGACCCCCTGGCGGGCTAACGCCTATTGGGTTTGCCCCTCCGACTCTGCCGCCTCGGGAATGTCCTCGCCGGCAATCGCGTCCGGCACATACGGCTCGGCAAACCACAGCCTGGTTTCGCCGTATTTCTTTTCCGCGAACCGCGCCAAACTGCCGGGCCATCCAGGCTCCGGGGAACGGGATGAGCGTTCCACCACCACCACCGCCGCCGGCGCGAGATGCGGGGCCAGTTTCTCCAGCACAGCGGACAACGCCACCTCCTCAAGGGGATACGGCGGGTCCAGGAAAACCAGGTCCCAGCTTGCGGACGGCGCGGCACGGTCCAGGAACGGCTCAACCTTGGACCGGTGCACCGTTACCGCTTTGCGCCCCAGGACCCCGTTGAGGAGGTCCGCGTTCCGCTGGCAGACGGCGCTTGCCTTGGCCTCGGATTCCACCAGGTCCACGGCCTGGGCGCCCCGGCTGCCGCTTTCGATTCCCAGCGAACCGGAGCCTGCGTAAAGGTCCAGCACCCGGGAGCCGGATATGACGTCGAAAGCGTCAAGGCGGGAAAACAGTGCTTCCTTGACGCGGTCCGTGGTGGGGCGGGTCAAGGAGCCGGGAACCGCTGACAGCGGGGTGCCGCCGGCGGCACCGGCTATGATCCGGCTCATTCTGGCCTCCTTGCTCCACCGGCGTATCCGGCTCCCCTGTTATCCGCGTTCAAGGAACGCCTCCTTCTCCGGGTTGAGGTACTTCTCGATGGCATCCGCCAGTTCAGGGTGGCGGGACAGGAAGGGGTCCGCGGCCACAATGTCCTGCGCGTCCTCCCGGGCGCGTGCGATGACGTCCTCGTGCTCCAGGACACGCAGCAGCTTCAGGGTGGAACGCCCGCCGGACTGGGAAGCTCCCAGGATGTCACCTTCACGGCGGAGCTTCAGGTCCTCCTGTGACAGGACGAAGCCGTCGGTTGTCGCGGCCACCGCTTCCAGCCTCCGCCGGCTGGGATGGCCGGGCTCGAGTGCCGTGACCAGCAGGCAGGTGCCGGGCAGGCCTCCGCGGCCCACCCGGCCGCGGAGCTGGTGCAGCTGGGAGATGCCGAACCGGTCGGCATCGAGGATGACCATCAGCGTTGCATTGTGGACGTCCACGCCCACCTCGATCACGGTGGTTGAGACCAGCAGTTTGACGGTGTTGTCCACGAACCCGGCCATCGTTGCCGATTTCAGCTCGGGGTCCTGGCGGCCGTGCAGCGGAGCCAACGGCACCCCTGACAGGGAGGGTTCACCCTGCAGGTGTTCGACGACGCCTGTCACCGAGGCGAGTTCCCGCTGGCTTTCCTCCGTGTCGAGGCCAGGTGGTTCCGCCTCTCCGGGGCTGAAGTCGCCGTCGTCGTCGGTGCCGATCTTGGGACAGACGACGTAGACCTGGTGGCCGGCGTCGACCTCCTCGCGCGCGCGGGCCCAGATCCGGCCGGCCCACGCAGGGTTTTCCGCGAGGCCCACCAGGTGCGTGGTGATGGGCGCCCGGCCCTTGGGCAGTTCGTCAAGGGTGGACGTTTCCAGGTCCCCGAAGACGGTCATGGCCACCGTTCGGGGAATCGGAGTGGCAGTCATGACCAGCAGGTGCGGCGGTTTCCGGGCTTTGGCGCGGAGTGCGTCGCGCTGCTCGACGCCGAACCGGTGCTGCTCGTCCACCACGATCAGGCCGAGGTCGTAGAAGGACACATTATCGCTGAGCAGGGCGTGGGTGCCGATGACGATCCCGGCCGTTCCGGACGCGGCGTCCAGCATTGCCTGCCTGCGGGCGGCCGTCGGCATGGACCCCGTGAGCAGGGTGACCTGTACGGATGCGTCGTCCCCGCCGCCCAGGCCGCCCAGCAGGCCATCCCTGGACAGCGGGCCAAGGGTGCGGCGGATGGAATCATAATGCTGCGCGGCAAGCACTTCGGTGGGGGCCAGGAGGGCCGCCTGTCCCCCGGCGTCGACCACCTGCAGCATGGCACGCAGCGCCACCACCGTCTTGCCGGATCCCACCTCACCCTGAAGCAACCGGTTCATGGGGACATCGCTGGCCAGCTCGCCAGCCAGCGTCTTGCCCACAGCGGCCTGGCCGTCGGTCAGGGTGAAGGGGAGGCTGCGGTCGAACGCTGCGCGTACCCCGTCAGGACGGGGCCGCCGCGCGGTGGCCTCCTCCGACGCCAGCTGGGCCCTGCGCCGGGCCAGCGCCGCCTGCAGGACCAGCGCTTCCTGGTACCGGAGCCGCTCCCGCGCCTGCTTCCAGTCCGCGGCCGATTCGGGTGCATGGATCAGCCGGTACGCCTGGTGGAGGGGCAGGAAGCCCTCCCTTTCAGCCACGGCCGGTGGAACGGGGTCCGGCAGTGAGGCGAGGTCCGCTGTCTCCAGCAAGGCGGCGACCACCTTCTGGATCTTCCAGCTCGGAAGCTTTGCCGTTGCGGGATAGACGGGGATGGGCATGGCGGCCAGCTTGCCGGCGTCCTGCCCGCCGGTGGAAAACGGCTCCTCGTCCAGGACGTGGTAGTCGGGGTTAGTCAGGCCCAGGGATCCCTTGAAGCTGGTGACCTTGCCCGAGAACAGGGCCCTCCTGCCCGGCAGCAGTTCAGCCTTGGCCCGGTAACCGTTGAAAAAGCTGATCTTGAGCGTACCCGGGACTTTCCCCCGGTAGTCGGTGCCGCCCACAACGCGCAGCCCGGACTGGCCGTCGTCGTCGGAAATGACGACGTCGGTGATGGTTCCCTTCCGGGCGCGCATGGTCCGGGTACTGCTGGAGAGCACCCGTGCGATCAGGGTGACGTCCTCATCGAGCGGAATGTCGCTGATGGGCGTCAGTTCGCCGCGGGTCAGGTAGCGGCGTGGAAAGTAGTTCAGCAGCTCCTCGACCGTGGTGATGCCCAGGTGCTTTTCGATGACGGCGGCGGAACGTTTGCCGATGCGCCGTTCCAGGGCCAGGTCCAGCTCAGCGTTCATGCCCGGCGGTGTTGACTGCGTCGGCGTCGGGGTCCCTCGGCAGCGCGAGTTCACTGATGCTGATCTGCGAGGGTTCGCCGAGGGACCGGATGATGGCGACGGCAGGATCCGGATTCGGCACGTGGACGTGGACCCGCCAGCGGTAGTTCCCGCCCGCGTCGGCGCCGCTGCCCACCTGGCTCATGATGACGGATTCCCCGATTTCGTCCAGTCGCTGCCGGAGGGTGGCGGCGTTCAGCGGGGACAGGCTGATGGTGCACATGACCTCCACGCCGTCGTCGTCCGGCATGTCGGCATGGATGTGGGGGTCCGCGACGTCGTAGCCGTGAAGGCCGTCCAGAAGTTCGCTCTGCAGCTCCACTCCCATGACCGCGGAGCGGAGGCAGTCAAGGATCAGGAGCATGCCGACGCCGCCGGCATCCACAACGTGCGCGGTGGTCAGGGCATCGAGCTGGTCCTCCGTCTGGATAACCGCTGCGAGCGCCCCCTCAACGGCGGCATCCAGGGCCAGGCCCAGGGCATGGTTGCTGTCATCTCCGTTCTGCCCGGCGTCGACTGCAGCCGCTGCGCGCGCCGCGGCTTCCATGACGGAGAGCATGGTGCCCGGCACGGGGTCGCTCAAGGCGGACCAGGCGCGGATCTGGGCCCGGTTCAGGGCCGCAGCCAGAAGGGTGGAGGTCAGCCGGGTGTGGCCCTCCAGCGGCTCTGCCGCGGCGCAAAGGAATACGGAGAACAGCGTCCCGGAATTGCCCCTTGCCTCTTCAAGGGCAGCCTGCCCTGCGGTGGACAGGACGGCACCAACGTCCATCTGCGCCGGCTGGTCCGCGCCGGCGGCGAGGGAGTGCGCTGCTGCCCGGACGGTCAGGTACAGGTTGGTGCCGGTGTCCCCGTCTGCCACGGGGAAAATATTGATGGCGTTCAGGCGGTCGCTGTGGTTGCCCAGGGCAGTTTCAGCCTTACCCAGCCACCTCTTCATCGCTTGCGCGTTGGCGGCAACCTTAGTGTGCAAAGTGATCCCATCCCCCGGTGTCCGCGGACCGGCCCGCAATCCTGACGCCCGGAACCTCGTTGATTCCCAGTGCTTGTACCGAGCCTATCGCAGTGAATCCGGGAGGCAGCTGAATGCCGGACGGGAATGTGGCAAGCAGCCCGTGGTCCTCCCCGCCGCTGAGGATCCATTCCTTGGCATCGACTCCGAGCAGCTCTGCGGCCGGCTGCAGGACGGATGCCAGCCGCACCAGTTGCTTTGGGTCGAGGTCAACAGCCACCTGGCTGGCAACCGCCAGCCGGCTGCCATCGCGGACCAGTCCGTCCGAAACGTCCAGCATGGCGCTGGCCCCGGCAGTCCTGGCAGCAGGACCGGCCGACAGTGGAGGCCGCGGCCGGCATTGCAAATCGAGGAACACCCGCTGTTCCGGGCTGATACGGTCCACGGGTACCTCCGATTCGAGCAGCGCGAGGCCCGCAGCAGCGTGGCCTGCCGTGCCTGCCAGCGCCAGGACATCGCCGGGCCGCGCACCGGAACGCAGGACCGCGGCGCCGCCGTCGAGCGTTCCCAGGACGGCCACCGTAACGGAGATTTCCCGCCCCCGGCCCAGGTCGCCTCCGGCAACCGAGCAGCGGCCTGCACCGAGTTCCCGGATCCCCGCGGTGAGCCCGTCCGCCAGGTCCTCAACCCAGCTGACCGGGGTGTCCGGCGGCAGCGTAAGGCTTACCACCATGGATGTTGCGGTTGCCCCCATGGCGTTGATGTCGCTGAGGTTCTGCGCTGCTGCCTTCCACCCCACGTCGTAGCCGGTGGTGCGGTAGCCGTTGGCCCAGGCAAGGCGGAAATCCTGGTCCTCGACCTGGGTATCGATGCTGATGACGGTTCGTCCGTCGGGTACGGCAAGCACCGCCGCGTCATCCCCCGGGCCAAGGAGTGTGGCCTCGGTGTGCCGGTTGTCCATGGCAAGCCTGGGAAAGATCCTGGCCAGCAGTTCGGCCTCGGACAGTCCGGCCACGACCGGCTGCCGTTCCGGGCTGCCGGGCTCCAGGATAAAGGAGTCCGGAGGTACAGGACCGGCGCTGCTCCCGCCGGCGGGAATGGATTCACTGTTGCTCAGGGGCTTTTCAGGCACGGCACTACGCTACAGCGCGGCCCTGACAATGGGTGCCTTCGGGCCGCCCACCTACCGGCCGGACAGCACCCGGCACGGAACGGCCACCTGCCAGGTGGCGGGCGTCACCGCGATGACAGCCTCGGCCAGCGAGGGGTCAGCCGTACACTGTGCGGCGGCAGCCTGGACCCCGGTTGTCCACTCGGGCCCGGTCTGCCTGGCAGGCGTTGCCTCGAAATAGCTGGTGGACAGGAAAACCGCCATCAGGACAGGAGCCAGGTACCTGGCCCGGTTGCGCCCGATGACCCCCCTGTCCTCAGCCACGGCGCAGGCCATGGGCACCAGGGCAAGCAGGAACATGGAAGGCGTAACCGCATAGCGGAAGAACGTGAAGCCGGACAGCCAGTCGTCCTTCGAGAAGTTCGCGAAATCGAATTCCGGTGAGGGATTGAGCACCGTGGCGGCCGCCCAGCAGGCCGCGGCAGCGCCCGCCGCATACAGGGCTGCAACTTTCCAGCGGGCGCGCCCGTAGACGGCGATGTAGGTGAGCAGCCCGAGAATGATGATGGAGGGGACAACGACGGCAAAGCCACCGAAAGTCACGACGTTCAGCGCCATCCTGCCGGCGTCCTGTTCCCAGATCGAGCCGACCGCCTGCAGGATAAATCCGTAGATGACGGACAATGGCTGCATGGAGTCCAGGCGGGGCGTTTCCGCGTAGCGGGGATCCGCGACCGTCGCCAGCAACTGGAGCCCGATGCCGGCAACCAAGGCCAGCGGGGCCGCATAGTTCCGCCTTTTCACCAGTGACCACAGGGCCAGGGGCAGGAAGATACCCACGATGATCTCGGTGGTGGCGGCGGCCAGGGTGGCAACAAAAAGCCCGGCACGCCCCACCCATCCACGCGGCTCGTAAACCAGCAGCCATGGGCAGAGCCAGAGCAGGTACCAGTGCAGGTTGGCAACGTTCCCCAGGACTTCAAGGGGGCCCAGGGGGACCAGGACCGGGATCAGGGCCAGCATCAGGCGGTAGCTCCGGTGGGGGAAAATCTGCGCGGACAAGAAGTAGGTGGCCACGGAAACTGCGGCCACCACCACGCAGCTCAGGAAGGAGACAAGGGTGGCATAGGCGTCGATTGGAGCGGCCGTATAGGCAATGCCGGAAACAATCCGCGGGATGGTGTGCAGGTAGCCCGCGTAGGGGTCGGTGATGCTTTGCCAGGCACCGATGGACATCGTGTCGGCCAGGAAGACTGCCGCGTCCTCGGCCCAGAGCGTGCCACGGGTCACTTCCGGAAGCCGGAACCATGCGAGGAAGCCCAGGCCCGCGACGGCGGCAAGCACACCCGCTGCCCTGATGCTGCGTGCGCGGATGGGCCGGGATGTCTTTGCTTCTGGATCCAGCCTGTGGGATGGCACAGCAACAGCGGTATTTTTCATGATGAAGCCAGCTTATAAGGGCGCGTAAGCAACAGGGCACTTCGGCAGCCGGGCGCTGTCAAGAGGGAACAGCCGGGCGATTGGTCTTGCCACGCGCAAGCCGGGATGATGGAAAAATGCACCGCCCCACGCCTTCCCTGCCCGTCCGTGCCGCCAGGATTGCACTGGTTGGAGCACTTGCCGCTTTCTCCCTGGCCGGGTGTTCCCCTGCCGTGGACGTCACAGCCGCCAAGGATGCTGCCAATCCGGCCTGCGCCCCCATGATGGTGTCACTGCCGGATGCGATTGGAGAAGCGCAGTTGCGGAAGACCAACAGCCAGGGAACCGCGGCATGGGGCGACCCGTCCCTGGTCATCCTGCGCTGCGGTGTCAATGTGCCAGGGCCGACGACAGACCGGTGCGTGACCGTGAACGGCATTGACTGGGTCATCAAGGAGGGCGACCCGGTGTGGACACTGACAACCTATGGCCGTGAACCGGCCACCGAGATCCTCATGGATCCTGACAAGATCAGTTCGGCCACGGTCCTCGCTGACCTTGCCACATCGGCCGGAAAAATCCCTGCCACCCGGAACTGCGTTGGCCAGGAAGAGCTGCAGGACCTGCCGCAGAGCCAATAGGAAGGCCCCTCCGGAATACTCCGGAAGGGCCCTCCGGGGGCACGTCAGCGCAGGCCCGTCTTCCGGTTCAGCGCCAGGTGGATGAGCTCGTCGATCAGGTCGGGATAGCTCAGCCCCGACGCGGCCCACATCTGCGGGTACATGCTCTTGGGCGTGAAGCCCGGCATAGTGTTGATCTCGTTGATCACCAGTTCGCCTTCGGGCGTGTAGAAGAAATCCACCCGGCTCAGCCCCTCGGCGCCGACGGCGTCGAACGCTGCCGCGGCAAGTTCACGGACCCGGGCGATGGCTTCCTCGGGGATGTCGGCGGGACAGCTCAGTGCCGCTGCATTGTCCTCCACATACTTTGCCTCGAAGTCATAGAACTGGTGGCCGCCGCCGGCCACGGAAATCTCGCCGGGCATCGAGGTCCGCGGGGCGTCGGTGCCCCTGCCTTCCAGCACGGCGCACTCAATCTCGCGGCCCGTAATTCCTGCCTCAATGACAAGCTTGAGATCATGCCGGCGTGCCGCCTCGATGGCGGCGTCCAGGTGCTCCAGGGAGTCCACCTTGGAGATCCCCATGGACGAACCGGCGCGGGCCGGCTTGACGAAAACGGGGAAACCGAGCCGATCCACCTGCTTGCGGACGGCTTCCGGATCCTTGCGCCACTGCCGGTCCGTGACAGCAATGTATGGGCCCACCTGCAGCCCGGCAGCCTCGAAGACCACCTTCATGAAGTGCTTGTCCATGCCCACCGCGGAGGCCAGGACCCCGGCGCCGACGTAGCGGGTGTCTGAAAGCTCCAGCAGTCCCTGGATGGTGCCGTCCTCGCCGAACGGGCCGTGCAGCAACGGGAAGACCACGTCAACGGTCCCCAGCTCCTTCGGGACTTCGTTGGGTGCCGCCACGATCAGCTGGTGCTCGCCGCCGATCTCGGCGAGCGTGACAGTTTCCGCCGACGGCGCAACCTCCGGCAGCGCCGATGAGGAAAGGGACCATTGGGCGGTGTCGGCGGAGGCCAGCACCCACTGCCCGGACTTGGCGATTCCGATCGGAATCACCTCGTACTTGTCCTTGTTAATGGCGCCGAGAACTCCGGCAGCGGTGACGCAGCTGACGGCATGCTCGCTGGAGCGGCCGCCGAAAAGTACCGCGACCCGGGGTTTGGCCGGTTTGCCTGCGGTCAGGTTGTCATGGGACATGGTCAGTAATCGCCTTCAGGTTTCAGTTCCCGGGACAGCAGGACAGTCCCCAGTTGGTTAACGGACAGCTTGCCGGCAAGCACTGCCACGACGGCGGCCGTGATGGGCATGTCCACGCCAAGCTTGCCCGCCAGTTCGTGCACGGCCTGGCCCGACTTTATGCCCTCGGCTGTTTGGGTCATCTTCTGGCCCACTTCCTCGAGGGTGAGGCCCTGGCCGAGAAGCCGCCCGGCGGTATGGTTCCGGGACAGCGGCGACGAACAGGTGGCCACCAGGTCGCCCAGGCCGGCGAGCCCGGCCATGGTTTTCGCATCACCGCCCAAAGCCAGGGCCAGCCGTGAGGTTTCCGCAAGTCCGCGGGTGATGACCGAAGCCTTGGTGTTGTCCCCCATCTGCTTGCCCTCGCAGATGCCCACGGCCAGAGCGATGACGTTCTTGACGATGCCGCCGATCTCGACACCCACCACGTCCGAGGTGGTGTAGGGCCGGAAGTACGGCGCGGTGCAGCTTCTTGCCAGCCAGCCGGCGACTGCCGGTTCCGCGCAGGCCACCACGGAGGCGGTGGGTTCCTCGCGGGCAATCTCCATGGCCAGGTTGGGGCCGGAGACGACGGCGATCCGGTCGTTGGGCAGGTCCAGCTCCTCCTGGATGACCTGGCTCATGCGTGCGTCGGTGCCGAGCTCAAGGCCTTTCATGAGGGAAACAACGATGGCCCCCGGCGAGATCAGGGCCTTCCATTCGCGCAGTTGCGGCCGCAGTGACTGGGCCGGGACCGCCAGGACCACGAGGTCGGCCCCGTGGAGCACCTTACGGACGTCGGTGGAGGCTGTGATGCTGGCGGGAAGGGCGATGTCCTTCAAGTACTGCTCATTGCGATGGCTGCCGTTGATCTGTTCAACCACTTCGGCGCGCCGGCCCCAGACCCTGATGGCCCGCGGCGAGTCCGCGGCAATGGCGGCATCGGCCAGGATCTTCGCAAATGTGGTCCCCCATGATCCGGCGCCGAGCACGGCCACGGACTGCGCAGAACCGGTCAGGTCCGCGTTAAGCGTCACTGGGCATCCGTCCCGTTGGCGGACTGCTGCTGTCCGCGTTCAACGAACCTCCCGTGCTTTGCCTGCTGCTTCCGCGCCGGATCCCAGCGCTCGGCCGGCGGCTGCTCACCCCGCAGGTCAGCCAGGAGGCCGGTGATGGCGTCCATGATGACGTCGGTGGCCGCCGTGAGGGTGGCTTTGTCCAGGGGCTTTCCGGAGAACGCGCTGAGGTCCACCGGCTCGCCAACAACAACCCGCGACTTTTTCCGCGGGAAGAGATGGAACCGTTTGCCATAGCGCGGAAAGACCTCGTGCGCGCCCCAGTGGGCAATCGGCACCACGGGGATGCCGCCCTCAAGGGCCAGACGTGCCGCGCCGGTGTGGCCCTTCATCGGCCACAGGTCGGGATCGCGGGTGAGGGTTCCCTCGGGGTAGATGATGATGGCCCCGCCCTCGGCGACCACTTCCTGGGCGACCTGCAGGGATCGGTTCGCCCCCGCCGTCGAACGTTCCACCGGGATCTGCTTGGTGGCCCGCAGTACCCAGCCCAGGACCGGAACCTTGAAGAGTGCGGACTTCGCAAGGAAGTGCGGCGCGCGCTTGTGGTTGTAGAGGAGGTGGCCGATGATCAGGGGGTCGATCTCGGTGCAGTGGTTTGGCGCGGCAATGAAGCCTCCCGCGGGCAGCTTTTCGGTGCCCTCCCACTTCTTGTCCATCATGAGGTTGAACAGGGGACGTACTATCGCCGCGACCGCCACGAAGGTCGCGCGGCTCTTGGCCGATTCCTTCACCGTCCCCCGCTACTTCTTGGTGGTGATGTCGAAATCGGCACCGAGTCCGGCGAGCTTTTCGGTGAAGCGCTCGTAGCCACGGTTGATGATGTCGATGCCGGTGACCCGTGAGGTTCCGGTAGCTGCCAGCGCGGCGATCAGGTGGCTGAAGCCGCCGCGGAGGTCCGGCACGTCAATGTCTGTTCCCTTGAGCTGGGTGGGGCCGGAAATCACTGCCGAGTGCAGGAAGTTCCGCTGCCCGAACCGGCAGGGGACGCTCCCCAGGCATTCGCGGTGGACTTGGATGCTGGCTCCCATCCTGATGAGGGCGTCTGTAAAGCCGAACCGGTTCTCGTAGACCGTCTCGTGGACGATGGACACGCCCTCAGCCTGCGTGAGGGCCACCACCAGCGGCTGCTGCCAGTCGGTCATGAAGCCGGGGTGGACGTCGGTTTCCAGGACCAGCGGGTTCAGCTTTCCACCCGGGTGGTAGAAACGGATCCCGTCCTCGCCGATGTCCATTCCGCCGCCCACCTTGCGGTAGGTGTTCAGGAAAGTCATCATGTCGCGCTGCGATGCACCCTCAACGAAGATGTCGCCGCGGGTGACCAGGGCGGCGGAGGCCCAGGATGCGGACTCGTTGCGGTCGGACAGGGCACGGTGGTTGTAGCCGCCCAGGTCGCGGACACCCTCGATGCGGATGGTCCGGTCGGTCTGGACGCTGATGATGGCGCCCATCTTTTGCAGCACGGCGATGAGGTCAATGATCTCGGGCTCGGTTGCTGCACCGGACAACTCCGTGATGCCTTCGGCGCGGGTGGCGCTCAAGAGCACCTGCTCCGTGGCGCCCACCGACGGGTACGGCAGGGAAATCTTGGCGCCGTGAAGTCCCTTGGGGGCGGAGATGTGGATACCGCCGGGACGCTTCTCCACCACGGCTCCGAACTGGCGGAGGACATCCAGGTGGTAGTCGATGGGGCGGTCGCCGATTTTGCAGCCACCCAGGTCCGGGATGAAAGCTTCGCCGATCGCATGGATCAAGGGTCCGCAGAGCAGGATGGGAATCCTGGAATCGCCGGCGTGCGCGTCGATCGCAGTGCTCGGCGCCGTCTTCGCGTCCTTGGGATCAAGGGTGAGATCTCCGTTGACAGGGTCTTTGACCACCGTGACGCCGTGCAGTTGCAGCAGGGAGGTGACGACCTCCACGTCCTTGATTTCCGGGACGTTCCGCAACACCGACGGTTCATTGCCCAGCAGCGCGGCCACCATGGCTTTGGGAACCAGATTCTTTGCCCCCCGGACGCTGACGCGGCCTGTAAGCGGGACTCCGCCGCGGATTGTCAGAACACTACTCATATACCGGTTTCCTCACGATTACTCGCCCCCAAATCCTTGCAAAGGCTCCAACCAAGCATAGGAGGTCGTGTTACCGAACCGAAATACGCGGGCCCCGCCGACGTGGTGTGGCGGGGCCCGGGTACTGCGGACGGAAGCTCTGGAGCGGTCAGGAAAGCCTGGCCGGCAGGGTTTTCGGCTTGAAGGCGGGGCGGGTGGCCTCGTACGCAGTGATGTCCGCCTCGTGCTGCAGGGTCAGCCCAATATCGTCCAGGCCTTCCAGCAGGCGCCAGCGGGTGTAGTCGTCGATCTCGAACGGCGCCACGATGTTGCCGCACACCACTGTCTTGGATTCCAGGTCCACTGTAACTTCGGTGCCCGGAGCATTCTCCAGCTCTTTCCAGATCAGCTCGATATCATCCTGGGCCACCTGCGCGGCGAGCAGTCCCTGCTTGCCCGAATTGCCGCGGAAGATGTCCGCGAACCGGGATGAAAGGACCGCTTTGAAGCCGTAGTCCTTCAGGGCCCACACCGCATGCTCACGCGAGGACCCGGTGCCGAAGTCCGGGCCGGCCACCAGGACAGAACCGGCCTTGAACGGCTCCTGGTTCAGGATGAACGAAGGATCCTTGCGCCAGGCGGAGAACAGGGCGTCCTCGAAGCCGGTGCGGGTGATCCTCTTGAGGTAGACCGCGGGGATGATCTGGTCGGTGTCGACGTTGCTCTGGCGCAGCGGGACGCCGACGCCGGTGTGCTTGGTGAACTTTTCCATGGCTGGCCCCTAGGCTGCGTCGGTGCGGATGGCGGTTCCGGCAGGCTTCGCCGCCGGTTCAGGGGCCGGGCCGAGGTCCGACGGCGAGCTGAGCGTGCCGCGGATGGCTGTTGCCGCGGCAACCACCGGGGACACCAGGTGGGTGCGGCCGCCCTTGCCCTGGCGTCCTTCGAAGTTGCGGTTGGAGGTGGAGGCACAGCGCTCCCCCGGCTCCAGCTGGTCCGGGTTCATGCCCAGGCACATGGAACAGCCGGCGAAGCGCCATTCGGCACCGAAGTCCTTGAACACGCGGTCCAGGCCCTCGGCCTCGGCCTCCAGGCGGACCCGCGCGGACCCGGGAACCACCAGCATGCGGACCTGCGGGTCCTTTTCCCGGCCCCGGATGATGTCAGCCGCTGCACGGAGGTCCTCGATCCGGGAGTTGGTGCAGGAACCCAGGAAGACGGTGTCGACGCGGATGTCCTTCATGCGCGTGCCGGCCTCAAGCCCCATGTACTGCAGGGCGCGCTCCGCTGCCGCCTTGGCGTTCTCGTCGCCGAAGTCCTCCGGCGACGGCACGGATTCGGACAGCGATACGCCCTGGCCCGGGTTGGTGCCCCAGGTAACGAAGGGCTCCAGGGCGTTGGCGTCCAGGTCCACCTGCGCGTCGAAAACGGCGTCGTCGTCGGTCTTCAGCGTGTTCCAGTATTCGACGGCGGCGTCCCAGTCGGCGCCCTCCGGCGCGTGCGGGCGGCCCTTCATGTATTCGTAGGTGGTTTCATCCGGCGCCACCATGCCGGCGCGGGCGCCCGCCTCGATGGACATGTTGCAGATGGTCATCCGGGCTTCCATGGACAGGGCGCGGATGGCTGATCCGCGGTATTCCAGAACGTAGCCCTGGCCACCGCCGGTGCCGATCTTGGCGATAACGGCGAGGATGATGTCCTTGGCGGTAACCCCGGGACGGAGGGTGCCCTCAACGTTGATGGCCATGGTCTTGAACGGCTTCAGGGAGAGCGTCTGGGTGGCCATCACATGCTCCACCTCGGACGTCCCGATGCCCATCGCCAGCGCACCGAAGGCACCATGGGTGGAGGTGTGGGAGTCGCCGCAAACCACGGTCATGCCGGGCTGGGTCAGCCCCAGCTGCGGGCCCACCACATGCACGATGCCCTGTTCGGCGTCGCCCAGGCTGTGCAGCCGGACGCCGAACTCGGCACAGTTGTTACGCAGGGTCTGGATCTGGGTGCGGCTGGTGAGGTCGGCGATAGGCTTGTCGATGTCCAGCGTCGGAGTGTTGTGGTCCTCCGTGGCAATGGTCAGGTCCGGACGTCGCAGCTTGCGTCCGGCCAGGCGCAGGCCTTCGAAGGCCTGCGGCGACGTGACCTCGTGGACCAGGTGAAGGTCGATGAAGAGAAGGTCGGGCTGGGCGTTGGCTCCGTCGCCGTCACCTTTGCGCACCACGTGCGCGTCCCAGACTTTCTCGGCCAATGTCTTTGCCATGGCCAGCTCCCTTCACTGCTGTTGTGATTGATTGTTCCAACTGAATCAGGACGGCTTCACCGTGCGCCAGCCGAAAGATTTGCATCTCAGATATTGAGACGGCAATATCATTACATGGACAATTCTAGTGGAGTCGGTGTCATTGATAAAGCTGCCCAGGTGCTTGATGCACTCGAGGCCGGCCCCACCACGCTCGCACAGCTGGTGGCTGCCACGGGCCTGGCGCGGCCCACTGTCCACCGCCTTGCCCTCGCGCTGGTCCACCACCGGCTGGTCAGCCGGGACATCCAGGGACGCTTCGTCCTGGGCAGCAGGCTCGTTGAGCTGGCGTCCGCCGCGGGCGAGGACCGCCTGATCGCCTCCGCTGGACCTGTCCTGATGCAGCTCCGGGACGCCACCGGCGAGAGCGCGCAGATCTTCCGCCGCCAGGGCGACTGGCGCGTATGCGTGGCCTCGGCGGAACGCCCCATCGGCCTGCGCGACACCATTCCGGTCGGCACCCAGCTGTCCATGAAGGCAGGATCAGCTGCGCAGGTGCTTCTTGCGTGGGAGGACCACGACCGCCTGCTGGAGGGCCTGCAGTCCGCCCGTTTCACGCCCACCGTGCTGGCGGGCGTACGACGCCGGGGCTGGGGCCAGAGCCTCGGCGAACGTGAGCCGGGGGTCGCCTCCGTCTCTGCACCGGTACGCGGCCCGTCCGGCCGCGTGATCGCCGCCGTGTCCATCTCCGGTCCCATCGAGCGGCTCACCCGCCAGCCCGGCCGGCTGCACGCGGAAGTGGTGTGCAACGCCGGGCGCATCCTCACCGAGGCCCTGCGCAAGAACAACGACTGACGGGTCCCGCGCGGCGCCAGGCCCCGGGCGCTAGGCTGTGCCCATGGGCAGCTATGCGGTGTTCCTTCGCGGCATCAATGTGGGCGGGATCATCAGGATGGCGGATCTGCGCGAGGCCCTGAACGGCTGCGGCTTTGCCGACGCAAAGACCCTGCTGGCCAGCGGAAACGTGGTGCTCACCAGCAGCCGTGATGCCGGTGCCGTCAAGCGCGAATGCGAAGAGTGCCTCCGCCCCGCCTTCGGCTACGAGGCCTGGGTGGTGGTCCTGGACGCAGCCCGGGTGGCTGCGCTGGTGGAAGCCTGCCCCTGGCCGGCGGACGACAAGTCCACCCATACCTACATCACGCTGTCGTCGGACCCCAGGGTGCTGGACGACCTTGACGCCGCCGGTGCCGCCCTCGAGGGCAACCATCAACAGCGGCTCGGCCCGGAAGCCCTGGCCTGGCTGGCACCGGCCGGCGAAACGCTGGACAGCCCCTTCAGCAAGCTCTCGGCAAAGGCAAAGTTCAAGTCAGCCACCACAACGCGCAACCTGCGGACGCTCATCAAGGTCCGTGACGCCGCGGCCGCGCTGGAGGGGGCCGGCGGGCAGCGGTAGGAGCCGGTCCGCGGGCTCGTTCCTAGCTTTCCCCGGCACGCCTCAAGGCGGCGTTGAAGGCGGCGAGCCTGGTCACCTCCACCTCCACCGGCTCCACGATCAGCTTTTGGGCCACGGCTGCTACGGCTTTGTTCAGCCGCTTCCGCGCCCTTTTGGCCCGGGAGCTTGCGGCACCGGCGGCAACGATCCGGCCGGTGACGGCAAGGAAGACCCCCAGCACCACGCCGGACGTGGCCATCAGGGTGGGTATGGGCCAGCCTTCCACGCGCGGCACTTCCGGCACGGGCATCTGGAAGTAGCCCAGGCCGGCGAGCACGCCGAGCCAGCCAAGTCCGCCCAGCACCGTCAGAAGCGCCAGCCACTGCATCACATTGAAGAGGCCCCACCACCATGCTTTGCGGTTGGCGCCGATGTCAGTCCCGGCGATCGCCTGGTCCAGGGCATCCGGCAGCCTTTCACGGCCTTCCCGGGCTGCGCTCCTGATGGCGGCGCGCCACGGTCCGGGCGCGCCGGCACTGGCGGCGTCGGCGAACGCCCGCACGGCGGCGTCCGTCCGGGCACGCTCCGGGGAACCGGCGGACGGCAGTGACGTCCGGTTCAGCTCGGCCGGCGTGCTGCTGCGGAGATTGAGCCGGCGCAGGGGGTCCGGACGGAACCTGGAAAGCCACCGGGTGACGGGCCAGCCGGTCCGCCGCGCCGCTTCCAGCCGGTAGGACCGGGAAACGGCGCTTACTACAACAGGCACATTCGCCGCGATTGCCAGTTCATCGGCAAGCCTGGCTTTTGCCCCAGGGGCAACCCCGGCGGCTTCCCCGTCCCCTGAGGTTGCCCTCAGTTCCCGGCCTGCCTTGGACACATCTGCAGCCAACCGCTGCGACTGGGCCCTGCGCTGGACGGCAACGGACCGGATGGCCGCCCGCAAGGTATCGATGCCGGCACCCGTCACCGCGGACGTGGACAGCACCTTCACCTGGCCGAGGCCGTCGCCCGCCAGGATGGCGCGGAGGGATTGGAGCACCGGTTCCACGTCCGGCACTGGCAGCCGGTCAACCTGGTTAAGCACCACGAGGGTCACCGCCCCGTGGGAGGCGAGCGGCGCGAGGAAGCCGTGATGGACTGCCGCGTCGGCATACTTTTGCGGGTCCAGGACCCACACCAGGACGTCAACCAGGCCTACCATCCGCTGTACCACCTCACGGTTGGCTTCGCGGGTGGAGTCGAAATCGGGCAGATCCAGAAGGATCAGCCCTGTCTCCTCATCCGCGAAGCCGTCCACGGCGGCCGCGTGGTGCCGGTTGCGGACTTCGAGCCAGTCAAGGAGCGGCCCGCTGCCGTCCGCTCCCCAGACCCCGGCCAAAGGTTCCGATGTCGTGGGTCGGCGGGCCGCCGCCGTCGCAATTTCTGCGCCGCTGACCGCGTTGAACAAGGAGGATTTGCCGCTGCCCGTGGCACCAAAGAAGCCCACCACGGTGTGGTCTGCGGACAGTGACCGGCGGGAACTGGCCCTGTCCAGGACAGCCACGACTTCCTCCAGCGCCTGATCGGGAAGGACGCCTTCGCCGAGGCCGCGGGCGTCGTCGAGCGCCTGGAGCCGGCCGTCCAGCCGGGAAGCCTCCCTGGCCGCACTGTGGCGGCTCACGCGCTGCCTGCCAGCCGGACCAGGGCATTGGACTGTGCCGCAAGGACGCCTTCAGTGCCTTCAACGCCTTCCGGCAGCCGGTCAAGGAATTTCTGCTGCTCTTCATCGAGCAGCTGCCGGCACCGGACGGCGAGGTCCTCCCGCGCCTTTTCGGCCATCCGGCGGACTGCATCCTCGCCGAACACCGCTTCCAGCAGCCGCTGGCCCACCACGGCAGTACCGCCGGCAACACCGACTTCCAGGCCTGTAAGTCCAGCGGTCATCGAGAAAACCACGATCATCAGCGCGGCGCCGAGGCCGTTGATGCCGAAGGACAACCAGCGGGCCTGGGTCCGCTTGCCCTGGCCCTCTGTCCGGATGAGCTCCATGAGCGCCTCCTGCCACGCACGGATTTCGGCAGCGGCCCGGTCGGCGAAGACCGGAGCAGTACCGGACAGATCGTCCGTCCCCAGCAGTTGACGCCCGGCCGGATCGGACCGCCAGCGCTGGTCGGTCTCCTCGGCGGCGTTGGCTGCCTCGTCCAGGATGACGGCCTGCAGGCCTGTCTCGATGGCGGCCTCCACCCGGACGGCGGGGGGCGGTTCGCCCCGGAAGAAGGCACCGAGCCGGTCCCGGAAGCGTCCGACGTTCTGCTCCAGGGCCCGGAAGAACTCGCCCGTACCAACGAAGTCCTGCCACCGGGCGAGGACTTCACCGCGCAGGAGCGCGCCGTCCCGGGTGGCGTCCATAATTCGCTCCGCTGCGTCCCGGTAGGCCGACACGGCGTCCGACTCCAGGCTGCCGGCTGCGCGCCGCTGCTCTGCCGCCGCCAGGGCAATTGCGGAAACCTTGCCGGCCAGTGCCCGGACGGCCCCGTTGAGGGTCCTCCGGGCGACGTCCGAGCGGCCGGCGGCGTCCGCTGCGAGGTTCTGCAGCCATGTGGCTAACGGACGGACAGCTGCTGCCGGCAGCATGCCGCTTGAATCCAGTGTGGTCTCCGGAATGATGAACAGCTGCGCACCACCCAGGCCCTCCCTGTCCAGGAGCAACCGGAGGTCCCCGCTGACTTCAGCCTCCGCCCCTGGCGGAACCCTGTCCAGCACCACGGCCACCATGATGTCCCTGGCGGCCGCGTCCAGCAGCAGCTTCCAGGGAACGGCGTCGGCGTAGCGGTTGGCGGTGGTGACGAAGATCCAGAGGTCTGCCGCCGCCAGCAGCTGCCCTGCCAGCCTCCTGTTCTCATCCGCGATGGAATCGACGTCCGGGGCGTCCAGCAGTGCGATCCCGGCAGGAACGGCGGGATCCGCCAGCAGGACGAGCGACGACGACGGCGCGGTCCCAGGGCTTTGCGTTGCCTGGCCGGCGGGAACCTGCCCGACGAGGGCGCCGCGGATCCGGCTGAGGCCAGGAAGGACACGCTGACCTTCGAACCAGTCCGCCTCCGCCGGGTTGTGCAGCAGGATGGGCTGGCGGGTAGTGGGCCGGATGGCGCCTGCACGGGTTACCGGATGGCCCACGAGCGCATTCACCAGCGTCGACTTCCCGGCGCCCGTGGAGCCGCCGACGACGGCCAGCAGCGGAGCATCCAGGCTGCGGTACCGGGGAAGGATGTAGTCATCCAGCTGGCTGGCGGCACCGGCCGCCTCGCGCCGGGCCAGATCAGCACCCGGAAGCGCCAGCGGCAGGCTGACCTCCGCAAGCGCGCTCCGCACATTTTCCAGCAGCGCCACCGCCTCGGCGGTCTGCGCCGCCTGGCCTGCATCATCGTGCTCGTTCCGGGAGGTCACAGCAACATCATGCCACTCACGCGGTTCAATAGGCGGCGACCCGACGGCGGGACTCCCCTATGGATGGTCAGGTCCACCTGGCATCGCCCGGGGAATTGTCCGGCCGGCGGGGATTAAGCCGGACAAAGAAAAATGGTCCCGGGCTTCTGCCCGGGACCATTTCGATGGTGACCCCAGCGGGATTCGAACCCGCGTTACCGCCGTGAGAGGGCGGCGTACTAGGCCGCTATACGATGGGGCCGTGTACTTCCTGCCAGCGTTTCCGCTGGTCAAGCTCAGTGATTGTTTCACACACTTCGCTCGCGTTCCAAATCGGCGGACCGTTTGAAACTCTTCTGTCCCGAGGCCGTAAAACCGGCGCTCAAACCAGAGCTGGGATACCAGGACTCGAACCTAGAATGACGGTACCAGAAACCGTAGTGTTGCCAATTACACCATATCCCAATGGCACTTTCGGGCCGGTCTTCAGGGCTTTTGCCCCGCTCCGTGCGCCTCAGCACGAGAAAATACTCTACCCGAGACTTTCAGCTCGCACAAATCGGCCGGGTGTGACGTGCCTTACCAGTCCGTCCAGGGAGGCAACCATGTGGCCGTCGAACCCTGTCACCGGCTCGCCTGTCCGGTTCAGCCATACGCCCAGCAGCCCGGCGGCCGTCGAGCCTTCCGCATCCAGCAGCCGGTTGTCACCCACGTAAAGCGTTTCGGAGGCGGCAGTGCCCAGCAGCCGTACGCCCTCGAGGTAGATCGCCGGATTGGGTTTGGCGACGCCGAGCGTGTCCGTGCCCACCAGGTGTGAAACACGTTCCAGTCCCGCGCTGTCCAGCTTGGCCCGCTGGTAGTCGTGGACGTTGTTGCTGACGGCGCCGTAAGGGATGCCTGCGCCGTCCAGGACATCCAGCAGCGGCAGGACGTCCGGGAAAGGCTTGACGTAGGCAGGCTGGCGCTCCATGTAGGCGTTGAGCCACCGGTGCGATTCCTCGCCGTCAGCCAGTTCAACCCCGAAGTGCCCCAGGGCCGCGCGGCCACGGAGCAGGCGCTGTTCGTTGAACGTCACTTCCCCGGCGAGGTACTGGTCGTAGTAGTGCGTGGTCTCGTGCGTGAAGATGCGCCCGAACCGCTCCCACCCGGCCTGGTCCAGGCCGGGCAGGAGATGTTCGCTGACCTCCCGCAAGGCAGTGGTCATCGAGTATTCAAGGTCCACCAGGGTGTCGTCGATGTCGAAGAGAACACCGCGGACCGCCCCGAAGGGTGTCTTCAGGACGCCGCTGCGCGCCTTGCCGGGAGCAGTCATCAGCCGCGGAAGTTCCGGAGCCGGCGCAGGGATGATTCCTTGCCCAGGATCACCATGGATTCGAACAATGGGGGCGAGATCCTGCGGCCGGACACGGCCGTGCGGACCGGGCCGAAGGCCAGGCGCGGCTTGATGCCGAGGTCCTCCACGAGCGCCTGCTTGAGCGCGGCCTGGATATTGTCCGGCGTCCAGTCTTCCACCGGCTCGAGCGCGGCAATGGCTGCGTCCAGGACTTCCCCGAGGTTCTGCGGCAGTCCCTTGCGGGCGTCATCGGCAATGTCGATGGCCTCATCATCCTTGAACAGGAACCCGAGCATGTCCGGCGCCTCGCCCAGCAGGGCAATGCGTTCCTGGATCAGGGGCGCCGCTTCGGTGAGGATCTCCTCCTGCCGCTCCGTGAGCTGCTCCCCCAGGTATCCTGCGTTCCGCAGGTAGGGCACCAGCCGGTCCCGGAAGTCTTCAGGGGCCAGCATCCGGATGTGGGTGCCGTTGATGGCTTCGGCCTTCTTGATGTCGAAGCGTGCCGGGTTGGCAAGGACGTCGTGCACGTCGAAGTGCTCGATGAGCTGGTCCACCGTGAAAATGTCCTCGTCTGCGGACAGGCTCCAGCCCAGCAGCGAGAGGTAGTTGAGGAGGCCTTCGGGAATGAAGCCCCGGTCGCGCAGGAGGAAAAGGTTTGACTGCGGGTCCCGCTTGGACAGCTTCTTGTTGCCTTCACCCATGACGTATGGCAGGTGGCCGAACTCCGGCATATAGCTGGCCACGCCGATGTCCATCAGGGCCCGGATGAGGACTACCTGCCGGGGCGTGGACGAGAGCAGGTCCTCCCCGCGCAGCACGTGGGTGATGCCCATGAGTGCATCGTCGACCGGATTCACCAGGGTGTACAGGGGCGAACCGTCGGCGCGGACGATGACGTAGTCCGGGATGCTGCCGGCTTTGAACGTGATTTCGCCGCGCACCAGGTCGGTGAAGGTGACGTCCTCGTCGGGCATCCGCACCCGCAGCACGGGCTGGCGGCCTTCCGCCTTGAACGCTGCCACCTGCTCCTCGGTGAGCTCGCGGTCAAAGTTGTCGTAGCCGAGCTTGGGATCGCGTCCCGCGGCGCGGTGGCGTGCCTCCACTTCCTCGGGGGACGAGTAGCACTCGTAGGCGTAGCCGCCCGCGATCAGCTTGGCTACGACGTCCTTGTAGAGGTCAAGGCGCTGCGACTGCCGGTACGGTTCGTGCGGGCCGCCGACTTCCACCCCTTCTTCCCAGGTGATGCCCAGCCACTTCAGCGCTTCCAGCAGTTGCTGGTAGCTTTCCTCCGAGTCGCGTGCGGCATCGGTGTCCTCGATGCGGAAGACGAACGTTCCCTTGGTGTGCTTGGCATGGGCCCAGTTGAAGAGCGCAGTCCGGATCAGGCCGACGTGGGGGGTACCGGTGGGCGAGGGGCAAAACCGGACGCGCACGGGTGTATCGGCTGAAACGGATGGCAGGGAGGCAGCAGGGGACGCAGAAGGAGTAGTCATAGTGGCTCCAACTTTACCGTCTGCTGCCGCCGCCCGGCGCGGGCGGCGGCAGATGCCGGCGGCGGCTGTCCGCTGGTGTCAGCGGCGGACGATCGGATTGGACAGGCGTCCGATTCCCTCAATCTCCACCTCAAAGCGGTCGCCAGGATTCACCAGGCCCACACCGGCAGGTGTTCCGGTCATGATGACGTCTCCTGGCAGGAGGGTGAAGGCCTGTGAGACCACGGAGACCAGTTCCCGCACGCCCCGGATCATCTGGCTGGTGCTGCCGTCCTGGCGCACCTCGCCGTTCAGCCGCCCCTGGATCTGCAGGTCCTCGGTGTCGAGGTCAGTCTCGATCCACGGGCCCAGCGGCGCCGAGGTGTCAAAACCCTTGGCCCGGGTCCATTGCAGGTCGGTCTTCTGGACGTCGCGGGCGGTGAGGTCGTTCCCGCAGGTGTAGCCGAAGATGACGTCGTCCACGCGGTCCTCCGGGACGTCCTTGCAGATCCGGCCGACCACCACGCAGAGTTCCGCCTCGAAGGACACTTCCTCCGAGAATTCCGGCAGCACGACGGGATCGTTGGGGCCGACAACGGCGGTGTTGGGCTTGAGGAAAAGGAGCGGCTGCGCAGGCACTTCATTGCCAAGTTCGCGCGCGTGCTCCACGTAGTTGCGCCCCACGCCGATGACCTTGCTGCGGGGGATGATTGGGGCCAGCAGCCGGACGTCCTCCAGCTTGTGGCGGACGGAGGTGCGCTCAACACCGTTGAAGAAGGGGTCACCATGGATGACAGTGATTTCCTCACTGCCCGGTTCACCTTCAACAACACCGTAAAGGGGATCAGAATCGACAACAAACCTGGCAATACGCATGGGTCCTACCCTACCGTTCGGGCCTGGCCGCTTCCTTCACCGCGCAGGTAGTGCAACTGGGCGGCGACTGACATTTCGGCAGCCTTCCGGACGGAGGGGACGACGTCGGCATAAACCACGTCAGCCACTTCTCCTGCCGTAGCATCCCGGCCGAGTTGTTCCAGCGCCGCACGGATCTGGCCGAGCCGCTCCTGCCGGTGCAGGCGGTAATCCCGGGCAATCGACTCCACGGAAGGCAGTATGGGCCCGTGTGCCGGGAGAACCGTGGCCGGGCCCAACGCCTCAAGCCTGTCCAAAGTGCTGAGGTAGTCCCCCAGCGTGCCGTCCGGGAAGTCCAGCATGGTGGTACCCCTGCCCAGGATGGTGTCGCCGGTCAGCACGGAACCATGGGGGCCGTCCTCCGGAAGATGGAAACACAGAGAATCGGACGTATGGCCGGGCGTGGGCAGCACCTGAATCTCCAGCCCGCCAGCGTGGATCACCCCTCCGTGCAGGGGTTCTCCGCCGCCGTGGCAATGCACCGGATCAGCGGCACGGATGGGGGCACCCGTCAGGTCATGCAGGCGGGCAGATCCTGCCGTATGGTCCGCATGGCGGTGGGTAACGAGGATGAGTTCCACCGGGCCCGCAGCCAGCGCGCGCAGGTGGCCCTCGTCGAGCGGGCCCGGGTCCACCACGACTGCACGGGAATGGCCGGTGGCGCGCACCACGTAGGAGTTGGTCCCCTCGAGGCTCATGGGCCCGGGATTGGGGGCCAGGATGTATTGGGTCAGGGCGGAGCTGCGCTGCAGGATGGGCCGGGAAGCGGACGTCACCGTCCCATCTTTGCATCGCCGCCGGACCATCGCCGCCTTGCACCCGGAATAGAACAGCGGGGTGTCCGGGTTGACCACGACCATGCCGCAACAGAGAAGGACAGATCTCCCGCAAGGCCTTGAAGAACGCTGCCAGGAAAGCCGCCCGCCGCTGAGGGGTCCTGCGACGAACGGCGCCTGCCGGGCAGAAGCCCACGGCGCCGTCGTGGTTCTCGGGATCCTTGAAATGGCGGGACTTGGCCCGGCTCAGGCCAGGCGGGTCAGCCAGCCGTGGGTGTCCGGGGACGTCCCGGTCTGGATGCCTAGCAGCCGCTCACGGATGGCCATGGTGGTCTCCCCCGCCTTGGCGTCCTCGGATCCGATGAATTCCGTGGCGTCCTTGAGGACTCCGATGGGGGTGATGACCGCGGCAGTACCGCAGGCAAAGACCTCTGTGATGTCACCGGAGGCAACGCCGTCGCGCCACTCATCCAGGGTGATCTTGCGCTCGGCGACTTCCCGGCCCATGTCCTTGGCCACCTGGATGACGGACATCCGGGTGACGCCTTCCAGGATGGTGCCGGTGAGTGCCGGGGTGGCCAGCGAGCCGTCCTTCATGACGAAGAACACGTTCATGCCGCCCAGCTCTTCCACCGCGTTGTCATTGAACTGGTCGAGGAACAGGACCTGCTTGCAGCCATTGGCTTCGGCTTCCTGCTGTGCGATGAGCGAGGCAGCGTAGTTGCCGCCGCACTTGGCCGCGCCGGTGCCGCCGCGGCCGGCCCGCGCGTACTCCCGGGAAATCCAGATGGACACCGGCTTGAGCTCGCCGCCGAAGTAGTTGCCTGCCGGTGAGGCGATGACGCGGAAGGAGACTTCGCGCGCGGCCCGGACGCCAAGGAATGCCTCGGTTGCGATCATGAACGGCCGCAGGTACAGGGACTCCCCGTCGCCGTCAGGAACCCATTCCTTGTCCACGGCCACCAGTTCGCGGATGGCGCCGAGGAAGTATTCGGCAGGCAGTTCGGGCAGTGCCAGCCGCCGGGCCGACTTGTTGAGGCGGGCGGCGTTGGCTTCCGGACGGAAAGTCCACACTGAGCCGTCCGCGTGGCGGTAGGCCTTGAGCCCCTCGAAAATCTCCTGCCCGTAATGCAGCACGGCGGCGGACGGGTCCAGGGAAATCGGCCCGTAGGCCTCCACCCGGGGGTTGTGCCAGCCGCCTTTACCGTTCTCATCGACGCTGTAGTCAACGATGGCGGTGTGGTCGGTGAAGTGGTTGCCGAATCCCGGGTTCGCCAGGATGGCTGCACGCTCTTCAGCAGACTTCGGGTTGGCCGAAAGCTGCTGGCTGAATTCGACGCCGTGGGCAGTCTGGGTCATGGTTCCTCCACGATCGGCCGCCCGGGTTCAGCGCTGAACGGAAGGGCGGCATTTGGTGATTCGAGACAAGCTTACGCCCGATGCCGGAGGCCTCGGCGCGGGGTCAGAGCCCGGCCGCGATCGCGTCACCGATCGCACTGGTGCTGCGGGCGCCGCCGTCGCGCTTTTCGACGTCGGCAACCACTGCCGCTTCGATCCTGCGGGCCGCCGTGGTGTAGCCGAGGTGGTCCAGGAGAAGGGCGGCGGACAGGATGGCGGCGGTGGGGTCTGCTTTGCCCTGGCCGGCGATGTCCGGAGCGGAGCCGTGGACCGGTTCGAACATGGACGGGGCGGTACGGTCCATGTTGATGTTGCCGGATGCCGCCAGCCCGATGCCCCCGGTGACGGCGGCAGCAAGGTCGGTCAGGATGTCGCCGAAGAGGTTGTCCGTGACGATCACGTCAAAGCGGGACGGGTCCGTGACCATGAAAATGGTGGCTGCATCCACGTGCAGGTAGTCGTGCGTGACCTCCGGGAACTCCGCCGCGACTGTCTCCACGGTCCGCTTCCAGAGGTGGCCTGCGTAGACCAGGACATTGTGCTTGTGGACCAGGGTGACGTGCTTGCGCTCCCGTGTACTGGCGCGGCGGAAGGCGTCCCGCACCACGCGCTCCACGCCGTGGGCGGTGTTCAGGGACACTTCGGTGGCAACCTCGTGCGGGGTGCCGGCCCGGAGGCTGCCGCCGTTGCCCACATAGGGGCCCTCGGTTCCTTCACGGACAACAATGAAGTCGATGGGGCCCGGGTTGGCCAGCGGGCTGCCCACGGTTCCGTACAGCCGCGACGGCCTCAGGTTGACGTAGTGGTCCAGGCTGAAGCGGAGCTTCAGCAGCATCTCGCGCTCGATGATGCCTGAAGGGATGCGGGTATCGCCGGGGGCCGCACCCACTGCGCCGAAGAGGATGGCGTCCCTGGTCCGCAGGTCGGCGAGGACCTCGTCCGGGAGGGTCTCCCCCGTTGCCAGCCAGTGTTCAGCGCCGAGCTTGTAGTGCGTCTGCTTGAGCTCCACCCCTTCTACAGCAACAGCTTTTTCCAGGACTTTGACTGCCTCGGCAATGACCTCGGGGCCAATGCCGTCGCCGGGGATAACTGCCAGGTCAATGGAGGATGCGCTCATAGTTTCAGGGTAGCCAAGCCATCCATATGGTGGTCAAGCCGTCTCATTATGCGGGCGAAGCAACGACCACCACGTTCGTCCCCCACAGATCGTCCGGCTGGATTTTTCGTAGGTTACTTGCTTGGTGGCGGGCTGCCCCGGGCCGGCCAGGCCGGCCCGGGCAGTTGTCAGGCCCCGGCAGGTTCCTCGTATTTCGGAAATACCGGGGACGGTGCCGGGAGGGCAGTCCCGGCGGCGATCGGAGTGGCGATGGCGGAGAACTGCCGGGCTTCGCCGTCAGGCTGGCCCAGGCTTTCCAGCAGCTTCCCCGTGGCGGCGGGCATCACCGGCTGGGCCAGGACGGCCACGATCCGGAGCACCTCGAGGGTCACATAGAGCACGGTGTTCATGCGTTCGACGTCGGTCTTCCGCAGGACCCACGGCGCCTGGTCGGCGAAGTACGCGTTGGTGTCACCCAGGACTGCCCAGATGGCTTCCAGGGCCCGGCTGAATTCCTGCTTTTCGAACGCGGACCGGGCAGTCTCCAGAAGCCCCCCGGCCTGCTCGAGGATGGCGGTGTCCGCCGCAGTGAACTCCCCAGGCACGGGAACGGCGCCGCCGCAGTTCTTGGCCACCATGGACAGCGACCGCTGCGCCAGGTTGCCGAAGTTGTTGGCGAGGTCCGAGTTCATCCTGCCCACGATGGCTTCGTGGTTGTAGCTTCCGTCCGCGCCGAAGGGGACCTCGCGGAGGAAGAAGAACCGCACCTGGTCCAGGCCGTACTGTGCCACGAAGTCGGCCGGGGCCACTACGTTGCCCAGCGATTTGGACATCTTCACGCCGTTGTTGTGCAGGAAGCCGTGGATCATCACCCGCTTGGGCAGCTCCAGGCCGGCGCTCATCAGGAATGCAGGCCAGTAGATGGCGTGGAAACGGGAGATGTCCTTGCCGATGATATGGACGTCCGCAGGCCAGAACTTGCGGAACTTCTCCGATTCGACGTCGGGGTAGCCCACGCCCGTCAGGTAGTTCGTCAGCGCATCCACCCAGACGTACATGACGTGCTTGTCGTTGCCCGGGACCGGCACGCCCCAGTCGAAGGTGGTGCGGCTGATCGACAGGTCCTCCAGCCCGCGCCTGACGAAGCTGATGACCTCGTTGAACCGGTACTGCGGCGCACCGAACTCCGGGTGGGACTCGTAAAGTGCCAGCAGTTTGTCCTGGTAAGCGGACAGCCGGAAGAAGTAGCTCTCCTCCGCCGTCCAGGTCACCTCGGTGTCCGTTTCCTTCGAGTAGCGCACGCCGTCGTCCTTGACCACGGTGTCATCTTCGCCGTAGAAGGCCTCGTCCCGCACCGAGTACCAGCCCTCGTACTTGGACAGGTAGATGTCGCCCTTGGCTTCCATCTTTTTCCAGATGGCCTGCGAGGCTGCGTAGTGGTCGGCATCCGTGGTCCGGATGAAGCGGTCGTAGGTGATGCCGAGGGCGGCGTGTGCCGCCTTGTACACCTCGGCGTTCCGGTCCACCAGTTCCTTGGGCGTGATGCCTTCCTTTTCGGCGGTCTGGGCGATCTTCATGCCGTGCTCGTCCGTGCCGGTCAGGAACATCACGTCATAGCCGTCCAGCCGCTTGAACCGGGCCATGGCGTCGGTGGCGATGTACTCGTAGGCATGGCCGATGTGCGGCACGCCGTTGGGGTAGGTGATGGCCGTGGTGATGTAGAACGGCGTCTTCTCTGAAGCAGTCACGTGCGGACGGTTACCTTCGGTGCGGAGGGACAGGCTAGATCAGTTCAGTCAGGGTATCGCTGAGCCGGACCAGTTCGTGGTCGTGTGACGCAACCAGCACGGCAATGCCGTCGTTAGTGGTGTCCTTCAGGATGCTGATGATGCGGTTGGCGGAGGCGCGGTCCAGGCTGGCGGTGGGTTCGTCCACCACCAGGACCCGGGTACCCAGGATCAGTGCACGGGCGATCGCGACGCGCTGGCGCTCACCGCCGGACAGCTGCGCCGGACGGTGGCGCATGCGCCGGCCAAGGCCCACCAGGTCCAGGAGGTCCTTGGCCATGTCCCGCCGCTGGTCCACTTCACCGTCGGGAACGGCGGGCAGGAGGACATTCTCCAGGGCGCTCATGCCGTCGATCAGGGCGCCGCCCTGGTCGACGTAGCCGATGAGGGCACGACGGCGGTCGGCGATTTCGTCGTCGCCCATGCTCTCCAGGGAATCGCCTTCCCAAAAGACGCGGCCCGACGTCGGCAGCGTGAGTCCCGCGCCGACGGTCAGAATGCTTGTCTTGCCGGAGCCGCTTCGGCCGGCGACGCAGTGCATTTCACCGGCGTGCAGGGTCAGGTCGAAGCCCTCCACCACGCTGACGGGCTCGGCACCGCCCTTGCCGCCGCCGTAGCGGATGGTGATGTCGCTCAGTTCCAGCGGGGTGGCGTGGTCCGGCGCCTTGACGATGGTGTTGGCGCGGGTCTGCAGGGGAACCTCGCCGGAGCCGCTCCTGCGGCTCCGCTGGACATTGGTCGGGTTTGTCATTGGACCACTTTCGTTGCAATCGGTATCCAGCAAAGTACAGCCACGAGGCCGGCGACGCCTGCCCACAGTGCGGCATAGGGTGCCAGCAGGAGGCCGATGCCCAGGGCGCCCAGCACGCCCAGGGGCAGGGCCACGGTTCCCACCAGCGCGTTTTCGAACAGGCGGACCTGGCGGAGCATGTCCGGGTTCCAGCCCATGGCCTCAAGGATGCCCAGGTACTGCCGCTTGGCGTTCAGCTCGAACCTTCCGGTCACCAGGGTCAGCACCAGGCCGACCACCACGCCGGCCAGCGCCAGGAGGATGCTTGGCAGGGCCACGCTGGCGGCAGCCAACCCGCTCAGGGCGCTCGCTCCGGCCGCCCGGGGGATGTCGATCAGCAGGGCGATCAGGCCGCCTACGGCAGCACCGAAAACACCGACGGCCACGGCCAGGGCCAGTGTGTTGAACTTGTTGGTGCCCAGTTGGCGGTTGGCGAACGTCAGCGGCGAATCCACCGGAATAAGCCGCTCGTCGTGCTGCGGCTCCTGGTCGATGACGTCGCGGTGGCGCAGCTGCTGCGCGGCAAAGAACGCGGCACCGATGTACAGCAGCAGGACGGCAACGCACACCAGCGCAGTGGCAAGGCTCCAGCTGGCCAGGCTCAGGACAAGGCCGGCCACGGCCAGCAGCACTGCACCCACGCCGAACTCTTCCAGCACCCAGCTGCGGATCCGCCGCTGGGTCCAGCCCATGGCCCGGAGGGTTCCGGCTTCGCTGCGCCGCTTGCGGATATAGCTGACGGTTGACGCCCCGGTCAGCAGGGCCGCGCCGCACAAGGTCAGGAAGAGCAGGGTCACGTTGGTTCCGGAGAGCGATCCCGTCACGGCTTCGGCCGCGTTCTGCCGCACCCAGGACTGCTGGACAGTGCCCAGCGCTGACTCCTTGCCGGCGTCGTCCTTGGAATAGCCGGGCACGAAGATGCTGGCGTCCTCACGGGCGGAGCCGGCCACGATAGTGGCTTCCAGGCCCATGTCCCGGATTTCGGCGGCGAGCTTCTCCACCTCCGGCTGAGCTTCCTTCCAGCTCCCCGGTGCCTTGGCACGGACGCGGACAGCGTCGATCACGTCGGCGTTGTCCGTGTAGCCGCGGGCAGCGGCGAGCCCGTAGTAGTCGGTGATCGCGCCTGCCGACTGGCTGGCGAGTCCAGTGGCGCTCAGCGAGGGCCCAAGCTCCGTGGCAGGAACGTCCTTGCCCTCGGCATCCTTGACCAGGGTGAAGGGGGTGGGGTCGTAGCCGCCCAGGGGAAGCTTATTGACGTCGCCGGCGGCCTCGGCCACGGCGGCGGGGTCGAAGGTGCCGTAGACCATGGCCAGCGGGGCTGCCGTCTTCTCACCCGTTGCCAGGTTCTCGCGGTAGGACCGCTCGTCCACCGGTTCACGCTGGGTCTGGTCCACTGGCGTGCCGTTGGCGCTCTTTTCCGGCAGGCGGTTGATGGTCACCCATTCGCCGGGGACGGCGGTCTTGTCCACGGCGCCGTTGGCGGCCTCTTCGCCGTCGGTGTACTTCGGCGCGGCGGCAAAGTCCGTGCTCCAGGTGGCTGGTGTGTAGAGGCCCTGATTGAAGTTGCCGGTGGCGCCCAGCAGGGACGAGTGGTCGGTGGAGCCCGGCCAGGACAGGACGAACGGGTCCTTGGAGACGAACGGCAGGTAGTCCTTGTCCAGCGACCGGGAGACGGTTCCGACGTCCTTGACCACCTTGCCGGCGTCGTCGATCTCTTCGATCTTGACGTTGTACTTAAGGTCCAGCGAAGTGCCGGAGCGCACGATCAGCGGGATCGCCTGGGAATCGGCGGTGAGCTGGCCGTTGCGCTTTGCCTGCTGGTACTGGGTCATCAGCGGCGCCCAGTACTTGAGCTTGACGCCCAGGAAGTCGGGGCCTTCTTCCAGCTGGTCCAGGCCGATTCCGTTGGTGAACAGGCCTTCGAAATAGCGGCCGATGGCTCCGGCGTTGCGGGCGTCGGCGGGCGGGGCTTTTTCGAGCGGGGCCAGGAAGTCCCCGGCCGGGCCCAGCAGGGCGCGCTCGGCCGCGGGGTCGACTGCCACCACGGATTCCGTGACTTCGGGCGCCAGTGGCAGGGACACGGACAGGTTGAACAGGTTGTGCTCGGATCCACCGGCGGGGGCGGGGAACTTGATGCCGGTTTCGCCCTCGGGGGCCGCGATGCGGATGCTGCTGCCGCCGGCGGCCTTTTCCTCGACGAGTTTGGCCTTGCCCAGCGTGCCCTCGGCCGTGGACTTGAAAAGGGTCTGCTCGGAGACGCCGTCGGAACTTACCGCGCTGGCGGTGAGCCGGTACTTTTTGGTCTCGTCACTCAGGACGGACTCCGCGGCGGGCCACTTGTCCGGCGCCGTGGCACCGGCGGCCTGGTCCGCCGTCGCGGTGCCGGCGAGCCCGGCGTTGTAGCCGAGGTAATCCATGGCATCCAGGCGCGGCGCTTCGAGGTTCTGGGTCACGCGGGAGACCAGGCTGATGGGTGCGGCCACGGACGTGCCGGACAGCTTCTTGATGGACTCCAGCTGTTCGAAGCTGATGCCGCCGGTACCGTTGGCGATTTCCGGCTGCAGCAGGGCACCGGCGGGCGCTTTGGCGTGGACGAGGACGTCGTAGAGGCCGCGGGAATTTTCATCCACGGTCCGGTTGAGTGCGGCCTGGGACTGGCTTTGGACGAGGACCGACAAGCACATGGCTGCGATCAAGATGGCAGCGGTCAACAGCAGCACTTTGCTTCTGATGAACCTCTGGACGGCGTTCATGGAACTCCCTGAAACCTGGATTGCGTGCGCACACCGTGCCCCCCGGCGGACATGGACGACTACGGACGGATGTGCAAAAGGTGATGGCCGGCCTGCCGGCTTGGTCCTGAACCAGGACCAAGCCATTGTAAGCAGACCGGCCAATCATATGTGGCCCCGCCGGGACACGCCCGGCGGCGGCCGTTGGTACGGCGTTTCCCGGTCACTCCCGGGGTATTTAGTCTTCCAGGTCCACTTCCCGGACCATGTCCGCGCCGATGCCGGCCTTGATGGCGTCCAGCACCTGCTGCGGCACGGAGCTGTCCACGGTGAGCAGCGCAAGGACCTGGCCGCCCTGGTCGTGGCGGGCCACCTGCATGCCGGCGATGTTGATGTTGTTCATGCCCAGGATGTGGCCGATGGTGCCGATGACGCCGGGGCGGTCGGTGTAGCCCACCACCACCACGTGCTCGCTGATGGGGATTTCCACCTCGAAGCCGTTGATGCCCACGAGCTTCTGGATCTGCTTGGGTCCGGTCAAGGTTCCAGCCACGGAGATCTGGCTGCCGTCGCTCAGCGCGCCGCGCAGGGTCAGGACGTTGCGGTAGGACTCCGTTTCCGGAGTGGTGATCAGGCGGACGTTGATGCCGCGCTGTTCCGCGATGACCGGGGCGTTAACGTAGGAGACCTGCTCGGTCACGACGTCCGCGAAAATGCCCTTCAGGGCCGCCAGTTCCAGGACCTTGACGTCGAGCGAGGAGATTTCGCCGGCAACCTCGACGTCGAACTGGGTCAGGGAATCGTGGGTCAGGGCGGTGAAGATCCGGCCGAGCTTTTCGATCAGCGGGATGCCGGGGCGGACATCGGGGGCGATGACGCCGCCGGCGACGTTGACGGCATCCGGGACCAGCTCACCGGCGAGGGCGAGACGGACGGACTTTGCCACGGAGACGCCGGCCTTTTCCTGGGCTTCGTCAGTGGACGCGCCCAGGTGCGGGGTGACCACCACATTGTCCAGCTTGAAGAACGGCAGGTCCGTGCTGGGCTCCTTGGCGAACACGTCGACGCCGGCGCCGGCGATTTCGCCGTCCTGCAGTGCGGTGAAGAGTGCTTCCTCGTCCACCAGGCCGCCGCGGGCCACGTTGACCACGTAGGCCGTGTTCTTCATCTTCTTGAAGGCGGCCGCGCCCAGCATGCCCACGGTTTCAGGGGTCTTGGGCATGTGGATGGTGATGAAGTCGGACTGGGCAAGGAGCTCGTCAAGGGTGACCAGCTGGACGCCGAGCTGCGCTGCACGGGCGGAAGTGATGTAGGGGTCGTACGCAAGGATCTTGGTATCGAAGCCTTTGAGCCGGGCGGCCACGAGCGCGCCAATCCGACCCAGGCCGATGATGCCAATCTTCTTCTCGAACAGTTCGATGCCCGTGTACTTGGAACGCTTCCACTCGCCGTCCTTGAGGGCTGCGCTGGCCTGCGGGATGTGCCGGGCCAGGCTGAGGATGTGGCCCACAGTGAGTTCCGCCGCGGAGACGATGTTGGACGTGGGGGCGTTGACCACCATGACGCCGGCCTGGGTGGCGGCCTTGATGTCAACGTTGTCCAGTCCCACGCCGGCGCGGGCGATGACCTTCAGGTTCGTTGCCGCGGCAATGGCTTCCGCATCCACCTGGGTCGCGGAGCGGACCAGGATGGCGTCAACGTCGCTGATGGCCGAGAGCAGCTGGGAACGGTCGGCGCCGTCGGTCTGGCGGATTTCGAAGTCCGGGCCGAGGGCCTCGACGGTGGCGGGGGAAAGTTCTTCGGCGAGCAGTACTACGGGTTTTGACACGGCTGATCCTCTGCGTTGCAGTCCTGGGGATGGAACAAGTCTAGGCCGACGGAAAGGCCGGGCTCACATTGTTAAGTGTGAACCCGGCCTCACCGTGGCCCCTGGTGAAGGGTAAGTTTCCGACAGCCTTAGCGGGCTGCGGAGCCTTCCACGTAGTCCACGTCCTGCTGCTGCCAGGAGAACAGGGAGCGCAGCTCGCGGCCAACGGCCTCGATGGGGTGCTGCTCTGCCTTGGCGCGCAGTTCCTTGAACTCGATGCCGCCGTTGTCCTGGTCCTCGATGAAGCGCTTGGCGAAGGCACCGGACTGGATGTCGGCCAGGACGGCCTTCATGTTTTCCTTCACCTCGGGGGTGATGACGCGCGGGCCGGAGACGTAGTCGCCGTACTCGGCGGTGTCGGAGACGCTCCAGCGCTGCTTGGCGATGCCGCCTTCCCACATGAGGTCAACGATGAGCTTGAGCTCGTGGAGCACCTCGAAGTAGGCGATCTGCGGCTGGTAGCCGGCTTCGGTCAGGGTCTCGAAGCCGTACTGGATCAGCTGGGAGACGCCGCCGCACAGGACGGCCTGCTCGCCGAAGAGGTCCGTTTCGGTCTCTTCGGTGAAGGTGGTCTTGATGACGCCTGCGCGGGTGCCGCCGATGGCCTTGGCGTAGGACTTGGCCAGGTCCCAGGCGGAACCGGAGGCGTCCTGCTCGACGGCGATGATGTCCGGGATGCCGCGGCCGGCTTCGAATTCGCGGCGCACGGTGTGGCCGGGTGCCTTCGGGGCGACCAGGATGACGTCAACGCCTTCCGGAGCCTGGATGTAGCCGAAGCGGATGTTAAAGCCGTGGGCGAAGGCCAGGGCCTTGCCGGGGGCCAGCTTGTCCTTGATGGACTCGTTGTAGATCGAGCGCTGGTGCTGGTCCGGCGCCAGGATCATGATGACGTCGGCCCATTCGGCGGCGTCGGCGACGTTCTTGACCGTGAAGCCTGCGTCCTCGGCCTTGGCCTTGGACCTGGAGCCTTCCTGAAGGGCGATGGCGACGTCGACGCCGGAATCGCGCAGGTTGAGCGCGTGGGCGTGGCCCTGTGAGCCGTAACCAACGATGGCAACCTTGCGGCCCTGGATGATCGACAGGTCGGCGTCGTCGTCGTAGAACATTTCAGTCACTTGCGTAACTCCTCTTGAGTGTTTTGGTAGATAGGTGGTGTGGTGCTTGCGGTTCCGGGCGGAGTTCCGCCTGGGCAGGCCTAGGCGGAACGCAGCGCCCGGTCACTCATGGAGCGGGATCCCCGTCCAACGGCCAGGGTGCCGGACTGCACGATTTCGCGGATGCCGAAGGGCTCCAGCACTGAAAGCAGCGCTGCAAGCTTCTCCGGGGTACCGGTTGCCTCGATCACCAACGAGTCTGTGGACACGTCGACGACGGAGGCACGGAACAGGTCTGCAGCCTGGGTTACCTGCAGGCGTGTTGCGGCATCCGCACGTACCTTGACCAGGATGTGGTCGCGCTGTACGGAAGATTCGGAGGTCAGCTCAACGATCTTGATGACGTTGATCAGCTTGTTGAGCTGCTTGGTGACCTGTTCGATCAGGTCGCCGTCGGCGTCGACAACCACCGTCATGCGGGAGATGCCCGGTACTTCGGTGGGGCCGACGGCCAGGGAGTTGATGTTGAAGGCGCGGCGGGCGAAGAGGCTCGCGACGCGGGTCAGGACGCCCGGCTTGTCTTCGACAAGGACGGACAGGGTGTGGCGGCTCATGCTCAGTCCTCTTCTTCCCATTCCGGGGTCATGTTGCGGGCAACCTGGATCTGGTCGTTACTCACGCCGGCTGGCACCATCGGCCACACCATCGAGTTGGGGCTGACCACGAAGTCGACGACCACTGGCCGGTCATTGATCTCGAGGGCCTTCTGGATGGTGGCGTCGATGTCCTCGTCGCGTTCGCAGCGGAAGGACGCGCAGCCGTAGGCCTCGCCCAGCTTGACGAAGTCCGGGATGCGGACGGTGTCGTGGCCGGTGTTGAGGTCGGTGTTGGAGTAGCGGCCTTCGTAGAAGAGGGTCTGCCACTGGCGCACCATGCCCAGCGAAGAGTTGTTGATGACGGCAACCTTGATGGGAATGTTGTTGATGGCGCAGGTGGCCAATTCCTGGTTGGTCATCTGGAAGCAACCGTCGCCGTCGATGGCCCAGACCACCCGGTCCGGCTCCCCCACCTTGGCGCCCATGGCAGCCGGTACGGCGTAGCCCATGGTTCCGGCACCACCCGAGTTCAGCCAGGCGTGCGGGCGCTCGTACTTGATGAACTGCGCCGCCCACATCTGGTGCTGGCCCACGCCTGCCACGTACACGCCCTCGGGGCCGGTGAGGGCGCCGATGCGTTCGATGACCTTCTGCGGAGCGGTGAGGCCGTCTTCCGGTTCGGTCCAGCCCAGCGGGTAGGTTTCCTTGAGGTTGTTCAGGAAAGCCCACCAGGTGGTGAGGTCCGGAGTTCCGGTGGTGCCGAAATGCGCACGCACGGCGTCCGTCAGTTCAGGAATGATTTCCTTGACCGAACCAACGATGGGGACATCGGCGGTGCGGTTCTTGGAGATTTCCGCGGGGTCGATGTCGGCATGGATGACCTTGGCCATCGGCGCGAACGTCTTGAGGACGCCGGTGACGCGGTCGTCAAAGCGGGCGCCCAGGGTGATCAGGAGGTCGGCCTGCTGCAGCGCCGTGACCGCGGAAACACTGCCGTGCATGCCGGGCATGCCAACATGCTGGGGGTGCGAGTCGGGGAACACGCCCTTGGCCATCAGCGTGGTCACCACCGGGGCTCCCGTGGCCTCGGCGAGGGCCAGCAGTTCGGCGCTGGCGTGTGCCTTGACCACACCGCCACCCACGTACAGGACGGGCTTGGTGGAAGCCGCGATGAGTTTTGCCGCTTCGCGCACCTGCTTGTTGTGGCCCCGGGTGACGGGGCGGTACCCGGGCAGGTCGATCTTGGGCGGCCAGGAGAAGGTCATCTGGCCCACCTGGGCGTCCTTGGCAACGTCCACCAGCACGGGGCCGGGACGGCCGGTGGAGGCGAGGTGGAACGCCTCCGCCATGACGTGCGGGATGTCATTGGGGTCGGTGACCAGGAAGGAGTGCTTGGTGATGGGCATGGTGATGCCCACGATGTCCGCTTCCTGGAAAGCATCGGTGCCGATCACACCACTGGACACCTGGCCGGTGATGGCCACCAGCGGCACGGAGTCCATGTGGGCATCCATGATGGCGGTAACGAGGTTGGTGGCACCCGGGCCCGAGGTGGCGATGCAGACGCCAACCCGCCCGGTAACCATGGCGTAGCCTTGCGCGGCGTGGCCGGCTCCCTGTTCGTGACGGACCAGCACGTGATTCATGGTGGAGGCCATCAAGGGGTCGTAGGTGGGCAGGATCGCGCCACCAGGCAAACCGAAAATATCGTCGACGCCGAGTTCTTCGAGCGAGCGGACAATAGCTTGCGAGCCGGTCATCACCGTTGGGGGTACAACGTTGTTCGGCCCAAGGACAGGAGAGGCGGCAGCAAGGTCGGCGGCGACGGCGGCATTGTCAGCCGTCCGGTCGGCGCGTTCCGGAGCCTTGGTGGCTCCAGTGGACTTGGTAGCCAACAGCGAGGGGCTGATCGGCGATCCTTTGCTCATCGGACTCTTCCTTGTGGATCATCTGTGGTTCATGGAAACTGCAGGAAATAAAAAAACCCCTCAGCCTGGCGGCTCTTCGAGGGGTTTGCGCGTGACGGTTCGTTACCAGAGGAGGCTATAGTGCCACGCGCTTGGTAAGGACGACGACGGTGCCGGCGGTAACGAAAGTCATGCGTTCAGTTTTCCCTCTGGTGGGATGGGTGTCAACGAGGCGCCACCCTATCTCACCATGTGGACAGCATTGTCCACGAAACGATCCGATCAGTGAAAGGACCGAAACTTTCAGCGGCCCACCCAAGCCGGGAACGGCTTAATAAGGGTGGCGCCGAGGGGCCCCGTGCGTACGGCGCTCAGCGCCGCATGCACGGGGAAGGCGTCACCCGCAGTATGCACCCGTTGATGCGCTGTGCACCAGCTTTGCGTACTTGGCCAGGACACCCTTGGTGTAACGGGCCGGCAGTGGCTCCCAGCCCGCCTTGCGGGCTTCGAGCTCGGCTTCGTCAACCAGCAGGTCGAAGCTGCGGGCGGCGATGTCCACGCGGATCCGGTCACCGTCCTTGACGAAGGCGATGGGGCCGCCGTCGACCGCTTCGGGGGCAACGTGGCCGATGCACAGGCCGGTGGTGCCGCCGGAGAACCGGCCGTCGGTCAGGAGCAGGACGTCCTTGCCCAGGCCCGCACCCTTGATGGCACCGGTGATGGCGAGCATCTCGCGCATTCCCGGGCCGCCCTTGGGGCCTTCGTAGCGGATGACCACCACGTCGCCCTTCTGGATCTGGCCGTTGTCCAGCGCATCCAGGGCACCCTGCTCACGCTCGAACACACGGGCGGTGCCTTCGAAGACATCGGCGTCGAAGCCGGCGCTTTTGACGACGGCTCCTTCCGGGGCCAGCGAGCCGTGCAGGATGGTGATGCCGCCGGTCTTGTGGATGGGGTTGTCCAGCGCCCGCAGGATCTTGCCGTCAACATCCGGCGGGTTGATGGCTTCGAGGTTCTCCGCGACGGTCTTGCCGGTCACGGTGAGGCAGTCCCCGTGCAGCAGGCCGGCGTCCAGCAGTGCCTTCATGATGACCGGCACGCCGCCGATCTTGTCGACGTCCGTCATCACGTAGCGGCCGAAGGGCTTGAGGTCGCCAAGGTGCGGGATCTTGTCGCCGATGCGGTTGAAGTCGTCCAGGGTCAGCTCGACCTCCGCCTCGCGGGCGATCGCCAGCAGGTGCAGGACGGCGTTGGTGGAGCCGCCGAACGCCATGGTCACGGCGATGGCGTTCTCGAACGCCTTCTTGGTCATGATGTCGCGGGCCGTGATGCCCTGGCGCAGCAGGTTGACCACGGCTTCGCCGGACTTGCGGGCGAATTCGTCGCGACGGCGGTCTGCCGAGGGCGGGGCTGCGGAGCCGGGCAGGGACATGCCCAGGGCTTCGCCGATGCAGGCCATGGTGTTGGCGGTGTACATGCCGCCGCAGGCACCTTCGCCGGGGCAGATGGCCTTTTCGATCCGGGTCAGGTCCTCCATGCTCATCTTGCCGGCGGCGCAGGCGCCGACAGCCTCGAAGGCATCGATGAGGGTGACTTCCTTTTCGGAGCCGTCCTCGAGCTTGACCCAGCCGGGCATGATGGAGCCGGCGTAGAGGAACACGCTGGACAGGTCCAGGCGGGCAGCTGCCATGAGCATGCCGGGAAGCGACTTGTCGCAGCCTGCGAGCAGCACGGATCCGTCGATGCGCTCGGCCTGCATGACGGTTTCCACGGAATCTGCGATGACTTCGCGGGACACCAGGGAGAAGTGCATGCCCTCATGGCCCATCGAGATGCCGTCCGAGACGGAGATGGTGCCGAACTGCATGGGGAAGCCGCCGCCGGCGTGAACGCCTTCCTTGGCGCCCTGGGCAAGGCGGTTAAGGGAGAGGTTGCAAGGAGTGATTTCGTTCCACGAGCTCGCGACACCAACCTGGGGCTTCGCGAAGTCGTCGTCCCCCATGCCGACCGCCCGGAACATGCCACGTGCCGGTGCAGCGTGGATTCCGTCGGTTACGACCCGGCTCCGGGGTTTGATGTCGGGCTTGTTATCGGATGCGATGGTGGTGTCACTCATAGGGGAAAGTCTATGGCTCTGATGGAGGCCGAAAGGACCCTACGGGGCGGTCAAAGCCCAAAAGAGCAATTATTTCTGCCAGATACTGGACTTGCATCTCGCATTCTGAGACGGGGAGTCCAGCCCGTGCTCATGCGGTGTGGTCCGCCTCACGCCCGCCTGTGCCGCGCCCCGCTTCCCACCTGCGAAAACCTAGACAGCGTTAGGCGCCCGACGTAGCGTCGGGGGCAGGACACCTTGCCTCCTGACTGAAGGGTTAGCCATGGATACATTTTTCTGGGTCATTCTGATTGTGGTGGCCGTCGGCGTTGTGTGGTGGTTGCTGAACCGCAGCAACACGACGAAGTCGCGGCAGGAGCCGACAGTGACGAATGCTCCGCGCAGCGACGGCGCACTGTCCTCAGGCGGGGCCGCTCCTTCCGCGGAGGCGGCAGGCACCACAGGGATCGCCACTGCCGCCGGGTTCGGCCGTCCTGCCGAGCCCGCAGCACCCACCACCGCCGATGAACCGGCTGCGGAACCGGCAGGTGAAGCGCCGCGGCAGGAACGGTCAGCAGCAGGTTCCAGCGCGGCAACGCCGGCCGCCACAGCGGATGCGGCCCATGACACCGCGAGTAAGACGTCCGGCGCTGAGCGGCGTCACCAGGACCAGGCCGAATGGGAAACCCAGTGGTCTGAAGCGGGCGGGTCCTCCTCCGCCACTGCCAGCTCCGCTCGGGCATCGCACGCCTCCCCCGAAACAGCAACCCCGCCAGTACCTGAAGGCGCCGCGGAACAGTCCGCCACGGATGCAGCCCGCCCCGTCCACCACCCCGAGTACACGGAACCGCATGCGCCCACCCTCCCGGGCGCCGAAACCGCTGCGGTGGAAGAAGCGGACGACGCCGGCACGCCGGCAACGGCCCGGACAGGCGCCACCGGAACCACCTCCCCTGCCACCCAGGGGATGGCGGCGGGGCCAGGTGCAACCGCCAGGGCCACCGGCCCGGCCGTTCCGCCTGGTGCCGCCGAAGCCGAGACGCTGGACAGGACACAGTCCTCGGCCCTGGTTGAAACCGGGGCGGACCACGACGTGCAGGACCGCCGTCCCGGGGAAGAAACCGGGACGGGATACCAGCCGGAAGCCGCAGGGCACCTCGCCGCAGCCGAACCCTATGGTGCAGGCTCGGCCGCAGCGGGCCCGGACGGCAGCGGACCTGCCGGGTTCGAGGTCAAGGGCGACGCCGGCGCGATGGTCTACTACGAGGAAGGGCACCCGGACTTCGGGGAAACCAGGGCTGACGTCTGGTTCGAGTCGGCGGCACATGCGGAGGCTGCGGGCTTCCGGGCACCCCGGCGGAAGCGCCTTTAGCAGCCGCCGATGCAGCCTGTGCTCCAACTCACAGCAGGGCGTCAGCCGGGCAAGGCGGATCAGGACGTCTTTCCGGACAGGCATTGGGGCAGGCAAACCCCCGGAAAACCTTGATTTTCCGGGGGTTTGCCTGCCCCAGGTGTGACCCGCCCCTCGAAGCGGGGCCCGATTTCACATGCATCAAAAGTTCGTGTAGAGTTTCATGTCGTTGCGGAGGTCAACGGGAAAGAAAAAGCCCGGATGACTGAAACAAACAAGATGCACCTCTAGCTCAATTGGCAGAGCAATTGACTCTTAATCAATGGGTTCCGGGTTCAAGTCCCGGGGGGTGCACCACTGGGAAAACAGCCTCTGGCTTGCGGAAACGCGGGCCGGGGGCTGTTTTGTTTTTCCGCTACGATGCGCAGTACCAACGCCGCATCCATCGTCACCGGAACGGTCGACGCCAACAAAAAAGGCGTGGCTGCAGTTTCGTAGTGAAACTGCAGCCACGCCCCGCTGGTCCGGAACAGACGGCGCCAGGACCTGCCTAGGGTGAATTCTCCACAAGCGCCGCGGCGTTGCTGGGCACTGTGCCGAACTGGCTGGCGAGTTCCCGGACCACGGCCTTGAGTTCCTGCCGGAGTACTTCAGGGTCGATGGACGCCGAGGCAAGGACGGAACGCTCCATCTCAACGGCGGCCGCAACAGCCTCCTTACCCCGTTCGGTGAGTGACACCACGTGGCTCCTGCGGTCCGACGTGCTGCGCACCCGGATGATGTGCCCGTGCGACTCAAGCCGGCTGAGGGTTTTGCCCATGGTCTGTGCCTGCACACGCACAAATTGGGCAAGCTGTGCCTGGGTCATGGGTCCCTGGGCAGCCAAAACCTCAATGGCTATGACTCCGGCGTGCGTGAGACCGATGGCACCAAGTTTTTCGTTCCATGAGTGTTCTACGAGGCGCGCAGCAGTGGACAAGAGGCGTCCCGTGGGCCAGTGCTCCATATCAGGCATAGCAGCAAGTATAGCCAAGTGCCGATTAGCACCGGCCCCTCCCCCTTACTAGGCTGTTGTGTCCCGCCTGCAACTAGGAGAAAAACAATGGCTGACAGACTCGTGACCGGTGACAAAGCCCCCGCATTTACCCTGAAAGACTCGGGCGGCAAGGACGTCAGCCTGTCCCCGGGCAGCTGCCGGCACACCATCGTCTACTTCTACCCGGCCGCGTCCACCCCGGGCTGCACCAAGGAGGCCTGCGACTTCCGGGACAGCCTGTCGTCCCTGCAGGCCGCCGGGTACGACGTACTGGGGATCTCGCCGGACCCGGTGGAAAAGCTGGCCAAGTTCGCCGCCAAGGAGGAACTGACTTTTCCCCTGCTCGCTGATGAGGACCACGCGGTGGCAGAGGCCTACGGTGCCTGGGGTGAAAAGAAGAACTACGGAAAGACCTACGAGGGCCTGATCCGGTCCACCATCGTGGTGGACCCCGACGGCAAGGTTCTGCTGGCCCAGTACAACGTCCGCGCAACCGGCCACGTGGCCAAGCTGCGCCGCGACCTGAAGCTGGACGCCTGACCGTACCGCTGCCTGGCCCGGCCGCGGCGCGGGCGAGGCTACAATAAAGACTGGCATCCGCCGTCGTACATGGTTTCCGTACTGTTTGAGGTACTGGTTTTCCGTCCTTCGGCATGAGGCCGCGCGCGAGTGGTGAAATTGGCAGACACGCAGGATTTAGGTTCCTGTGCCTTCGGGCGTGGGGGTTCAAGTCCCCCCTTGCGCACATCACATCAGAAGATCCCCCGGTCCGTGAGCCATCCGGCACCGGGGGATTTTCTGCGTTAACCCGCCGATCTGCTCCTTCACCTGCTCTTGTCGCTGCCGCCGGATTTCGTCCGCCGCCGAAAAACTTCCTGGATCCACCCATCCGGTCCTGCCCTCCGGCCGAATAGCCAATGAGACACCAGCCCGGGCAGGTGCTTACAAAGCCAGAACTGATAGACGCCGCGGACACCCCGTTTGTGGCGGGCAGAAGCCATGATCCAAGGAGAACTGAAATGCAGACAATCACGCGCACAACCTTCAGCGTCGCAGGCGTTGCAGCTGCAGCATTGCTGGGCCTGACGGCCTGTGGCGGCACCGGCAGCGCCTCGGGGTCCTCCGCCGCGGCTGAGAGCCCGTCCGCGGCCCCCTCCAGCATGGCCGCCTCCCCCTCGGCGAGCCCGTCCGCCGCTGCCATGGATCCCGCAGCAAACCTGGTGGGCCCGGGTTGCGCTGCCTACGCGGAGCAGGTACCCACCGGCGCCGGCTCGGTTGAGGGCATGGCCCTTGATCCCGTTGCCGTTGCCGCCTCGAACAACCCCATCCTGACCACCCTGACCTCTGCCGTTTCCGGAAAGCTGAACCCCAAGGTTGACCTGGTGGACACGCTCAACGGTGGCGAATTCACGGTTTTCGCTCCGGTAGATGAGGCCTTTGCCAAGATCGACCCGGCCACCATCGAAACCCTGAAGACCGACGACGCACTCCTGAGCAAGATCCTCACCTACCACGTTGTCCCCGGGCAGATCAGTCCCGACATGATTGCCGGCACCCACGCAACTGTCCAGGGCGGCTCGGTCACCGTGAGCGGCAGCGGCGACGCGCTCAAGGTTGACGACGCCAGCGTGATCTGCGGCGGCGTCCAGACCAAGAACGCCACCGTCTACCTGATCGACTCGGTGCTGATGCCCAAGTAGGCAGCAAGCCAACCGCACGGTATGCCATCCGGACGCCGGGCCCCGCCACCCGCGGAGCCCGGCGCCGGTGCTTAAGCGGCAGCGGCATCACAGGAGCAACAGCCTTACCGGGACCGGCAGAACCGTCAATTAGACTGGGCTTTCCGGCCCGCAGGTAGCGGACCGGCGATATCCAGAGGTGATCCACGAGTGCCCAGCAGTCCATCGCGGCGGACCGTCCTGACGGCCGGCGCCGCCCTCCTGGCACTGGGCGCGGCCTCGTGCACCGCCGCTCCGGCCCCGTCGCCGTCCTCCGGTTCACCCAGCGCCACCACCCCGGCCGAACCCACTGCCACCTTTAGCTTCGGCACCGCAGCCCAGCCCCTGGGACTGGACCCGGCACTGTCCAGCGACGTCGAGTCGCAGCGGATCACCCGGCAGATCCTCGAGGGCCTGGTGGGCGTGGACCAGACCACGGGCAAGCCCACGCCCTTGCTGGCTACGGAATGGAGCGAGTCCAACCAAGGCCGCTCCTACACGTTCACGCTGCGCAAGGGAGTGGTCTTCCATGACGGCACACCCTTTAATGCGGAAGCCGTCTGCATTAACTTCAACCGATGGTTCGCCTTCTCCCCGGACCTCCGCCGGCAGGCCCCGGGCAGCTCGTTCAAGGGGGTCTTCAAGGCGCATTCGGATGAGCCCGACCTGTCTATTTTCAAGAGCTGCACCGCCTTGTCCGAGCACAGGGTACGCATTGACCTCACCCAGCGGTTCACTGCCTTCCTCCAGGCCCTCACCCTCCCCGCGTTTGCCATGGCATCGCCTGCCGCCCTCGCCGCCGGCAGGGCAGACGTCCTGGACCAGGACCGCGGTGGTCCCCCGCTGTCCGCGTTCGCCACAAATCCCGTGGGCACAGGCCCCTTCAGGTTCGCCGCCTGGGAAGCACAAAGCGTCACCCTGGTCACCAACAAGGCCTACTGGGGCGAGAGGGGCCAGATTGCCACCATCAACTTCCTGGCCTACAACCATCCGCAGCTCCGGCTCCAGGCCCTGCTTGACGGCAAGATCGACGGCTACGATGCCGTGACCGTCGGCAATTTCGACCAACTGGTCAAGCGTGGAAAGCAGATCGTCCAGCGGGACCCGTTCTCGGTGATGTATGTGGGCATCAACCAGGAGGTTCCGGTCCTGCAGAGTCTGTTGGTCCGCCAGGCCATCGAGATGGCCATCGACAAGGAAACCCTGATCCGGAAGTTCTTCATCGACAACACCGCAAGGGCAACACAGTTTGTCCCGCCGAAGATCAGCGGCTTCAACAACGATGCCCCGGAACTGGGCCACAACCTTGCAAAAGCCAAGGAGTACCTCAAGGAAGCCGGCTACGCGGGCGAGGAACTGAAGTTCTACTACCCGCTGAACGTGACACGGCCGTACCTGGCCACGCCCGAAAAAGTGTATGCAGAGCTCAGCCGGCAGCTCACCGCGGCGGGCTTCAACATCCGCCCCGTCCCGGTGGAATGGTCCGAAGGCTACCTCCAGAAGGTCCAGTCCCCCGGCGACCACGCCCTCCACCTCCTCGGCTGGAACGGCTCCTATTCCGATGCCGACAACTTCGTGGGTCCCTTGTTCGGGGAAAAGAACGGTGAGTTCGGTTACCAGGATCCGCAGGTCTTCTCCAAGATCAACCGCGCCCGGGGCCTGCCGGAAGGCCAGGAGCGGGATGAGCAATATCACACCATCAACGCCCAGATTGCTGCCACCGTACCGGCAGTTCCAATTGCCTTCCCGATCTCGGCACTTGCCCTCTCCGACCGGGTGGTGGGCTACCCGGCTTCGCCGGTCTTAAATGAAGTTTTCACGAAGGTGCAACTAAAGCCTTGACGAGCGCATCCAATTTCAGTATGTCGGCTGCCCGGGGATATTCTGTGACAGCCAGAGCCGCTGCAATCGGAGACTGATCGTGACCTTCATTTCCAAGACCCCGCATGCCGACGTCGTCCTGATTGGCGGCGGCATCATGAGCGCCACGCTGGGGGCATTTCTCAAGCAGCTGGAGCCGACCTGGACCATCTCCCTGTTCGAGCGGCTGGACCAGCCCGGGCTGGAAAGCTCAGGCCCGTGGAACAACGCAGGAACCGGCCACGCCGCCCTCTGCGAGCTCAACTACTCCCCTGCGGCCAAGGACGGCTCAGTAAACCCCGCCAAGGCACTGCTCATCAACGAACAGTTCCAGCTCTCCCGGCAGTTCTGGTCCCACCTGGTGGATAGGAACCTCATCGGTTCGCCCAAGGGCTTCATCAACACCGTGCCGCACATGAGCTTCGTGATCGGCGAGGACCACACCCGCTTCCTGAAGACCCGGTATGAGGCATTGAAGCCGCACGCCCTGTTCCGGAGCATGGAGTACTCGGAGGACCAGGCCCAGATCGCCAAGTGGGCTCCGCTGATCGTCAAGGGACGCGACCCGAAGCAGCGCGTTGCCGCCACGCGTGCCGCCGAAGGTACCGACGTGGACTTCGGGGCACTGACCCGCGAACTGACCACGTACCTGGGGAACAACGGCGTCGAAATCAACTACGGCCATGACGTCACGGGCATTTCCCGCGCGTCCGGCGGCGGCTGGGACCTCTCGCTGAAGTACCCGAAGTCCGGAGAGCACGGCAAGATCCATGCCAAGTTCGTCTTTGTCGGCGCCGGCGGCGGCGCCCTCCACCTGCTCCAGGCTTCCGGCATCCCGGAGAGCAAGGGCTACGGCGGCTTCCCCGTGTCCGGCCAGTTCTTCCGCTGCACGGACGAAACCATCGCGGCCCAGCACAGCGCCAAGGTGTACGGCCAGGCGTCGGTGGGTGCCCCGCCCATGTCCGTCCCGCACCTTGACACCCGGTACGTGGACGGCAAGCGTTCGCTGCTGTTCGGCCCCTACGCCGGATTCTCCACCAACTTCCTCAAGAACGGCTCCTACCTGGACCTGCCGCTGTCCATCCGCCCGTCCAACATCATTCCCATGCTTGCCGTGGCCAAGGACAACATGGACCTCACCGCCTACCTGATCAAGGAAGTGGCCAAGCGGCACGGGGACAAGGTCGAGGCGCTGCGCGAGTACTACCCCGAGGCCAAGGATGGCGACTGGGAACTGATTACCGCCGGCCAGCGTGTACAGATCATCAAGAAAGACCCGAACAAGGGCGGTGTCCTGCAATTCGGTACTGAAGTGATCGCCGGCCGTGACGGCTCCATCGGCGCGCTCCTGGGCGCGTCCCCCGGAGCTTCGACCGCTGTTCCCATCATGATCGAACTGCTGCAGAAGACGTTCCCGAAGAACTTCAAGGGCTGGCAGTCGAAGCTCAAGGACATGATGCCCGGCTACGGGGTGAAGCTGGATGAGAATCCGGACCTAGCCGTGGAGCTGGAGCAGGCGACCGCCAAGTCACTGCAGCTGGAGAGCGTTACTGCCGGCCGCTGACCCGGCTTCGGCCACCGGCCGGCACCAGCGGGGACGTCCCAGTTCCCCTACCCTCCAGGAGTTCATGCGATGTTCCGTCTGGCCCACCTCTCCCTGGCGAACCGGGCGCTGATCGCACTGATCACCGTCTTCGCGTCCGTCTTCGGCGTGATCACCATGACGTCGCTGAAGCAGGAGCTCATTCCTTCCATTGAGTTCCCGCAGATCACGGTACTCACGGCCATGCCCGGAGCCTCTCCGGAGGTTGTGGACAAACAGGTGAGCGGGCCGCTGGAGACGGCGCTCAACGGGGTGGAGGGGCTGGAGTCCACCTCCTCCACTTCCCGGAACGGGGTTTCGCAGATCACCCTGGTGTTCACCTACGGCTCCAACCTGGACCGCGCCCGCGCCCAGATCGACCGCGCAATCTCCAACGCCAAGAGGACGCTGCCGGAGGATGTCCAGCCGCAGGCCATCGCCGGCAGCATCAGTGACTTCCCCATCGTTTTCCTGGCCGTGTCCTCGGACAAACCGCTCAGCGAGCTCAACGCCGACCTTCAGCGGCTGAGCGTGCCGAGGCTGCAGAAGATCGACGGCGTCCGGGGAGCCGACGTCACGGGCGGCGCCACCCAGCACATCGAGATCCTTCCCCGCCCGGAGGCCATGGCCGCCGCGGGGGCCAGCATCACCTCCATCCGGGACGCGCTGGCAAACAATGGCGCACTGGTGCCGGCCGGAACCCTGGAGGAACAAGGCAAGACGCTGTCGCTGCAGATCGGCAGCCCCGTGGACTCGCTCGATGCCATCAAGGCCCTGCCGCTTTCCGGGACCAGGAACTCCGCAACCGTTGGCAGCGTGGCAGATGTGTCGCTGCAGGACGACGAACGCACGTCCATCACCCGTACCAACGGGGAGGAAACCCTTGCGGTGTCCGTCACCAAGAAGCCCGAGGGTGACACCGTGGCCATCTCCCACGCCGTGCGGGACATACTGGGCGACCTGGAGACCGAGCTGGGATCCGGCGCGAAGTTCACGCCGGTCTTCGACCAGGCACCCTTCATCGAAAAGTCCATCAAGGACCTGACCACCGAAGGCCTGCTGGGACTGGGCTTCGCCGTGGCCGTCATCCTGGTCTTCCTGATGTCCGCCCGTTCCACCCTGGTGACCGCGGTTTCCATCCCCCTGTCCCTGCTGATCACCTTTATCGGGTTGTCCGCCACCAAATACTCGCTGAACATCCTGACACTCGGCGCGCTCACCATCGCCATCGGCCGGGTGGTGGACGACTCGATCGTTGTCATCGAAAACATCAAGCGGCATCTCACGTACGGGGAGGAGAAGGTCACCGCCATCCTCACCGCCATCCGGGAGGTTGCCGGTGCCATCACAGCCTCCACCCTGACCACGGTGGCCGTGTTCCTCCCCATTGCCTTCGTGGGCGAACTGGCCGGCGAGCTGTTCCGGCCCTTCGCCCTGACTGTCACCATGGCACTGCTGGCCTCCCTGCTGGTCTCACTGACCATCGTTCCGGTCCTGGCCTACTGGTTCCTCCGGAACAAGGGCGCAGCGCCCGGCCTGCAAGCCGATTCTGCCGCGGCCCGTGCTTTCGCCGCCGAAGCGCGGGCGAAGGCGCAGGAAGCCGAGCAGCGCAGCCGGCTGCAGCGGGGCTACCTGCCCATCCTCACCTCCACCCAGAAGCACCCCGTCATCACCCTGGTGGCCGCGGCGCTGGTGCTGGGCGCAACCGCTGCCATGGCTCCCCTGCTGGCCACCAACCTCCTCGGCAACTCCGGCCAGAACAGCATGACCGTGCGCCAGGTGCTCCCCGCCGGAACCAGCCTGGCGGACACCAGTGCGGCGGCCGTCCGGCTGGAGGCGGTACTGCGCGGCATCGACGGCATCAAAGACGTCCAGGTGACGTCCGGCAACGCGAAGGCCGGGTTCGCCGCCCTCGTCTCCACCGGCTCCTCGAATTCGACATTCACTGTGGTCACCGACGAAAAGGCGGACCAGGTGGAGCTGCAGGACACCGTGCGCTCCGAACTGGCCAAGGTGCCGGATTCGGGCAAGGTATCCGTGGGGACGCAGCAGGGCGGCTTCGGCACGTCCTCCACGGTGGACATCACCCTCAAGGCAGCCAGCACGGCCGACCTGCAGGAAGCCAGCGACACGATGGTTGCGGCCATGGCCGGTGTCCCCGGCAGCAGCGAGGTGGAAACCAACCTTGCAGCCACCCAGCCCGTGGTGCAGGTGAAGGTGGACAGGGCCAAGGCGGTGGCAGCGGGCCTCAACGAAGAACAGGTTGCCGGGGTCCTTGCGTCCACTATCAGCCCCATCCCGGCAGGCGAAGTCCGGATCGAGACCGACGACTTCCCCGTGCAGATCGGCAAGGGAACCCGGTTCACCAGCATCGACGCCGTCCGGAACATCCCGCTGCCCGCAGCCGCCGGCCCGGCGACCCTGGGCAGCATCGCGTCAGTGGATCAGGTGGACGTCCCGGTCTCCATCACGGCCAGCAACGGACAGCGGACCGCACGGGTGTCCGTCACGCCGTCGGGCTCCAACCTTGGCGCGGTCAGCGCCGAAGTCCAGAAGCGCCTGGCCGATGTGCAGCTCCCGCCCGGGGTGACCGCCGAAATCGGCGGCGCAACCACGCAGCAGGCGGAATCGTTCCGGCAGCTCGGCCTGGCCCTGCTGGCGGCCATCGCCATCGTGTACGTGATCATGGTGGCCACCTTCAAGTCCCTGGTCCAGCCGCTGATCCTGCTGGTCTCCGTGCCGTTCGCGGCCACCGGGGCCGTGGCCCTGCTGCTGGTGACAGGCGTCCCGCTTGGCCTGCCGTCCCTGATCGGCATGCTCATGCTGGTGGGCATTGTGGTCACCAACGCCATCGTGCTGATCGACCTCATCAACCAGTACAGGCGGCCGCGTGACGGACGGCCGGGCATGAACGTTGCGGACGCCATCACGCACGGTGCCCGCCAGCGGCTTCGGCCCATCCTCATGACGGCGCTGGCAACGGTCTTCGCCCTCACCCCCATGGCGATGGGCCTGACGGGCGGCGGGGGCTTCATTTCGCAGCCGCTGGCCGTGGTGGTGATCGGCGGACTTGTCTCGTCCACTGCCCTGACGCTGGTCCTGGTCCCTGTGCTGTACCGGCTGGTGGAGGGCCGGCGCGAGAAGAAGGCGCTGCTCCGGGAGCTCCAGGAGCGCCCCGAGTTTGCCCAGGCGGCCGACGTGGATGATGAATTCGACGACTGGACCACGGGAATGGTGCCGAAGGTCAGCGGCCGCCGAGCCGCACAGGGAAGCCCGGAGTAGAACAGGGAATATTCGCCGCCCGGCCGCGTTGTATCCGGCGATAGATGCAAATGCATCTAAATTGGTTTACACTTGAACCAAGCTCGCAACTCCAGGAAAGGGCACATCATGCAGATCGGCGTCTTCAGCGTCAGCGATATCACCACGGACCCCACCACGGGCCGCACTCCCACCGAGAACGAGCGGATCAAGGCCTCGGTTGCCATCGCCAAAAAGGTCGAAGAGATCGGAATGGACGTGTACGCCCTGGGCGAGCACCACAACCGTCCGTTCTTCTCTTCCTCCCCCACCACAACGCTCGCCTACATCGCGGCGCAGACCGAGCGGATCATCCTGTCAACGGCCACCACGCTGATCACCACGAACGATCCCGTGAAGATCGCCGAGGACTTCGCGATGCTCCAGCATCTTGCCGACGGGCGCGTGGACCTGGTCCTGGGCCGCGGCAACACTGCCCCGGTGTACCCCTGGTTCGGCAAGAACATCCAGGACGGCGTGGAGCTGGCCATCGAGAACTACAGCCTGCTGCGCCGGCTCTGGGACGAGGACACCGTAAACTGGTCCGGAAAGTTCCGCACCCCGCTGCAGAACTTCACCTCAACGCCCCGCCCGCTCGACGGCGTCGCCCCCTTCGTCTGGCACGGGTCCATCCGGACGCCGCAGATCGCCGAAGTGGCTGCTTACTACGGTGACGGCTTCTTCGCCAACAACATCTTCTGGCCCAAGGAGCACTACCAGCAGCTGATCGGCCTTTACCGCGAGCGCTACGAGCACTACGGGCACGGCAAGGCGGACCAGGCGATCGTCGGCCTGGGCGGCCAGTTCTTCATGCGGAAGAACTCACAGGACGCGGTCAAGGAATTCCGGCCCTACTTCGACAACGCCCCCGTTTACGGGCACGGGCCGTCGCTGGAGGATTTCACCGCGCAGACGCCCCTCACGGTGGGCAGCCCACAGGAAGTCATTGAAAAGACCCTGACCTTCCGCGAGCACTTCGGCGACTACCAGCGGCAGCTGTTCCTGATTGACCACGCCGGCCTTCCGCTGAAGACGGTCCTGGAGCAGCTGGACCTGTTCGGCGAGGAAGTCCTTCCCGTGCTGCGCAAGGAGTACGCCGCGCGCAAACCCGCCCACGTTCCGGAGCCGCCCACCCACGCAGGCCGGGTCGCCACGCTGCTGGCTGCCCAGGACGCCGCAAAGACCCCGGCGGAGGCGTAATGGCTGCCGGAGGACCGGAATCGCCCGTCCGTCTCGCGGCGGAGACCTGGGAGTCGCTGTTCCGGGCCCAGGTGGCTGTGATGCGCAAGCTGCAGTCCGGCCCGGCCTTCCGGAAGCTCGCGGTGAACGAGTACGACGTCCTGTTCACGCTGTCCCGCTGCCCCTCCGGCTGGCTGCGGCTCAACGAGCTCAACGACAACGTCCTGTTAAGCCAGTCCAGCCTGAGCCGGCTGGTGGAGCGGCTGGAGAAGCGCGGGCTGGTGGCACGGATGCCCGCACCGGAGGACGGCCGCGGCATCCTGATCCAGCTCACCGACGAAGGCCGGGAACTCCAGAAGGAGATTGGCCGCGAGCACGTGCGCGACATTTCAGCGCTGGTGGGCCCGGCCCTGACTCCGGCGGAGCAGAAGGAGCTCCGGCGGCTGACGGACAAACTCCGGGATTCCCTGGGAAAACGCTAGCCCAGCTGCACCAGCCGGCCGGCGTCCTCAACCGGCAGGTCGCCGTTAACGACGGCGGTGACCTTCAGCTGGTTGAGGACCAGGCTGCCGCCCACCGTCGAGAGGAAGGCGGTATCGGAGGAGTCCCGGCCGGCGGTGATGCGCAGCATCGACTCGCGCGGGGCCAGGCCCGTGGGGTCGATGACGTGCCAGGCGCCGTCCACGTAGGCCTCGGCCACGGCGTGGAAGTCCATGGGGTTGAGGCCGGGGGCGTAGACCGCCGCCAGGCGGGCCGGAATGTCCTTGGACCGCAGCAGGGCGATGGCCAGGTGCGCGAAGTCCCGGCACACGCCGCGCCTGCTGAGGAGCGTTTCCACGGCCCCGTCCGTGCCGCGGGATGAGCCGCTCAGGTAGCGGAGTTCGCCGTGGACCCAGTTGCGCACCGCCTGCAGCAGGCCGGCGCCGGAGACGCTGTCGAATTCGGCATAGGCGGTGGGCAGCAGCCGGTCCGACTCCGCGTACCGGCTGGGACGGACGTAGCGGATGCGGTCGGCGAGAGCGGTGGCCTCCGGCTCCCCCCGGCCGGCTACCGTGGCCGCGTACTCCACTATCACGTCGGAGGGTTCGCTGAACTCCATGTAGTGGAACCTGCCGCCGTGGTGGTCGCCGATCTCGGTCAGCGCCACCTCCTCGCCGTCCGCCCTAACGGACAAGGACTCCTCGAACGAGGAATAGCCGCTGTTCCGCGCCACTGCGATGGCCATGGCCACCTTGGTGTTGGCTGCGGTGCGGAAGGCCAGGCGTGCGGAAACAGAGCGTTCCATGAATCTCCGGGGTGTCGGCGTCGGAAGGAAAGCCGCCGCCCTTCCGGCACCTGTGGGAGCCGGCAGCGGGACTAGTTTTTGATCTCCAGAGACATTAGCATCCGCTGCACGTTGGCAAAGTCCGTGCTTCCCTCCACATACTCCGCCGCCTGCCCAAGTGTGTCGAACGCCTTCGCGGGCGCCACCTTCTGGTCCGGCGCGAACGCCTTCAGGGACACCAGGTCGCCGAAGGACCAGTCCCCCTTGCCGGCTGGTCCGCGGACCACGTTCCGGAGTTCGCAGGCCTGGTTGCCGGCGCCGCCCACCACGTTTGTGATGCCGTAGGACCCGAAGAACCTGTACCCCTGGATCACCCGGAACACCATTCGTGGCGGAATGGTCCCCTCGCCGCCCCCGGCCGCCACGTCCACCGGCAGGCTGCTAATCACGGTGTACGGCTTGCGGGCGCTTTCGGGGCAGTCAGCGGCCGACGGCGGCAGTCCAGTCCGCAAGGCAGCCATGAACGTGCCGTCGGGCTTCTTGACCTCGATCTTCAGCGCGCCAGGGAGCGTCCCCTCGTCGGGCGTCACGGACTGGGCGATCCAGTCCTGGGGCAGCTCGAAACTTACTGTCCTTGCGGGATCGGAGAACGTCTTCCAGGCAGCGGCCGTGGGGGCAGGTGATGGTCCCGCGGTGGCCGTGGCGGAAGCACCTTCCGTGGCAGGTGCCGTTGACGCTCCGGAACCGGCACTTGGGCCGGCAGTTGACTGTGGCGTCGCGTCAGGCCGCGCGGTCCAACCAGGACCGCTTTCCTGCTGCCCTGAGCATCCAGGCACGGTCAGGGCGGCGGCCAGCAGGAAAACCGCGGACAGGACTGGAACCGGTGCCTTGCCTCTCATGAAGCCAGCCTAGCGGCGCTTTCCTGCCCGGCACGGCGGCCGGCGGGCGTGTTTCCCCTACGCCCCGACTGTCCGGGACGCCACCGGCAGGACCGGGCGCACCCGGCGGGCGTGTCGCGACGGGACCGGCATACGTGTCACGGGGACTAGGCTGGGGACTATGGCGGAACAGCACGGCACGGCCGAAGAAAACCCCGCGGACATTTCCGCCGTCGACATCGCCGACTGGCGGCTCCGGACCTTTGCGCTTTACGAAAACGTCCGGAAGATCTCCGCCGAAAACCCGGCGGAAGCCCACTCCTACTGGCGGCACCAGCGGGACCTCATGTTTGCCACCCACCCGGCCTCGGCCCTCACTGCCGGAGGCAAGGCGCTGTTCTCCGGCCTCAAAACGGCCGACTACGACCCCATCTACCGGTTCCATGTGCCGCTGACCAAGGAGGGCGCAGGCCGGGAAATGGCAGTGGACACCGGTACTGACGGCGTGGTCCACTTCATCCGGCTGGGCACGTTTGACCTGCCGGAAATGGGGCAGCTGGCTGTATGGAAGCTGCATGGATACGGCGGCGGCATCTTCGTGCCGTTCAGGGATGCGACCGCCGGCCAGCCGGGCGGCAGCTACGGCGGCGGACGGTACCTCCTGGACACCATCAAGGGCGCCTTCCACGGCGTCCAGGGCACCGGCCCGGATGCCACATTCGTCCTGGACTTCAACTTTGCCTACAACCCGTCCTGCGCCTACAACGAGGCGTGGGCGTGCCCCCTGCCGGGCCCGGCCAACCGGCTGGCGGTGGATATCCCCGTGGGCGAGCTGTACTGACGCCCACCCGAGCCGTCGTCGCACCGCTGGGTAGCGCCGTTGCGCAGCACCGCTGGGTAACCGTTGGGCAGCGGCGTCAGCCCGCGCCCAGGGCCCTGACGCTCGTGACGGCGGAACCAACAGCGGCGGCCGCGGCGTCCAGGTCCTCCGCGGTGACGGACGCATCGAAGCTGAACCGGACCGCCGTCTGGGCAACCTCGGCGGGAATCCCCAATGCCGTCAGCACCGGCGACGGTGCATCCGAGCCGGCGGCACATGCCGAGCCGCTGGAGCACACCACCCCTTGGCGTTCCAGTTCCAGCAGCACGGACTCGCCGCTGGTGCCCGGGAAGCAGAATGACGCCACGGACGGGAGACGGGCCGCGGGATGGCCGGTGAGGACCGCACCGGGGACGGCGGACAACACTGCACTGATGAAGTTGTCCCGAAGCGCAGCGACCCTTGCCTGCTGGTCCTGCTGGCGTGCCTGGGAGAGCGCCAGGGCCGTGGCCAGGCCGACGGCCCCGGCAACGTTCTCCGTGCCGGACCGCCGGCCCCGTTCCTGCCCGCCCCCGTGGATAAGGGGCTCTACCCTTGTCCGGCCCCGGACGTACAGCACGCCACAGCCTTTGGGCGCCCCCAGTTTGTGGCCGGAAATGCTCATTGCGTCCACGCCGAGGGCCTTGCTGTCCAGGGGCAGCCAGCCCGCCGCCTGCACTGCGTCGGTGTGGAAGGGGACTCCGCGCTCCCGGGCCAGGGCGGCCAGCTCCGCGACCGGCTGGACGGTGCCCACCTCATTGTTGGCGTACATCACGCTGACCAGCGCCGTTTCCGGCCGGAGGACATCCTTGAGCGCCGCGGGAGTCACCTGCCCGGAGCTGTCCACCGGGACCACGTCCACGCTGAAGCCGTGGAAGCGTTCCAGGTAGCGGGCGGACTCCTCCACGGCCGGGTGTTCGACGGCGCTGATCACCACCCGGTTCAAGGCAGGGTCAGCGGCCTGCCGGGCCAGGGCGATGCCCTTTACGGCCAGGTTGTCCGCTTCGGTTCCTCCCGATGTAAACGTCACTTCGCCCGGCCGGCAGCCCAGTGCGGCGGCCACGGAGGCGCGGGCATCGGCGAGTGCCCGCGCGGCGGACTCCCCCAGCGTGTGGTGGCTGGACGGGTTCCCGAATTCTCCGGTGAGGTAGGGCCACATGGCCTCGAGAACCTCACGGCGGACCGGGGTCGTGGCGGCGGCGTCCAGGAAAATCACAGTGCGCTCACCCGACGGTCAGTTCCACGTCCAGGCCGAGGTCAAGGGCTGCCACTGTGTGGGTCAGGGCACCGACGGAGATCACGTCCACGCCGGTGGCGGCGATCGCTGCGACCGTGTGGATGTTGACGTTCCCGCTCGCTTCCACCCGGGCCCGTCCTGCCACCAGGGCAACTCCTGCGGCCAGCTCTTCGATGCTGAAGTTATCCAGCATGATGGTGTCCACGCCTGCCGCCAGGACCGGTTCGATCTGGTCCATCCGGTCCACTTCCACTTCGAAGTGGGTGGTGTGCCCCAGGTGCGCCCTGGCCTCGAGCAGCAGTTCCGTGAGCCTGGCGGGATCCCCGCCGGTCATTACTGCCAGGTGGTTGTCCTTGGCCAGCACGGCGTCGGAAAGGCTGTACCGGTGGTTGGCCCCGCCCCCGCAGCGGACGGCGAAGCGCTCCAGGATGCGCAGGCCGGGGGTGGTTTTGCGGGTGTCGGTGATCCGTGCCCGCGTGCCTTCTGTCAGCTGCACGAACTCGGCGGTCCAGGTGGCGATGGCGGACATCCGCTGGACCAGGTTGAGTGCAACCCGCTCGGCGAGCAGCACGGACCTGGCGGGGCCGCTGACGCGGGCGAGGTGGGTGCCGGCGTCGAACGCCTCCCCGTCCGCCACCAGCAATTCAACGCTGATGTCCGGATCCACCAGCTGCATGGCATCACGGAACACCGTGGCCCCGCTCAGGACGCCGGGCACGCGGGCGTTCAGCACGGCCGTGGCGCGGGCGGCAGCCGGGATCAGCAGCTGGGAAGTGATGTCCCCTGCGGGCGCGTCCTCGGCGAGGGCACGTTCCAGGATTTCCCGGACGGGTCCTGCCGGAAGGGTCAGGCCGGGGACCGGCCGGGGACGGACAGCCTGGTCGATTACGGAGTGCTCAGTCATGGACAAGGCTCGCTTTCGGACGAAGTGAAATGGTTTCGACGGGTTCGTCGCTGCGGTAATGGGCACCAAGGGATTCGGAGCGTTCCAGCGCGGCAGCAACGAGCAACCGGGCAGCCAACAGCAGATTCCGGTCCTCATACGCAGCCACAACATCAAGCTCGCCAGGAGCAGGAGCATGCGCAGGAACAGGAGCTGGGGATGGAACGACGCCGGCCCACCGCTCCAGGGTGCCTGCAACCTCCCCGAGCAGCTCCCCTGACCGCAAAACCCCAGCATGTGAAGTCATCACCCGCCGAAGAGCCTCCCGCGAAAACGGAGCATCCAGGCCCCCAATCCGCGAGTAACCGGCCCCGCCAGCCTGTTGTACTCGAGCGGCACCCAAGGCACGCTCCGACCCGGTGCCTGACGGCGCCCCGGAAGCATGCGTCAAAGGGAGGCCGCCCGCGGCCGAGCTAGCATGCGGAGGGGCGCCGTCAGGCGCCACCCAGCCAACGCCGTCGGGCGAGGAGAGGAAAGACTCAACAGCGCGGCGGCCGAAGACGAGTCCTTCGAGGAGCGAGTTGCTGGCCAAACGGTTTCCCCCGTGGACACCGGTGCGGGCGACTTCACCGGCGGCGTAGAGCCCGGGGATGCTGGTGCGTGCGGAGTAATCGGTGGCGACGCCGCCCATCCAGTAGTGGGCCGCCGGTGCCACGGGGACAAGTTCACGGGTCCAGTCGATGCCGGCCTCGCGGGTCTTCCGGGTGAGGGTGGGGAACCGGCGCTCGAGGAACCCTGCGCCGCGTGCCTGCTCTATGACCCGTGCGTCGAGGTAGACGTGGCCGTTGGGGTCGCCGAGTTTGGCCAGGTGGAGGGCGATGCTCCGCGACACGACGTCTCGCGGGGCGAGTTCGGCGTCGGGGTGGTAGGCACGCATGAAGCGGCGCCCGCCGGAGTCCACCAGGATGGCACCTTCCCCGCGGACCGCTTCGGAGATCAGCAGTGGCCCGGCTGCGGCGGCAGGTTCGCCAGCCGTGTCCACCATGCAGGTCGGGTGGAACTGGAAGAATTCGAGGTCTGCGGTGGCTGCGCCGGCACGGACGGCGAGCGCCAGGCCGTCGGCGGTGGCAACGCCGGGGTTGGTGGTCTGGGCGAACAGCTGTCCGGCACCTCCGGTGGCCAGCAGAACGGCATCCGCTTCGATGCTGGCGGTACCGCCGTCCTGCAGGTACTCCAGTCCGGTGACCCGGCCGCCGTCCTGCAGGAGGGCGGTTGCGTAGGCCCGGCTCAGAACCTTGAGTCTTCCTTCCGCCTGTGCTGTAAGCACGGAACGGATCAGGGCTTCGGCGACCCTGGCACCGGTGGCATCGCCGCCGGCATGGAGGATGCGTGGCGCGCTGTGGGCGGCTTCGAGGCCAAGGGCCGGGCCGCCGTCGTTCCCCATGTCAAAGCGCACGCCGAAGCGCCGGAGGCCCTCGATGTCCAGCCGCGCTTCGGTGCACATGAGCCGGACGGCCCCTTCATCACAATGCCCCGCCCCGGCCCGCAGCGTGTCCGCGATGTGCGCGGCCACGGTATCGCCGGCCGCGGGGTCCTGGAGCACGGCCGAAATCCCGCCCTGCGCGTACCAGGTGTTGCTCTCGTCCAGCCGGCCCTTGGTCAGCAGGACGGTATCGGCACCGGCGTCGGCCGCCAGCAGGGCGGCGTACAGGCCGGCGATGCCGCTTCCGACGACGAGGAGCCGCCGCCGGGCGGGAGCTCCTGAGCTGGCCCCGGGCGGGACCGTCCCTCGTTCGAACATGGTGGGAGGCTTTCGCTATGGCCTGGCCGCGAGCATGCGCTCGAGGGCGGTCCGGGCATTGGCCTGCACGGCGTCGTCCACGGTGATCCTGTTGACCACGCGGCCGGCAACAAGTTCCTCCAGCACCCAGGCGAGGTAGCCGGGGTGGATCCGGTACATGGTGGAGCAGGGACAGATGACGGGGTCCAGGCAGAAGATGGTGTGCTGCGGATATTCTGCAGCCAGCCGGTTCACCATGTTGATCTCGGTGCCGATCGCGAAGGTTGTGGGCTCCGTGGCGCCGGCGATGGCTTTCTTGATGAAGTCCGTCGAACCGGCGGAATCCGCGGCGTCCACCACTTCCATGGGGCATTCCGGGTGGACGATCACCTGGACGCCGGGGAAATCGGCCCGTGCCTTGTCGATCTGGGCGGTAGTGAAGCGCTTGTGTACCGAGCAGAACCCGTGCCACAGGATCACCCGGGAATCCAGGAGCGCCTGCTCCACGTTGCCGCCGAGCTCCTTGCGCGGGTTCCACATGGGCATCTGCTCCAGCGGCACGCCCAGCGCCTTGGCCGTGTTGCGGCCCAGGTGCTGGTCCGGGAAGAACAGCACGCGCTGTGCCCGCTGGAAGGCCCATTCAAGGACTGTCTTTGCGTTGGACGAGGTGCACACGATGCCCCCGTGCTCGCCGCAAAACGCCTTGAGGGCTGCCGAGGAATTCATGTACGTGACGGGAATGACCGGAACCCGGCCGTCGGCGTCGGGCTCGGTGCCGAAGATTTCCTCCAGCTGTTCCCAGCACTCGGCCACCGAATCGGCGTCGGCCATGTCCGCCATGGAGCAGCCGGCGGCGAGGTTGGGCAGGATGACGGCCTGGTCGGGCTTGGAGAGGATGTCCGCAGTTTCGGCCATGAAGTGGACTCCGCAGAAGATGATCGCCTCTGCGTCGGGCCGGGTCAGGGCGGCGTTGGCAAGCTGGAAGGAATCGCCCACGAAGTCCGCGTACTGGACAACCTCGTCCCGCTGGTAGAAGTGCCCCAGGATGACGGCCCGGTCCCCCAGTGCCGCTTTGGCGGCGGTGATGCGTTCGGCAAGCTCGGCGTCGCTGGCCAGCTTGTATTCCTCGGGCAGCTGTCCCTGCCGTGGTGTGGCCGCCGGGGCCACGTCGGCGCTGGAGGCTCCGGGACCGTAGGCCGGGATGCCGGCGAGCGCCTCTGCCAGATCGTAGTCCCATGGGCCCTTGGCGAGGGCGGGGCTGCAGGTGCTGCCTTTGGCGGCTGCGCCCTTTTCGGCCTGTTCACGCGTGATCAGCTGGATTGCGGTGTTGACGCTGCTCATAGTGTGCTCCTGTTGTCTGGATCAAGGCCGGGCCGGCCGGTGAAGCGGTAGAGGCGGGGCGGGCGGTGTTTGCCGCCCTGGAGGAAGTGGTCTGTTTCTTCGATTTCCGGGGTGGACCTGAGCTGGCGCCGGAAGTTGGCGGGATCCAGCTGGCGGTCCAGGACCGCTTCGTAGACCTCGCGGACCTGGGCCAGGGTGAAGTACTCGCCCAGGAGGTGGTACGCCACCGAGCCGTAGGCCAGCTTGTTCCGCAGGCGCCAGAGTGCGTAGTCCACGATCGCGTTGTGGTCGAACGCCAGGTCGCCCAACCGGTCCGCCCGGAACCACCGCACGTTCTCTGAAACGTCAGCCAGCGCTGCCTCCGTCGGCTGGACCAGGGCCCAGTAGACGATGGAGACCACCCGCTGGGTGGGTGACCGGTGCAGGCCGCCAAAGGCGTACAGCTGCTCGAGGTAGTTGGGGGCCAGGCCGGTCGTTTCCCGAAGGTTCCGTGATGCGGCGTCCTGGAGGGACTCCTCATGGCTGAGCGGTCCGCCCGGCAGGGCCCACAGCCCCTTGAAGGGTTCGCGGATGCGGCGCACCAGCGGCAGCCACAGGGTGGGCCGGCCCGACGTTTCACTGGGACGCAACGCGAAGATCACCGTGGAGATGGCAAGCGAAGGGGGCGCGGCACGGCGCTCGGAAACGTTCGCTGAGCTGTAGTACATGCATCCACCTCCTCACTCATAACGGTCCGGCTGCGTGGCCACAGTAGTTATAGTCAACATGACCATAACTGATTCTAAGGGCAGCAGGCTATAAACCAGAAATGTGTCTCACAGCGGAAACGCGGCCCGGGCCGGATGCGCCCGGGGGCGCAGCCGGGGCGGTTCGGCAGGGCGCCCGCCAGGCGGTAAATTCGAGTGGTCCCAAGAGGATGAAAACCCAAGACCCCAAGAAGGTTCACTTCCATGACGACGAAGTCCGCCCCCGCCCGCCCACAGCACCACCTCGGCCACAGCATGAAGCCCCGACAGCTCACCATGATGGGGCTTGGATCCGCCATCGGCGCCGGCTTGTTCCTCGGTTCCGGCGCCGGCATCCAGGCGGCGGGCCCCGCGGTGCTGGTCTCCTACCTTGTGGCGGGGACACTCATCATCCTGGTGATGTGGGCACTGGGTGAGATGGCGGCGGCAAACCCGAACAGCGGGGCCTTCTCCGTCTACGCCGAAAGGGCCCTGGGCAAGACCGCGGGGGCCACCATCGGGTGGCTGTGGTGGCTGCAGCTGGTGGTGGTCATCGCCGCCGAAGCACTCGGTGCCGCGGGGCTGCTGTTTTCGGTATGGCCCGTCATCCCGGTTTGGGCTCTCGCGCTCGTGTTCATGGTGGTGTTCACCGGCATCAACCTGGCCGGGGTCCGGAACTTCGGGGAGTTCGAATTCTGGTTCGCCATCCTCAAGGTGGCCGCGATCGTCCTGTTCCTGATAGTGGGCGCAGCCCTTCTGCTGGGACTCCTGCCGGACGTTGCCTCCCCGGGCCTGGCAAACCTCACCACGGACTTCGCCCCCCAAGGACTGGGAGGCATCGCCTCGGCACTCTTCGTGGTGATCTTCGCCTTCGGCGGAACGGAGATCGTTTCCGTGGCGGCAGCGGAGACGGAGGATCCCGAGCACAGCGTGGGAAAAGCCATCCGCACCGTGGTGTGGCGGATCCTGGTGTTCTACATCGGCTCGGTATTCGTCATCGCGGCCGTCCTTCCCGCCACGTCCGGCGGGCTGGCGTCGCCTTTCGCCGGCGTCCTCGGTGTCGCCGGCATCCCGGGTGCCGCCACCGCCATAACCCTGGTGGCCGTCGTAGCACTCCTCTCTGCGCTGAATGCCAACCTGTACGGCGCGTCGCGGATGGTCTATTCGCTGGCTGAGCGGGGGGAGGCGCCGGCTTTCCTGTCCCGGCTGGCCGGGCAGAGCGTCCCCATGCTGGCGGTTGCGGTCTCCGTTGCATTCGGCTTCATTGCCACCGTCCTGGAACTGCTGTTTCCGGAGCGCATCCTTCCGGCCCTCTTCCAGCTGGTGGGATCCACTTGCCTGGTGGTGTGGGGCAGCGCACTGGTATCCCAGCTGGTGCTGCGCCGGCGCGCGGACCGGGAGGGCATTCCACTCCCCCTGCGGATGAAGGGCTTCCCGGGCCTCACCATCGTTGGCCTGGTCCTGCTGGGACTGATCTTTGCGGTCGGCTTCAGCGCCGCCACCAGCCGCGTGCAGCTTTTCAGCACCTTTGCCCTGATCGCCGGCATCGCCCTCGCCTGCGCACTGGGAGCCCGCTTCGCAAGCCGGACCTCCGGCACCGCGGGGCACCAGCACGGCAGGTAGAGTGATGCCAGGCACCGTCGCGCCGGGTCTGCCCGGACGCATGAGTTGATGAGGACTGACAGCATGAGCGGCAGGCACACCGGCCAACAGCAAACGCATACCGTCGAGGGTACGGACCCCCAGCTGTACGTGGGGGTTCACGAACCGGCGGAGGACGCCGGGCTCCGGCCGGTGCTGCTGCTGCACGGCTTTTCCTCCTCCTCCAAGCTGAACTGGGAGGACACCGGCTGGGTGCAGGCCCTGCTGCAGGCCGGACGCCGGGTGATCACCGTGGACCTGCCGGGGCACGGCCGCAGCGGCGCGCCGGAGGACCGCGACTCCTACTCCCCCAGCAGGATCCGGGCGGACCTGCTCCAGGCCGCGTTCGACGCCGGTGTCCGGCCGCTGCAGGAGGATGACCCTTCCAGCGGACTCGACGTTGTGGGCTATTCGCTGGGTTCCCGGCTCGCCTGGGAGTTCGGCGCCACCCAGCCGGAAATCGTCCACCGCCTGGTTCTTGGCGGAGCGAACACCGCCGATCCGCTGGCCGAGTTCGACCTGGTGGCCGCGCAGGACTACCTGGCCGACGGCACCCCGATAGCTGACGAGTCCACCGCACGCCTCCTGAAGATGGCCCTGCTGCTGCCCAGCAACAACATCTTTGCCCTCCTGTCCCTGGTGGAGGCCATCAAGGCCGAACCCTACGACCCCGCCGAGGCCGTCCCGCACGTTCCGATGCTCCTGGTCTCCGGCGACCAGGACGAACGGGTGGGCAGCCTTCCGAAACTCGCTGAGCTGGCGGCAAGCGCCGGTTCCATGGCCGAACAGCTTGTCCTGCCGGGACGCAACCACACCAACGCCGTTACCAGCCGGGCCTTCAAGCAGGCCGCCATCGCGTTCCTGGCCATCTAGGTCCCGCGTCCCTGCCGCATGGCAAGGGCGCCGGCCACCGGGGCTGGCGGTAGGCTGAAACCAGGTGCAGGCAAGCCTGGAGGAGCAGATGGTTACGCGTTTCGAAGACCGCATGGAGGCCGGCGAGCGCCTGGCCGCGGTGCTTCCGCAGTTCCGGGAGCGGCCGGACACCCTGGTCCTGGGCCTGGCACGTGGCGGGATCCCCGTGGCCGCTGCGGCGGCCAAGGCCCTCTACCTTCCCCTGGGAACGGTGCTGGTGCGGAAACTGGGCATCCCCGGCCATGAGGAGACCGCCTATGGAGCACTGGCGTGGGCACGCGGCCGCACCGTCCGGCTCCTCAACAAACCCCTGCTTGACCGCGTCCTGGAGCACGGGGTGCGCCGCGAGTGGCTTGATGAGGTGGAGCAGCGCGAGCGCGCCGAACTTCTTCGCCGCGTGGACCTCTACCCCGGCACCGGCCATGACCTGCGCGGGAAGACTGTGGTGCTGGTGGACGACGGCCTGGCTACCGGCGCCACCATGCGGGCCGCCGTCGAGGCAGTCCGCGAAGGTGGGGCCGCCACCGTGGTGGCCGCCGCCCCGGTGGCGTCCATCGATGCCGAGGCCTCCGTGGAGCGCGTCTGCGACGCCGTGCTCTGCCTGCACGTGCCGGGCAAGTTCCGTGCGGTGGGCAGCTTCTACCGGCATTTCGAACAACTGACCGACGACGCCGCCATCAGCTTCCTGGGGCAGTAGCACTTCCAGCCACACGGCGGCGGGCCCGGACCACATGGTCCGGGCCCGCCGTCGGCCTGTCTTCAGGGGCTTCCCGGTCGGACCATCTGCCGGATAGACAGGGCTGGGCCCACGCCATCAGGGTCCCCTGGCCGAGCGAAGCGAGGTTAGGGCGACGGTGGGGACTAGTGGTGGCTGACTCCCAGCGGCCGGCCCTTGGTTTCCTTGGCCAGCACCACGCCGATGGCGGAGATGACGCAGAGCACCATGATGTAGATGCCGATGGAGCCCGTCCACCTGGTGGTCTGCAGCAGGGTCTCGGCGATGGTGGCCGCAAACGCGCCGCCCAGGATCGCGCCGAAGGCGTAGCCGATGGAAATGCCCGAGTAGCGGACATTGGCAGGGAACATTTCGGCGTACATCGCGGACATGGGGCCATACGAGAGGCCCAGTCCGATGGTTAGGACGAACAGAGCCACACCGTAGAGCCAGATGTTCTTCGTGTCTATCAGGGCGAACATGGGAATCATCCAGACGAAGATGATGGCGTAACCCGAGAGGAACGTCTTGACCCGGCCGATCCGGTCCGAGAGCCAGCCTCCCGCCAAGGTAAAGATCAGCCAGCCGAACGACGCAAGGGTGGTGGCCAGGAGAACCTGGGGTGTAGGCATCTGCAGGGTCCGGGTGGCGTAGGCGATGAAGAAGGCGATCAGCAGATAGCCGGCAGCATTGTTCGCGATGAAAATCATGGTGGAGTACAGGACCGGCTTTTTGTGGTTCCGGACCAGCTCACCCAGCGGGGCTTTGCTTTCCTGCTTCCGTGCGGCCATTTCCTGGAACACCGGGCTTTCGGCCACGGCGCGGCGGATCAGGTAGCCAACAACGATGAGGACGATCGAGAGCAGGAACGGCACGCGCCAGCCCCATGTGGTGAAATCTTCCCGTGGCATGCTGGTGTTGAGCAGGAACAGCAGGCCTGTGGCCAGGATCATGCCGATCGGCACACCGATCTGCGGGTAGGCACCGAACAGGCCGCGTTTGTTCAGTGGCGCATGTTCAACCGCCATCAGCGCCGCCCCTCCCCATTCACCTCCAGCAGAGAATCCCTGGAGGATGCGGAGCAGGATCAGGAGGATAGGCGCCCACGCGCCGATCTGGGCATAGGTGGGCAGCATGCCGATCAAGGCGGTGGCAGCGCCCATCATCACGAGCGTCATCACAAGCACCGCCTTGCGACCCAGCCGGTCGCCCAAGTGGCCTGCGACGACGGCGCCGAGCGGCCGGAACAGGAAGCTGATGCCGATCAGGGCGAAGGAGAGGATCTGGGCCAGGCCGGGGTTCGATTCGTTCAGCGGTGCCAGGAACAGCGGTGACAGCAGCGTTGCGGTCAACTGGGCAAAGATGAAGAAGTCGTACCACTCGATGGTGGTGCCCACCAGGGTGCCGGCGAGGACCTTACGTTCCTCCCGGCGGGTGCTGGGGCCGGCAAGGGTGTCCACCTTGGACGGTGTGGTCATTGAAACTCCATTGTTCAGTGGCAGCTTTGCCGCCGGGACGCCTTCAGGATTACCGACAGAACGGTCAGTTAGTTAGAAGGGTACTACGAATTTGTGAGCCAAAACACGCCCTGCAAGAATTTTCACTCCCGCTGACGCCTTGGATGCTGAGTTCCATATGGGAATCCGCGGTTCACATTCCGAAAAAGTTTGCGAACTGGGCCACAATAGGAAGTACGGAACGCAATCGGCCGGCCACCTAGGATGGAAACCATGACCCCCACCGCCGCAGCCCCTTCAGGCGCCGCGCCGGCGCAGGCTTCCGCGTCCCAGACGCTGTCCAGGGGCATCCGTGCCCTGGAAATCCTCGCCGCCGCCTCCGGCCCGATGACCATCGCGGAACTTGCTGACGCCATGGGGGTGCACCGGTCGGTGGCCTACCGGATCCTGCGGACCCTTGAAGACCATTCGCTCCTGGTGCGGGACGACGCCGGCAAGGTCCAGCCGGGGCCCGGGCTGGCTGTCCTGGCGCGCGGGGTTTCGCGGAACCTCCAGGCCGCGGCGCTTCCCGAGCTGACGCACCTCGCCAATACCCTCGACATGACGGCGTTCGTGGCGGTGTGGGACCACCACGACTGCATCACCCTGGTCACGGTTGAGCCGAGGCATTCAGGGGCAACGGTGGCGCAGCATCCCGGCACCCGGCACCCGATCAATGCCGGTGCGCCCGGCATTGCCATCCAGTCGGCACTCACGGAAGCCGAATGGGACCGGCTGAACACAGGAATCCCCTACCGCCCGGAGGCGGGCGAGGCACGCCGGAAGGGATACTCGGCCAGCCACGACGAAGTCATTGCGGGCGTATCCTCGCTGGCAGCCCCGGTTCGGGTGCCTGGCGGACGCCCGGCCGCGCTCGCCGTCGTCTATATCCGTTCCGCCCATGATCCGGAGACAGTGGGGGCTGCCCTTGCCGAAAGCGCCGCCCGGATCGAGCGCCAGCTGGCCTAGCGGCACGGTCAGTTGCCCGCCTGCCGGGTGCTCAGGACCCGGGAGGCCACGGTCAGTTGCCCGCCTGCCGGGTGCTCAGGACCCTGGCGGCCGCGGCTCCGAGCAGAGCCAGTACGACGGCGGCGCCGACGGGAACCGCGAATGCCGCGTGGTGGCCGCCGGCCTCTGCCAGGTAGCCGCCGATGGAAGAGCCGAGCGCTGTTCCCGCCACGATCCCGCTGGCCAAGGCAGTCATGACCGTGCCCAGCCGGCCGGCAGGTGCCAGCAGGCCGCCGGCCGCGAAAACGGTGACCATGACCGGGCCCACGGGGAGCCCGAGGATGAGCAGGACTGCCACCATGGCGGCGAGCGAGGACGGAACGAGCAGCAGCAGCGCCAGCAATGCCATCAGCGCTGCAGACAGGATCCACCGCCGGGAGAGCCCGAACCGCTGGGGCCAGTAGGCGACCGAGAGGGCGGCAGCGGCGGAGCTCAGGCCCATGACGGCGTACAGCAGTCCGGCGAGTTCAGATCCTGCCTGGCCGGCCGAGAAGGAACTCAAGGCAGCCTGTGTGGAGCCGAAGAAAGTTCCCATGCAGACCATGGCCGCCACGGGCAGGGCCACCGCCGCGGGGATCCTGCCGGCGACCATGGTGCCCTGGCCGTCCTTGGTGCCATTGTCGCCCTTGGCGCGTTTCGGGCCCGGCCGCACCGCCCGGTGGGTGGGATGGGCGGCGAAGGCGGGCACCAGGATGATGGTCATCGCTGCAGCAAGCGCCAGCGGAAGCCAGGGAGCCAGGAGGCTGGCGAGGATGCCTACCAGTGCCGGACCCAGGACAAAGGTCACCTCATCCGCAGTGCTTTCGTAGGACAAGGCGGTATCCAGGTCCCGCTTGCCGGCCTTCGCAGGCCCATGCAGTGTCAGGGCCATCCAGCGGACCCGTGCCAGCGGGCCTACCTGCGGGCAGCTGGCGCCGGCGGCGAAGGCGGCAGCCAGGATTGCCGGGTGGAAGCCGCCGGAGCTGCCCAGGCCCGTGCCTGTGAGGATCAATGCCACCACTGCTGCGGTGTTGATGAGCGCGGAAGCCATCAGGACTGGACGCTGCCCCCGCCTGTCGGCAAGGGCACCAAGCACGGGGGCACCCAGGGCCGAGCCGATGCCGACCGCCCCGGCCGCCGTCCCGCCCGCGGCGTAGGATCCGCTGACGGAGGTGATCATGGTTAGCGTGCCGACGGTGAGCATGGCCAATGGCAGGCGGGCGAAGAGCCCAATGGCGATGAAGCCGCGGCCGGCAAGGTGGGAAAGCCGTGCGAACCGCCCCCGCGGTGGAGTGCCTGAGGGGGAAACCTGGCTGCTGGGGCTGGCGGTGTGTGTGGACGGGGAGGCTGGTGATGTCATTCCGGGCTCGTTCAGTTCATGCGCATCGTCCCTCCTCCCGATGCGCGCAACCCGGTAACCGGACAATTATAGCGCGGAAGTCATAGCGCGCCCCCGGATGCCTCGCGGGGTATCCGGGGCGGGACTGGCCAGTCAGGCCCCAAGATCCGCAGCCTCGGATATCCGCAGCGTGGACCCGTTCCGGCCCTTCAGCACCTGCAACTGGGTGCCGATGCGCTGCTTCATTTCGCCGACGTGGCTAACGAGCCCCACCACGCGCCCCCCGTCGCGCAGTCCTTCCAGCGCGTCCATGACCTGCTCTAGCGACTGCTCGTCAAGGCTCCCGAATCCCTCGTCGACAAATAGTGTCTCGATCTCGACGCCGCCTGCTTCCTGCTGCACGACGTCCGCAAGGCCAAGCGCCAGGGACAGGGATGCCATGAACGATTCACCGCCGGACAGGGTGGAAGTATCGCGGCGATACCCGGTCCATTGGTCCACCACCTCCAAACCCAGCCCGGACTTGGCACCCCTGGCGGCCTTGGCATCGGTGTGCTGCAGCAGGTAGCGGCCATCACTCATCGCCACCAGGCGCTCGGACGCAGCGAGGGCCACCTGCTCAAGCCGCGCCGCCAGGACGTAGCTGTTCAGGCTCATCCTGTACGTGTTCTCCCCCCGGCCGGCCGCGGCATCGGCCAAGCCGGCGAGCATCTGTGCATGGTCGGCTGGCCCCCGGACAGACTCGCTCAATGTCTCATACTCTGCGCTGATGGCGGCCAGAGATTCCAGGCAGCGGCCCGCCATGCCGGCCGCGAGCTGGGCATCGCGCGCTTCCTGACGGGCAGCAGCGGCGGCGTCACGCAAGGCGGCAAACCGTTGCTCGTCAACGGTGAATCCGGCGGCCTGTTCTTCAAGCGCCAGCACGATGTCCTCCGACGCAAAGAGTTCGTCCACTCTGGCTGCCTCATCCCGGGCGGCACGGACCTCATCCTCCAGGATGGCTGCCTGGGCGGAGGGAAGCAGCTGCTGCCTGGCTTCTTCGGCAGTGGCGAAGCCCGCCTCGGGCAGTGCCAGCTCCAGCTGTATCCGGGCGTCCGCGGCCTGCGTCCGCGCACGCTCCAGTTGTGCCGCGGCCTCCACGGCCTTGTCCAGCACAGCAACCGCGTCCTCCAAGGACCGCAGTCGATGGGACAAGGTGCGGTGGCCGCCGCGCAGCTCCGACAGCGCCTGGTCCAGCGAGGCAGACTGCCCGGACAAATCTGCCAAGGAGCCGTTTGCCTGATGCAGTTCCGCTTCCATTCCGGCCTTTGACGCCTGGCCGGCGGCGAGGTCTGCATCCAGGGCATCCAGGCGGGTCCTGACTGCCGCAAGTTCCTTGACTGCAGCGTCGGCTTCGGCGGCCGCGGCACGGGCCGCTTCCGCGCCGCCCAGGGCTTCAGTTTCGGGTGTGTCCCCGCCCTGGCCTGCGAGGACGGCCACCTGCTGGTTCGCTTCAGTCAGTTCTGCACTAACCAGGGCGAAGGCGGCTTCTGCAGCTTCATAGGCGGCGTGGGCGGCGTCCTCCTCCTGGGCCAGGCCCGGGCCTCCGGACCCGGCAGCGGCGGGGGCGGGATGGTCGCTGCTGCCGCAAACCGCGCACGGCTCACCCTCGACCAGCTGCGCGGCCAGCTCGGCAGCTGCGTTTGCCAGCCGCTCTTCCCGAAGATCCAGCCACCGGCGTTTGGCTTCCAACTGGTTGTCGCGGGAGGCGTCGTACCGCAGCTTCACGGAGTCACGGGCTGCGGCAGCCGCAGCGTGCCGGCGGACAACGTCCAGCAATTCAGTGGCCGCTGCAGCTTCCTTGGTCCGCAGCGCGGCGGTCCCGGCGTGCTGGACCAACCGTTCCAGGCCGCCAGCTAGCCGGTCGCGTTCTTCCTGGAGCGATGCCAGGCGGTGGTCCAGTCCGGAGATCCCTCCTTCCAGTTCCTGTTGCTTCCCGGCCAGCCGGTTCTGCTGCTTGCGGAGGGCCTGCAGCCTGTCCTCGTCGGGCAACCTTGCCTCGACGACCGCCAGGAGCGAGCGCAGGCGCCCCAGCTCCCCAGCGGCAGCCGCAGCGCCGGCACCGGCCAGCCCTGCACCCTGCAAACCAGCATTATCCTGGTCAGGCTCTTCGGCCCAGCCTGGATCCAGCCGCGCAAGCTCACTGCTGTCTTCCGCGGCGAGGCGAAGCAGGGTGATTGCGGACTCGGCGGCGCCGGCGGCATTCCTTACCCTGGCCTCGGCCGCGTCCACGCCCTTCAGGTGCCCGTCGAGGACCGCTGCCTGCCGGTGGCGCGCCAGGCGAAGGGCCAGGCTTTCCAGCCGCGGCGCGGCCTCCTGGACAGCTGCCCGGCGGGATCCTGCGGTCTCAAGCCTGCGGCACCGTTCTATCCTGGCGCCTTCTTCATCAACGGCGCGCGCTTGCGTGCCGCTCTCCATGTCGGCCGCCTTTGCCAGGTCCGTCAGGTGGTCCAAGCGTTGCCCGACTGCATCGCGCAGCCATTCCAGCCGTGCGGCCATATTCTCGGCGGGCGGGGCGTCTGCCGCATCCAGCTCCACGGCAGCTGCTTCGGACTCTGCCCGTGCCGCGAGGACTTCGAGTTGGCCGGCCAGGGCAGAGACTTTCTCCCTTGCCTCACCTGCCTGGCGCGAGAGTTCCTGTTCCAGGGCCTCAAAACGCTGGGTGCCGAAGAGTTTTTGCAGCAGCTCCAGCCGGTCGGCAGCCTTTGACCGCAGGAATGCGGCAAAGTCGCCCTGCGGAAGCATCACCACGCGGGTGAACTGTTCCCGATCCATGCCTAGCAGGGCCAGGATCTCAACTCCGGCCTCGTCATTCCGTGCCGATTTCTCCACCCACGCGCCGTCCACGAGCTCCCGAAGGAGCGTCTTGGCCTGCTGCGTGGTGAACCCGTTCTTGCCCCGCGTACTGGGCTTGTCCCAGGCCGGCGAGCGCGTCACTTCAAACCGCCGCCCCTGTGCCGAGAATTCACAGCTGACCGCTGGCTCCTGTCCGGGTTCAGCATGGTCGCTGCGCAGCCGCTTGCCGTCCTGGCGGGCCCCGGGAACGGACCCGTACAGGGCAAAGCAAATGGCATCCAGGACGCTGGTCTTTCCGGCGCCGGTGGGTCCGTTGAGGAGGAACAGTCCGTGGCCGCTCAACCGGTCAAAATCGATGTCTTCGGTGCCGGCAAAGGGGCCGAAGCCGGAGATGCGCAGGTGGTGGATCCTCATCGGGAACCCTCCAGGTAACGGACGTTCTCAAGGGCGGCGGCAAGGGCTGCTTGCTCAGCCGCGTCCGGGACGCGGCCGCGCACGTGCTCCAGGAACCCGCAGCACACAGCGAGGTCGTCCGGTGCCTCGGCGAGCCTGCTGCTGTAGGTGGCGGTACTGGCGGCTGTCCCGCCCTGGGGGTCGAAGCCCAGGACCAGGGTGTCAGGAAACCGCGCCCGGAGCCGGTCCATTGCCCGGGCGGGCCGTTGCGCGTCCGTGAGGGTGATCTGGCAGTAGGCGGTTTCCGCCCATCCGTGCTCCGGCGACTCCAGGAGGTCCTGCAATGGACCCCGCAGGACAGCCAGGGTGCGGGGTGCTTCGAACAGCACTTCGTCCACGCCCTTGACCCCATCCGCTCCAATGTCCACCAGCCAGGCCCCTTTCCGGTGCCGCGCCTCTGAAAAGGAATAGGCCAGCGGGGATCCGGAATACCGCACCTCCGGGGACAATGCCTGGCGGCCGTGCAGGTGGCCGAGGGCGGTGTAGCTGAAACCCTCGAAGAGGTCCAGGGGGACGGCACCCACTCCCCCGATGCTGAGATCGCGTTCGCTGTCCGAGCTGATGCCGCCGCTGGCGAAGGTGTGGGCCAAGACCACCGGGTGGACAGTGGAGGTGGCCGCACGGCGCTCAATGTCTTCCCGGATGAGCTTTGTGGCAGCCTGGGTGACCTCGAAGTGGCTGGCCGTCTGCACGCCCAGCTGCCCCGCGACAAGCCGGGGCTCAAGCCAGGGGATGCCGTAGATGGCCAGTACGGCTTCCTTCCCGGCCCGGTCCGCGCCGAGTGGCAACAGCAATGGCTCGTCCAGGTTCTCCACACGGGTCCGGAGGTGCACGCCCCCGCGTTCCAACAGCCGCGCGGCAAAGCCGAGGCGGATGGCGGAGTCGTGGTTTCCGCTGGTCAGCACCACCTTGGCGCCAGCCGACGTGAGCCGGACCAGCGCCTCGTCCAGCAGGTGGACCACGTCCACGCCCGGCAGGGCGCGGTCGTAGACATCACCGGCGATCAGGACAACATCCACCTGGTGCCCGGCGACCGCCTCGACGAGCTGGTTGATGAAGGCGCGCTGGGACTCCAGCATGCCCACGCCGTGGAAGGAGCGGCCCAGGTGCCAGTCCGATGTGTGTAGTAACCGCATATTCCCAAGCTAGCGGGAGCCACTGACAGTTTGCGCCACCGCCGCAGCTGCCTGCTTTCAGCCCTTCTTGCCCTCGAAGAATTCCTGTGCCTCGCTGGGGCCGCCGTCCCTGTCCCTTCCGGGGAGTGACGTTTCCCCCGCCGGGGCGGCCAGGGACGCTGCGCGGCCTTCGTCGTCGGACACGTCCAAACCGCCGGGCTCGCCAGGTTCGGCGCCTGCCTGCGGTTCTGCAACGGCGCCTTCACCTGCCGGATCAACACCCCGGAAGGTGCGGAACACCAGGCCGGCGATGGCTGCGCCGGCCAGCGGCGCGGCAAGGAAAACCCACAGCTGTTCCATCGCCCAGCCTGAGCTGAAGAATGCGGATGCGGTGGCACGCGCCGGGTTGAACGGCAGGTTGCCCACCGCCTGTCCCAGCTGCAGCAGGGCCGCGAACGTCAAGCCAACGGCAACCGGCGCAGCGGCGCTGCTTGCCCGGCCGCGGGCTGCTGCGCCGAGGAACACGGAGACGATGATGGCGGCGCCGAGGACCTCCAGGAGCAGCACGGCGGCCAGTGGCGCCTGGACGATGGAGTGCTCGCCAAAGCCGGCGGTGACTGTGTCGAACGCCGTGCGGCTGTCCGCAATCCCGGGAAGGGTCCGCAGGACCGCGTAAAGCGCCAGTGCACCCAGTGACGCCCCGGCAAGCTGGGCCGCCACGTAGGCAGTGGCAGCCCCGGCACGGATGCGTCCCGCCAGGAGGTGGCCCAGGGTGATGGCCGGGTTGAAGTGGCCGCCCGAAACGTGGCCGAACGCGAGCATCGCAGCGGTCACGGCCAGGCCGGTGGCGAGCGCTGCAGGCATCGGGCTGGACTGCGGGATGCTGAACAGCGGCACCCCCAGGCCGGCGACGGCCAGGAACAGGCTGCCGAACCCCTCGGCAGCCAGCCTGGGCATCAGGCCGGGCCGGACGGCGTCCGGGCTGGCGTTCAGGGCGTCGGGTCGGGCTGGAATGGGGGTGCTCATCGTGGAACCTTCAAGTCGGTGTTCATGCGGGTGCTGCCGCCAGGCAGCCTGAACATTATTCCAGCCCAGGCTGGAGGTTTGCTGAGCGGCCCGGAGCGAGCAAGACGCCGGCGGGAACGGGTCCGGGTGCCACGGTAAATTTACTGCATGAGCATCCACGCCGGCGCACCCGCACCCACTTTGAAGTCACGCATCCACGGTTCCCTGCTGGGCGGCGCGCTGGGCGATTCGCTGGGTTACGCGGTGGAGTCCGACGGCATGAACGAGATCCGGCGCCGCTTCGGCGCGGACGGGCTCACCAGCTTTGAAGCATTGTCCGGCGGCAGCCACTTCTCGGACGATACTCAGCTGACGCTCTACACCGTGGACGGGCTGGTGGAGGCGCTGGAGTGGGCCAACTCGGGTGTGGGGGCGGACGTCAACGCCTGCCTCTGGCTCGCCTACCTGCGGTGGCTCGCCACCCAAGGCGAGACCGCCCCGGCTTCTGCCCCCGTTCCACAGCCGCGCTGGATCGATGGACACACCGTGCTGCACCAGCGCAGGAACCCCGGCAAGGCCTGCATCTCAGGGCTGGCGACCGGCGAGATGGGCACCGCGGCGCGCCCGGTCAATCCGGAGTCGAAGGGCTGCGGCACGGTGATGCGGTCGGCACCGTTCGGGCTGGTCCCGCACATCACGCCCGACGCAGTGTACAAACTGAGTTTCGATGCCGCCTCCCTCACGCACGGCCATCCGTCCGCCCGGCAAAGTGCCGGGATCTTCAGCCTCCTGATCCACAGGCTGGTCTCGGGCGAGGGGCTGGCGGAGGCGGCAGCCGGCGTAACGGCCCATGCCGCAACCATCACCGGCGTGGCCCCCGAGCTGCCGGAACGGCTGCAGGCTGCCCTCCACCTGGCACACAAGGGCATCGTTGAGCCGGAGGAACTGACGCAGGCACTGGGCGGAGGCTGGGTGGCTGAGGAGGCGCTCGCCGTCGCACTCTACGCTGTGTTGGCCACCGTCCCGGGTGACGCTGCCGGGCAGGACTCACCGGCCGTCCGGCACTTCCGGGACGCCATCACCCTGGCCGTCAACCATGGCGGCGACAGCGACTCCACCGCCTCCGTGGCCGGGAACATCCTCGGCGCCCACTACGGCGAGGACTGCCTGCCCGGCGACTGGCTTGAAGCCCTGGAGGCGCCCGACGTTATCCGCGGCATGGCGGACCTCCTGGTCCGCGTCACTACCGGCGAAGGCTGATGCCAGCAGGCGCCGGAGCACCCGGGCCCGCCTAGACGGTGGCCGGTTCCGCCGCGGGCACCATCTGAAGGAACTCGCCCTCGGACAGCACCTCAATCGCCTGGCCCCGCTCATGGAGCTCCAGGACGCGGCGCGCCTTGCCTGTCAGCCTGCCCGAACGAAGGTCCGAGGCCACGAAGCCGTCACCCACCACCAGGACAGTGGTACGCCCGGTCACCCGGCTTTCGGTCCGTGCCCCCACCTCGGCGCTCCTCACTTTCGCCTCGGGGCGCCCGATGGACAGCTGGCCCGTGAAGACGACGGTCTGGCCGAACAACGGATGCCCGGGCCCGGCGTCGGGGTTGGGTTCGGGGTTGATGCCTTCCTCCGGCCAGCCGGAGCGGAAGGGCCGGGCCAGCGCCGCACCGTTGCCGGATGGTCCCGGCAGCGACATGCCGGCGACGGCGGCAAGGCTGGGTTTGGACAGCGGATCCACCGCCGGGTCGAAGGCCTGCTGCCGCGGCACCGCGAGCCCCAGGGAAAGGTAAAGTTCGGCGATGCTGTTGGCACTGTTGCGGCGGGCGATGTCGATGAGGATTCCCGCGCAGGCCCGGGCATCCTCCGCGGCGTCGTGGTGCTTGACCAACGGCACGCCGGCTTCCTCGGCGGCGAACGGCAGAGAGTTGGACACCAGCGAATAGCACCGCCGTGACAGCATCACTGTGCAGACGTAATCGTAGGCTGGCCCCGGAAGGCCGGACACCTCCAGGGCGGAGCGGATAACGCCGAGGTCGAATGCCGCATTGTGGGCTGCCAGCACGTCGTCGCCGATGAATGCCCCGATTTCGGCGAACAGGTCCCCGAACCGCGGCCGTTCCGCGACGTCTGCGGCACTGATGCCATGGATCCGGACGTTGTGGAAATCGAAATGGTCATGGTTCCGCGGCGGCCGCATCAGCCACGCGGCCTCGTCCACTATCCGGCCGCCCCGCACTTTGGTGAGCCCCACTGCGCAGGGAGAGCCCCTGAAGCCGTTCGCCGTCTCGAAGTCGATCGCAGTAAAGTCCAAACCCACGGCCCCCACCTTACCGCCGCGGGCCCGCCGGGCCCTGCAGGCACAGACCCGTCAAGTACCCTTGGAGGGTGAACTTTCCTGTGATGAACGACCTCGCCGTGTCCATGCTGGGCGGGGCAGGACCGGTCCAGCCGCAGCTGGCCTCCTTCCTGCCCGACTGGCTGAACCCCCAAGTCTTCCTGGCCGATCCAGCCCTTGCCCCTTGGGTGGTCCTGCTGGTCTGCGGCATCGTCTTCGCGGAAACCGGCTTGCTGGTGGGGTTCTTCCTGCCCGGTGACTCCATGCTGTTCACCGCCGGCCTGCTGGTGGCCACGGACACCATCAAGTTCAACGTCTGGCTGTTCGCGCTGCTGATTGTGATTTCCGCCATCATCGGCAACCAGACGGGGTACCTCATCGGTTCCAAAGCGGGGCCGGCCATCTTCAACAAGCCCAACTCCAGGCTCTTCAAGCGCGAGAACGTTGAAAACGCTCACGCGTTCTTCGAAAAGCACGGCGGGAAGGCGCTGATCCTCGCCCGGTTCGTTCCCATCATCCGCACGTTCGTCCCGGTCATCGTGGGTGTGGCCCAGATGAGCCGTAAGAAGTTCTTCCTGTACAACGTCATCGGGGCCGTGCTCTGGGGCGGCGGCGTCACCCTGCTGGGCTACCTCCTGGGTGACCGCATCCCGTGGATCCGGGACAACCTGGACATCATCTTCATCGCCATCGTGCTGGTTTCGGTCCTGCCGATCGGCATCGAGGTTCTCCGCGGCCTGTCCGCCAGGCGCCAGGCAGCAGCCTACGGCACCGACCCGGTGGACGAATTCATCGAGGAGCACGCTCCCGAGGACGAGCAGAAGACGCGGCGCCTTCCCTAGGCAACCAGTCAAACGCAGAGGGTGCGCTTTCCCGGCCGGGGCAGCGCACCCTCTGCGTTTAAGGCCTGCGGCTGAAGCAGGCCCGGGTCAGGAATCCGCGGCCCGCAGCGCCTCCACGATGGACGGCAGCAGGGCACGGAAGGCCTTGCCGCGGTGGCTGATGGCGTTCTTCTCCTCTGCGGAGAGCTCCGCGCAACTGCGCTGCTCCCCCACCGGCTGGAGCACGGGATCGTAGCCGAACCCGCCCTCGCCGCGCGGCTGGCGGAGCAGGACGCCCTCCAGCTGCCCGTACTCCACCACCTCCCGCCCCGGGCCGCCGTCCGTTGCGGGCACGGCCAGGGCGGCCGCACACACGAACGCCGCACCGCGGTGCCGGTCCGGGACGTCCGAAAGCTGGTTCAGCAGGAGTGCGAGGTTGGCGGCGTCGTCGCCGTGGCTGCCGGACCAGCGCGCGGAAAAAATGCCGGGGGCCCCGCCCATGACGTCGACCGCGAGCCCGGAATCGTCGGCGATGGCCACCAGGCCGGTGGCATCGGCAACGGCCCGCGCCTTCAGCAGCGAATTCTCGGCGAACGTCACGCCGGTTTCGACGACGTCGGGCGCACCTGCCGCCGCCGCGTCCACCACCTGCGTGTCGACGTCGAGCCCCGGGACCTGGCCGCGCAGCAGCTCACGCACCTCCCGGAGTTTGCCCTTATTGTGCGTGGCGAGGACCAATCGGGGGGCGGCGCCGGCCGCGCTCACAGGGTGTCTGCCAGGGTCTCACGCTGGATGGCCGCGAGCTGGGTGGTGCCCAGCAGGGCCAGGTCCAGGAGCTTGTCCAGCTCCTCGCGGTCGAACGGCGCACCCTCGGCAGTGCCCTGCACCTCAACAAACTTGCCGGCGCCAGTCACCACCACGTTCATGTCGGTTTCCGCACGGACGTCCTCGACGTACGGCAGGTCCAGCATGGGCACGCCGTCGATGATGCCGACCGAGACGGCGGCGATGGTGTCGATCAGCGGCTGCGCGGTCTTGGCAATGAGCTTGTTGTCACGGGCGAAACGGATGGAATCGGCAAGTGCCACGTAGGCGCCGGTGATGGCGGCCGTGCGGGTTCCGCCGTCGGCCTGCAGGACGTCGCAGTCCAGCACGATGGTGTTCTCGCCCAGGGCCTTGGTGTCGATGATGGACCGCAGGGACCGGCCGATGAGCCGCGAGATTTCGTGCGTGCGGCCGCCGATCTTGCCCTTGACGGACTCCCGGTCGGAGCGGGTGTTCGTTGCCCGCGGCAGCATGGCGTACTCGGCCGTGACCCAGCCCCGGCCCTCACCCTTCAGCCAGCGGGGAACACCGGCGGTCAGGGAGGCGGTGCACAGGACCCTGGTGTTGCCGAATTCGATCAGCGCCGAACCCTCAGCCTGGTTGGACCATCCGCGGGTGATGCTGATGGGCCGGAGCTGGTCCGGGGCGCGGCCGTCGGCGCGCACGATGGGCACTGCAGTTGCTTCAGAAGTCATGCCTTTAGCTTATCCACTGCTGCCGGTACCGGCAGTTCCGGCAAGGCAGGCGGGCGCTAGATGGTGTAGTGCACTCCGGCGACGGCCACGGCCACGTCCCCGGCGAACACCGGACGCGCCTCCGCCATCACGGTGGTCTGGGAGGTCCACACCGGGATGTGGGTGAGCAGGAGGCGCCGGGCACCGGCCGCCGTGGCGGCCTCACCTGCGCGTTTGCCCGTCAGGTGGACATCCTTGATACCGTTGTCGCGGCCCTCCTCGAAGGCGGCCTCGCACAGGAACAGGTCCGCATCCTTGGCGGCTTCCTCCAGCCCGGCACAGGAATCGGTGTCGCCGGAATAGGTCAAAGTGCGGGCAACCGTGTTGCCGTCCTTGTCCGGCTCCACCACCTCCACCCGGAGCGCATAAGCCTCCTCGATGGGATGGTTCACGGCGAAGGGCGTCACGGTGAACGGGCCCACGGTCACCGGCTCACGTTCGGTCCAGTTCGTGAACTCGAATTCCTCGTGCATGCCGGGGTCAAGGTCCAGGCCGTAGGCCGTAGCCATCCGGTCGGCAGTTGCGGCAGGCCCCCAGACGGGGATCCGACCGCGCCCCCAGCCACCCGGCTTCCAGCGGATGGCAACGTGCAGGCCGCACAGGTCCATGCAGTGGTCCGGGTGCAGGTGGGTGAGGAAGATCGCGTCAATGTCTTCAAGGTCCGTGTAGCGCTGGATTGCCCCCAGCGCACCACTGCCGAGATCCATGACCACCTTCCACGTCCGCTCCCCGTCCGTGGCGGTCAGGAGGTAGCACGACGCCGGCGAACCGGGGCCCGGGAACGAGCCGGTGCAGCCCACGATGGTCAGTTTCACAGCGCCGGACCCCCGGCGCGGCCGGCGTCCGCCAGTCCTGCGACGAAGTTGGAAATCCGGGGCCGGTTCCTGGCGCTCCGGGCCGCGGCAATCATTTCCGGGGTTATCCGCGCAAGGCTTCCGGTGGGGTACTGCGCTGCCACATGGTCCACGTGGCGGACGGACAGCACCTCGGGGCCGAGGAACCTGCGGGCCAGGGCCTCGAACTGGCTGGCGTCACCAGTTGCCACGAAGTGGTGCTCCGGCGGTGTTCCGGCGCTGCGCTGGAGGTTGTGCGTCGCAAGTGCCCGGTACACGTCCTTGGCGGTCTCCTCGGCGCTGGAGACCAGCGTCACGTCGGCCCCCATGACGTAGGAGATGACGCCGGTGAGCAGGGGGTAGTGGGTGCAGCCCAGCACCACGGTGTCCACCTCCGCGGCCTTCAGCGGCGCCAGGTATTCCTCGGCGACTGCCAGCAGGGCGGGACCGGTGGTGATGCCGGCCTCCACGTAACTGACGAATTCAGGGCAGGCCACGGACGTGATGGTAAGGTCCGGAGCAGCAGCGAAGGTATCCTCGTACGCCCGCGATCCGATCGTGGCAGATGTCCCGATGACGCCCACGCGTCCGGTGCGGGTGGCGGCTACAGCGCGCCGGACCGCCGGCTGGATGACCTCGATGACGGGGATGCCGTATTTGGCCGTGTACCGTTCGCGGGCGTCCCTAAGCACCGCGGCCGACGCCGAGTTGCAGGCGATGGTCAGCAGCTTGACGCCGGAGTCCACGAGTTCGTCCATCACGCCCAGGGCGTTGGCCCGGACTTCAGCGATGGGCAGGGGCCCGTACGGTCCGTGGGCCGTGTCCCCCACGTACAGGATGGACTCATTGGGAAGCTGGTCGATGATGGAGCGGGCCACGGTGAGGCCCCCTACGCCGGAATCGAAGACACCAATGGGGCGCGCTTCCAGGGCGGCGGCCTGCAGGTCGTCCGCTTCGGATGCCTGCCGGGTTGCCGGCGGATCCATGCTCGAGGCTGTTGTCATGATTATTCGAGGATAGGTGCTCCCCGATGCCTCAGCCATCATCTTGTGGCCTGTGACTCATGTCTAATTTGTCACACGGCGCCGGGACGGCGCGGCCGGAAATCCTCAACGCCGGGTTTCCAGCGACTGCAGCATCGCCTGCACCAGTGATTCCTGCAGCCAGGTGGCGAAGTTGTAGACCAGGGCAAGGTAGCTCTCCACGTCCTCTGCCTGGGACCAGTCCTGCATCAGGTGGACGTGTTCGGCGTCCTCCTCGTCCCGGATGTCCAGGCGCTCGGCCAGGACCAGGCGGACATCGTTCAGTGCCATGGACCAGTGCTTCGCCCCCTCGGGCGTCAGCACAATCTCGTCCTTGTCCAGGTCCAGCGCGGCCGCGCGCAGCGCGCCGATCTTCGTCTCCCGGAGCGAGCGCTCGGTGAGCTGGCGGAACTCAAGGGACGCGGCGCCGTCGTCCTTCACGACGTTGGGGAGCAGGCGCCTGACGGCCCGGTCCGTCGGTTCGGCAACGTCCATGTCCAGCCCGATAAGCGCCGCCAGCGGATCCTGGCCAGCCCGTTCCTCCGGCTGGAGCATGGAGATGACGTCGTCAATCAGGCTGCGCAGGAGCTCGCGCTCGGCGGGTTCGAGGTAGCCGGTAATGCCCTTGAGCCCGTACTTGAATGCCTTAGCCACGTCTCCCCTTGCCCTGTCCCGGTCCGCCGGACTTCCCGGAGTTGCCGCCGGGGCCGCCGCTCGCTTTCTCCACGGTGGCCCACAGCCCGAAACCGTGCATGGCCACCGCGTGCCGCTCCACCTGTTCCTTGCTGCCGTGCGCCACGATCGAACGGCCTTTCCTGTGGACCTCCATCATGAGCTTGTTCGCCTTGCTCTCCGAGTAGCCGAAATAGCTTTGGAACACGTAGCTGACGTAGCTCATGAGGTTGACGGGATCGTTCCAGATCACCAGGTTCCAAGGGATGTCCGGGGCGGTCAGGGAGTCTGTGGCCTCCGCTGTTCCGGTCCGGGTGCCCTCCTGCGTATCAGGGCCGAGCGCAACGCTTAGGGTCATCTGTCCATTCTATGGGGATGCTGGGCCCACGCTGGCGAGGGCCCCGCGGTGAAGCGAAGCGAGACGTGGGAGCCGGTGGGTGGGTCCACGCTGGCGAGGGCCCCGCGGTGAAGCGAAGCGAGACGTGGGAGCCAGTGGGGACTAGAGTGACTTTCGTGAGTACCATTGCCGGCTGGGACCATCCCCGCACGTCTTTTTACACTGACCATTACGAGCTGACCATGCTGCAGGCGTCGCTCCATTCCGGAGCCGCGCACCGCAAGTCGGTGTTCGAGGCGTTCGCCCGGCGGCTGCCGGACGGCCGGCGCTACGGGATCGTGGCCGGGACCGGCCGGCTCCTGGAGGGCATCGCCAACTTCCGCTTCGGCGGGACGGAACTGGACTTCCTGGCCCGCACCGGAGTGGTCAATAACCAGACCCTGGAATACCTTGAGTCATACCGCTTCTCGGGCGACATCTGGGGCTACGCCGAGGGCGAGGCGTACTTTCCGAACTCCCCCATCCTGATCGTTGAGGGCACGTTCGCCGAGGCGTGCATGCTGGAGACCTACATCCTGTCCGTCCTCAACCATGACAGCGCCATCGCCTCGGCCGCCTCGCGGATGGTCAGCGCCGCGCACGGCCGCCCGTGCATCGAGATGGGATCCCGGCGCACCCATGAGGAGGCTGCGGCGTCCGCCGCCCGCGCCGCCGTCATCGCCGGGTTCGACAGCACGTCCAACCTCGAGGCTGGCGCCCGGTACGGCATCAAGACCGTCGGCACGGCCGCCCACTCCTTCACCCTGCTCCACGACACCGAGCGGGACGCCTTCGAGGCCCAGATCGCGGCGCTCGGCGAGGGAACGTCCCTCCTTGTGGACACGTACGACGTCGAGGCGGCCGTCCGCACGGCCGTGGAGCTTGCGGGTCCCCGGCTGGGTGCCGTCCGGCTGGACTCGGGCGACCTCGTGGACCAGGCGCAGTGGGTGCGCCGGCTCCTGGACGACCTCGGCAACGAGGACACCAAGATCGTGGTCACCTCGGACCTGGACGAGTATGCGATTGCCGCGCTCCAGTCCGCGCCGGTGGATTCCTACGGCGTGGGAACGTCCCTGGTGACCGGCTCCGGTGCGCCCACCGCCAGCATGGTCTACAAGCTGGTGAGCCGCACGGACGACGACGGCAACTTCGTCTCCGTGGCCAAGGCCGCCAAGAACAAGGCCAGCGTGGGCGGACGCAAGTACGCTCTGCGGAAGATGAACGAGCACGGCATCGCCACTGCCGAGATCGTGGGTGTCGGCCGCCGGCCTGATGATGACGGCAACGACCGCCCGCTGCTGCATCAGTTCATGAAGAACGGTGAACTGGTCCCCGGGTGGACCGGGCATGAAGGCGTGCTCCGGGCGCGGCAGCGCCACGCCGATTCGATGGCCGAACTGCCGCCCGTGGTCAACCGCCTCCAGCGCGGAGAGGCCGCCATCCCCACCATGTACGAGGAGAACTGATGTCGCGTGCGCTGATCATCGTCGATGTCCAGAACGACTTCTGCGAGGGCGGTTCCCTGGCTGTCCAGGGCGGCGCCGCGGTGGCGGGGGCCATCAGTGACTACGTGGACGCCCACCACAACGAGTTCGACCATGTTGTTGCCACCCAGGACTGGCACATCGATCCGGGCAGCCATTTCTCGGACACCCCCGACTTCAAGGACAGCTGGCCGCCGCACTGCGTCGCCGGCACCCGGGGCGCCGAATTGCATCCGGACCTGGACACGGAGTACATCCAGGCGTACTTCCAGAAGGGACAGTACGCGGCTGCTTACTCCGGTTTCGAAGGGCTCCTGGCGCCAGAGGATGCCGTCCCCACCGGGGAACGGCAGCCCGGCGCTGCCGACGCCAGCCGGTTCGCACCGGACGAGGACGCAATCGGCCTGGATGACTGGCTTCAGAGCCACGACGTCGAGGACGTTGTGGTGGTGGGCATCGCCACCGACTACTGCGTCCGGGCCACTTCGCTGGACGCCGTCCAGGCCGGGTACTCCGTCACTGTCATCCGCCATCTGACGGCGGGCATCGCCGAGGACCTCGAAGAGGCCGTGGCCGAGATGGAGCTCGGCGGCGTGGACGTTTCCTGACGCTGGTGCAACAGTGGCCCGGTGCGCTTGCACCGGGCCACTCGGGTCTTCAGGTCACCGCTACTTGCGGCCGATGAACCAGTCCCGGAGCTTCCTCAACCGCGCCTGCAGTTGTTCCTCGTTGGCCTGCGCCACGGCGGGGCCGCCGCACACGGTCCGGAGTTTGGTGTGGATGACACCGTGCGGGGTGCCGGTCCGCGCGGACCAGGCGGCCACGTTCTTGGCGAGCTCGTTCCGCAGGTCCATGAGCATCCGGTGGTCCGGGACAGCGGGTGCGGCAGCCTCGGCGGCAGCCGGAGCCTTCCGGTTCTTCCGGTTGAGCTGCTCATGCTGGCGCTGCCGCAGGAGCGTGCCCACCTGCTCCGCGTCCAGCAGGCCGGGGATGCCCAGGAAGTCCAGTTCGTCGTCGGACCCGATGTCGCCGCCGGTGCCAAATTCGCCGCCGTCGAAGAGCACGCGGTCGAAGGAAGCCTGCGAGTCCAGTGCTTCGAACTTTCCCTTGGCGAGGCTGTCCGAGGCCTTGTCCTCGCGGTTGGCCTCCGCCATCAGCGAGTCCTCCGGGTTGAAGAGGCCGTCCCCGTCCTCCTTTTCCGGGCGGTCCAGGGCATGGTCCCGTTCCGCTTCCATGGAGTTGGCCAGTGCCATCAGCTGCGGCACCGAGGGCAAGAAGACCGACGCCGTTTCACCCCGTTTCCGGGCACGCACGAAGCGCCCCACAGCCTGGGCGAAGAAGAGCGGCGTGGAGGTTGACGTGGCGTAGACACCCACGGACAGCCTGGGAACGTCCACGCCTTCGGACACCATGCGGACCGCCACCATCCAGCGGGTGTCGCCCGCCGAGAACTCCTCGATCTTGCTCGAGGCCTTGGCGTCGTCGGAGAGGATAACGGTGGGTGACTCCCCCGTGATCCTCTTAAGCTGGCCTGCGTAGGCCCGGGCGTCCTCGTGGTCCGTGGCAATAACCAGGCCGCCGGCATCGGGGACGGTACGGCGGACCTCGGTCAGCCGCTTGTCAGCCCCAGCCAGCACGGCAGGGATCCACTCGCCTGCGGGGTTCAGGGCTGTCCGCCAGGCCTGGGACGTAATGTCCTTGGTGACGGCGGCCTCGCCCAGCGATGCCGCCATTTCCTCACCGGCGCTGGTGCGCCAGCGCATCTGGCCGGAGTAGGCCATGAAGATCACGGGCCGGACCACGTGGTCCCGCAGCGCGTTGCCGTAGCCGTAGGTGTAGTCCGCCTTTGACCGGCGGATGCCGTCCCTGTCCTCGGCATACTCAACGAACGGAATGGGCGAGGTGTCCGAACGGAATGGGGTACCTGTCAGGGACAGCCGCCGCACCGCCGGATCGAAGGCCTCGCGCAGGCCGTCGCCCCAGGAGAGGGCCTCGCCGCCGTGGTGGATTTCGTCCAGGATCACCAGGGTGCGTGCCGCCTCCGTCTTGGCCCGGTGCAGCAGCGGCTTGCTGGCCACCTGGGCGTACGTGACGGCAACACCGATGAACCCGCGGCCGTGCTGACCGTCCGAGTTCTTGAAGTTGGGGTCGATGGCGATGCCCACCCGCGCCGCGGCGTCGGCCCACTGCCGCTTGAGGTGGTCCGTGGGCGCCACGATGGTCACCCGGTTCACGGCGCCGGAATCGATCAGCGTTGACGCTATCCGCAGGGCGAACGTGGTCTTACCGGCGCCCGGGGTTGCTACCGCCAGGAAGTCGCGGGGGCTGTTCCGGAGATAGAGGTCGAGGGCTTCCTGCTGCCAGGCACGGAGTTTCGGGGCGGTTCCCCAGGCTGCGCGTTCCGGATAGGCCGGAGGCAGGGTGGGGCCGCCAAAGAGCGTTTCCGTCACTACTTGTTGTTGCCCGAGTCCCCTCCGGGACCCTTGCCGCCGTCGTTGCCCGGGCGGAGGCCCTCATAGACCTCTTTGCACGTGGGGCATACCGGGAACTTCTTCGGATCCCGGCCCGGCGTCCAGACCTTGCCGCACAGCGCGATGACGGGCTCGCCCGTCATCGCAGACTCCATGATTTTCTCCTTGCGCACATAGTGCGCAAAGCGCTCCCGGTCCCCCGGTTCAAGCTCCTCGCGCAGTTCTTCGCGCTCAATGGTGGCTGTGGACGTTCCAGCCCCGGAAAGCTCACGCATCGGGTCGTTTTCGAGAGGGTCCGTCATGCTAGTCATGCCAACCATCTTAGCTGTTCCGGTGGCCGGGAGTCCGACGGCGGCCCGGGCGCGGGCGGCCGGGCCGCCGCTGTGCAGCGCCCACCGCCGTCGTGCCGTTTCCTGCCTTCCGGCCTCCCGTGCCGCGGGTCAGAGCCCCTGCCAGGCGGGCTTGTTGTCATAGGTGTGCCGGTAGAAATCCGCCAGCTTGAGCGCCGAAGCCGCCGCTTCATCCAGCAGGACGGTGGCGTGCGGGTGGAACTGCAGGATAGATGCGGGGCAAATGGCGGCGACCGACCCCTCGACGAACTCGCGCACGGCCTGTGCCTTCTGCGCACCGGTGGCGAGCAGGATCACATGCCGGGCCTCCATGATGGTGCCCAGGCCCTGCGTCAGGACGTGGTGCGGGACCTCGGCCAGGCTCTTGAAGAAACGGGCGTTGTCCCGGCGTGTCTGTTCGATCAGGCTCTTGATCCGGGTACGCGAGGCAAAGGAGGAACCGGGCTCGTTGAACGCGATGTGCCCGTCGGTACCCACCCCCACGAGCTGCAGGTCCACGCCGCCGGCTGCCGCGATGGCGTCCTCATAAGCCTGGCACGCCGCGGGGATATCGCTGGCCGTCCCGTCGGGGCCATGGACATTTTCCGGTGAGATGTTCACCCGGTCCGTGAACTCGCGCCGGATGACTTCCCGGTACGATTCGGGGTGCCCGGCGGGCAGGCCGACATACTCGTCCAGTGTGAACGCGGTGGCCCGGCTGAAGTCCAGGCCCCGGGCGTGCCGTTCCGCCAGCTCGTCATACACCGGCAGCGGCGAGGACCCCGTGGCAAGGCCAAGCACCGCGTCCGGCTTCCGCCCGAGCAGCTCCTCGATGGCATCCGCCGCCAGCTTTCCAATCTGCCTGCTGCCGCCCAGGATGACGACCTCCATGCTGTTTCCTTCCGCCGTGCCTGCCGTTACTTGTTCACAGCCACCTGGGCCAGGAGTTCCGGCCCGCGGGCATCGAGCCATTTTCCGCCCAGCCGTACACCGGCCACGAACAGGCCGAGGCCCAGCAGCGTTCCCACCGCGAGGTTGATCCAGCCAAAGAGGCTGTTTCCGGTCACCAGCTGCGCGACCATCAGCGCCGCTTCAGGCAGGACCAGCACCACCAGGACCAGCATTCCCCCGAACTGCACTGCGAGGGTCTGCCCCACGTTGCCCGGCGGCTTCTTGAACGGGCTGTCCCCGGGGAGCGGAACCGCCACGATGTAACGGGCGGAGACCACAGATGCCAGCCCCAGGCAGGTGAAGAGGATACCCAGGCTCAGCCCGAGCTGGCCGGGCAGCCCGGGCCAGTCGCCGGTGAACGCCGCGGAGCCCACGGCAAAGATGACCACCACCGGAAGGGCGAAGGACATGCAGGCCAGGGCGCGGCCCAGCCGGTCAGCCACGCCGGATACCCCGGTGGCCAGGTGCAGGGCGAACGCGGTGTTGTCGTAGGACACGTCGGCTGAGATGGACCACGCGATAATGAACGCGGAGATCGGCGCCAGGAATGCGAGGCTGGAGTACTCTCCTGCCTGGGATCCCTGGAAGACCAGGACAACGGGCAGCAGCGGGATGACCACCAGCGATCCGGAGTAGCGGGGGTCGCGGACCCAGTAGGTGAGCGACCTCGCCATCACAGCACCTGCCGGTACGGGCGGCAGGAGCCCCAGAAGCCCGAGCTTGCTTCCCTTGCGCTTGCTGCTGCCGGCATAGGGCGGCGTGACGAGCGCCCTTTCCAGGAGGAGCTTCCAGCACCAGGCCAGCGCAGCGAGTGAGGCCACTGCCACCAGGAACTTGACGGCGGCCGGACCAAACTGGCCTGCGTGGAGCTCGCCGCCCAGGGACCAGGGGGCCCCAAGCGGGGTCCAGGAAAGGACGCTGGCGAAGTCCGGCAGGAAGCCGGTCGAGTTCGAGATGCCCTGGCCGACGCCCGCGATGATGGGGCCGAGGAGGACGAGCGGAACCATGAAGGCAATGGCGCTGATGTCCTTGAACCGGCGGGACGCAGCAAGGCTGGCGGTGGCCGTGGTAACCACCTTTGAGAGGACGATGCACGTCATCACGCCGAGCGCCGCACCCAGCAGTGCGCCGAACACGGGCAGCACTCCGCGGAACCAGGTCACCACCGTGGACAGCGCCACCAGGGCAGTGGCCAGACCCGGGATGCCGATCAACCCGCCAAGGGCCAGGCCCGCCAGCATCTGCCGCATCGGGATGGCGAAGGTGGTGAAGCGGGCCGGGTCCAGGGTCATGTCCGTGGCTGAGGCAACCACCGGGATGAGTCCCCAGCCCAGGACGGCAGCGGAGCCGCCGAGCACCACCGCGGTCTGCGCGATTTCGGCGTCCGCGGAGCGCAGCAGGACCAGGGCCACCACCAGCGTGGAGATCAGGCCCAGCGCGTAGAGTCCGGCGAAGACCAGGCCCACGAGCTGCCACGGACTGCGCCGGAGGCCGTTGCGGAGCAGGGTCAGTTTCAGCCTTAGAAGGTGCGCAACCATTCCAGCCCTTCCGTGCGGCTGCGCCCACCGACCAGTTGGACGAACCGGTCTTCCAAAGACGCCCCGGCGCGGACCTGGTCAACAGTCCCGGCAGCCAGCAGCCGGCCGCCCGCCACCACAGCCACGTGGTCGCACATGCGCTGGACCAGGTCCATGACATGGCTGGACATGATGACGGTACCGCCGGACGCCACGTAGCCGTCCAGGATGGAGCGGATGTTCGCCGCCGAGACCGGGTCCACAGCTTCAAAAGGTTCGTCCAGGACCAGCAGTCGGGGCGCGTGGATCAGGGCGGAGGCGAGCGCGATTTTCTTTGTCATGCCTGCGGAGTAGTCCACCACCAGCGTTCCCGCATCCTGGGCCAGGTCCATCGCTTCCAGCAGTTCGCCCACGCGGGAGGCCACCACGTTCCGGTCCATGCCGCGCAGCAGCCCGGCGTAGGTGATCAGTTGCTCTCCGGTCAGCCTGTCGAACAGCCGGACGCCGTCGGGCAGGACGCCCATGAGTTTCTTGGCTTCCAGCGGGTGCGCCCAGACGTCGACGCCGTGGACAAACGCCGTGCCGAAGTCCGGCCGCAGGAGCCCGGTGGCCATGGACAGCGTGGTGGTCTTGCCTGCCCCGTTGGGGCCCACGATCCCGTAGAAGGACCCGCCAGGCACATCCAGGCTGATGCCGTCCACCGCGATCTTCTGGCCGAACCGCTTGGCCAGGCCGCGGATGGCCAGGGCCGGAACGGCGCCGGCGGCGGCAGCGGAAGGGGGTGCGGCGGCGTCGGTAGGATGCAGCGGCACGCCCGCGGGATCGGGATACTGGGCGGTCATGAAGCCAGACTAGCCCCCGGAACACGGCTGCGGGGTCCTCCGGGAGGAGTAGAAACAAGGACGTACGGCAGCTGCCCGCCCCGCCGGCCTGCCCGCGCTTCCTAAGTGGCCTTGCGGATGCGGATGGGCCCCTTCGCAGTGGCAGGATCAACCACCGAACCGCCCTGGGTAATCACTACCTCGCCGGCATCCACGAGCCGCCGCGCCGCACGCCGGGCCGGCTCCATGAGGTCGCGCCAGTGTTCGCCGCCGACGGCCCGCGCCGCGTCGGACGGACAAATGGTGGACGTGGCGGCCCTCGCAGCCAGGAGCCCAAGGATGGTGTCTTCCAGCCGCTGGTCGAGGCTGCTGGAATCATTGTCCGTCATTGCTGATCCTCTCCGGACATACTCAGAAGCTGCGCCGCGGCAGCGCCCGCTCGTACTGGGGAGCCCAACCGATTTCATGGCCCAGTTCGAAGGCCGCACGCAGCCACCAGTGCGGGTCGCGGAGCGCGGCCCTGGCGATCAGCACGGCATCGGCCTGTCCGGTAGCGATGGCATGCCCGGCCTGCCCGGCTGAGGTCAGCAGGCCCACCGTCCCGGTGGGGATGCCGGCCTCCTTGCGGATGGCCTCGGAAAATCCGGTCTGGTATCCGGGACCGGGAGTGATCCTTTGGTGGGCCACTGCTCCCCCGCTGGACACATCAATCAAGTCCACGCCGCGTCCCGCTGCCTGCCGTGCCAGGCGGACGGAGGCCGGCAGGTCAATGCCGCCTTCGGCCCAGTCGGTGGCGGAAATCCTCAGCAGCAGCGGCATCGAGTCGGGGATGGCGTCCCGCACGGCATCGACAACGGCAAGCATCAGCCGGTTGCGGCCGGCCTCGTTCCCGCCCCATTCGTCGGTGCGCAGGTTGGTCAGCGGGCTCTGGAACTGGTGCAGCAGGTAGCCGTGCGCGCCGTGGATCTCCACGGTGTCAAAGCCGGCCTCCACCGCGCGTTTCGCCGCTGCTGCAAAGTCGGCGATGACCGCCTGGATCTGTTCCGCTGTCATCGCGGCTGGAACCTCGTAGCCGTCAAAGGCCACTGCCGACGGGCCCACCGTGCCCCAGCCGCCGTCGGATGCTGCCACGCTCCCGTGCCTGCCGGAAAAGGGCCACCACGTGGACGCCTTCCGCCCGGCATGCGCCAGCTGTACCCCGATCTTCGCGCCGGCCGCTCCGTGACGGTGCACGAACGTGGTGATCCGCTGCCACGCTTCGGCCTGCTCATCGTTGTAGAGCCCGGCGTCGCGGGGGCTGATGCGGCCCTCCGCGCCCACCGCAGCCGCCTCGGTGAGCAGCAGCGCGGCCCCGCCGGCGGCGAAGGAACCCAGATGCATCAGGTGCCAGTCGTTGGGAACCCCCGGCGCGACGTCGGGATCGCAGCTGTACTGGCACATGGGTGACAGCCAGCCGCGGTGCTGGAGCTCCAGGGAACGGAGCTTCAGCGGATCGAACAGGCCCGGCACTAGAAGAGGACCCTCGCCAGGGCCTGGCGCGCTTTGGAAACGCGTTCGTCGGATGCGCCAACCACGTCGAAGAGTTCCAGCAGGCGGATGCGGGCGGTCTCACGCTCCGGACCGAAGTTCCTCCCAATGAATGCCACCAGGCGGTTCAGGCCGTCGTCCACGTGTCCGCCGGCGATGTCCAGGTCCGCCACAGCCAGCTGGGCTTCCAGGTTGTCCGGCTCGTTGGCGGCGAGCGTGCGGACGGACTCGCCGTCCTGGGCCGACAGCGGCTGCAGGCGTGCCATCAGCTCCACTTGGGCAAGCCCTGCCTTGGCCTCGTGGTCCGAGGGCATCTCTTTGAGCGCCTGCCGGTAGGCATCCGCGGCAGCGTCGAAGTCGCCCGCCTCGATAGCGTCGTAGGCGGCCTGGTGCAGTGGCGGCAGGGGCGCGGGTTCGGATTCTTCGCCGGCGCCGGCGTTCAGGCTGCCGGTCACGCCGTTCGCCGCAGCCACCTTCAACAGCTCATCAAACAGGGCACGCACCTGCTGCTCGTCCGCGCTGCCCTGGAAGAGCGGCACGGGCTGTCCCCTGAGGACGGCGACGGCGGTAGGCACCGCCTGCACCTGGAATGCCTGGGCCAGCTGGGGGAACGCCTCGATATCGGCGGCGCCGAGGACAAGCCGGCCCCTGTAGCTCTTCACCACGCTGTCCAGCGTCTGCAGCATCCCTGTGGACTCCGGCGAGTACGGGGCCCACAGGGCGAACACCACGGGGACCTGCGCGGAAAGTTCCACCAGCTGCTGGAAGTTGGCCTCCGTGACGTTGACCCTCAGGTCCGGTCCGCCGGGCTGCGTCTCCTCCGGTCCGCCGTTGCCAAACCCGCCGGTACCAGCGGCGGCACCGGTTCCGGCAGGCGCGGCCGGGCGCTGCTTCAGGGAGGAAAGGTCGACGGCGCCGCGCAGGTTAAGCAGGCTGGCAGCGGCTGGAGGGACTGGGCGGGAAGCAGGCGAACTCATGCTTTCCACTTTAGCCACTCCGGCCGCTGCCGGAAGTAATGCGGTGCCGGGGCTACTTGAAGCTGGCGCCGACCAGGCCGCGGGTTGCCGCGACGAGCTTCATGGGGTCGGTGGAGCCGGCAGGCGGAATGTACACCGCCATGGACTCGGCGAAGTTGAGCACCATGCCCGTGGTGGTTTCCTTGCCACCGGCCAGGGCTGCTGCATCATCGCCGATGGTCAGCTTGTCGCCGGCAGCCTTCGGGGTGCCTTCAAAACCGAAGTTGATCCGGCCCAGGACCAGCGCCCCGCCGTCATCGGTGCGGAAGACCACCGTGCTTTCCGGTACCACCTTGTGGGTGAAGGAGAAGTTGCCGTTCTCGCCGGCCTTGACCACCTCTGCCTGGTAGGACAGCGTGTCAGCAATGTACGGCGAGGACTCGCCCTCAACAAGCTTGTCCTTGAAGGCGGAATCGGGAGTGGTAAGGCGGTCGGCGAGGCCCGAGAGTGCCTCTTCCCCGCTGTACAGCAGGCCGGTCTTGTCACCGGCGGCGAGCGTGTCCGTGCCGCCGCGGCTGATGGTGGGGAACGTGGCGCCGGGCTGGAGCGGGGTGGTTTCCACGAGCTTGTAGTTCTCGCGCGGCGAGGGCTGGACCAGGGTCAGCAGCTGTGGCACCACGTTGCCGTCGCCCTGCGTCACGGCCAGGACGGAGCGGGGCCAGTCGCGGTCACTGGTGACCACGGTGGTGAGCAGCTTGGTGGACCGCACCGGCATCCTGGCTTCGTAGGAGCCTACCTGGGAGCGGATCTTGTAGTTCTGGGTGCGCACTTCCAGCTCGGTGCCGCCCACGCGCTCGGCAAGCTGGCCCGCGTCCTTGGCGGCATCACCGGCGTCGACGGCGCTGGAGACCTGCTCCAGGATCCGGCGGAACTGGGCGTCAAGCAGGACCGGCGATCCGGCCTCCGGGGCAGCTGGTGCCGACGGCGAACCGCTGGCTTCCGGAGCCGGCGTGGCCGCGTACGCGGCAGTGCCGGAACCCGCGAGGACCGCTGCGGTGATGCCCGCAGCCACCATGCTGGCGCGCGAGGTTACCTTGGAAGATCCGGCCCCCGACTGGCTCCGGGCACGGGCGCGCTGTGCAAAGCCGCTGCCCTGTCCATCGCCTTCACCGTTCCGCTTGCGCGCGGACAGCAGTGCCAGCACAATGCCTGCAAGGATCAGGAGGGACCCAAGCAGCATCAGCGGAACGGCCCAGGGAGTGGAAGTGTCGTTGGGGAACGTCATGGAGACGGAGGCCGGGGCGGCTTTTGTTCCGTCGGAGGCGAGCAGGAGTGTCCAGTCGCCGTCTGCCGGAGGGGTCCACGAATATTCGAGTTCGCCGCTGGCATTTTCGCTGGAAACCCAAAGGTCGGAGCCTGCCGGGTTGGGGGCGGTAGCTTCGCCGTCGGTGTGCTCAACCTGCAGGGACTTGCCGTCCTCCGAAACACCGCTGATGGTGTTGTGCGCGGACTGGCCAACCCAGGCGTCGACGTCATCCGGCCGGCCGGCGGCGAGCAGGAAGTTGCCGTCGCCCTCGATGCTGATCTTGACGGTACCGCCATGCAGGGTGCGCAGGTTCTGGTCAATGACGGTCAGCGGCGCTTCCGCCGTATCGGCCGGCGCGGCTGCCGTGAAGGTCTCGGAAGGGGCCCAGATGGTTCTCTGGCCGATACCGGCCAAAAGTGTCAGGAGGCCGAGCAGCACAAGTGCGACTGCAGTCTTTAAACGCAAGGGAACACCTATCATCAGCGGGGGTTTGCTTCCCATAGTAACCGTTTTGTTACCAGGGCCCCGGATTGGGTGCGCTTGCCGCCTCCGCAATATGCCACGGACCGCCCCCGTCCGCAGCTGTTGACAAGGCTGCTGATAGTGTTTGCGATGATCATCACATTGGCCCGTTGACGCGGCGCCACGCACGGAACAGGCCCTCAAAACCAGTGACTGACAAGACGGACGAGTCTTCCGCGGCATCCAACAATCCCGGGGGCCAGGAGCCACCGGCAGCCGCACCCGAGGGAGCCCCGCACGCCCGAAGGAAGGGCACTGCCGCGGCGGCGCTCGGTTTTGTGGCCCGCCGGCTTCGCCAGCCGCTGCCGGGTGCCCAGCCGAGGCTGCGGTTCGAGATGCCGCCGGAGTACGTCCAGGAGCACGAAGTCACCACCACCGACCCTGACGGCGATGTACGCCCGCAGTTCGGCCGCCCCGGCCCACGGATGTCGCCGCAGCATCCTCTCTATATGGGCTTCATGGGAACCGTGGGCGTGGGGCTTGCCCTGCTGGTCTACTGGATCGGTTCGAACACCACGCAGCTGCTGTTGTGGATCGTGGCGGCCCTGTTCATCGCCCTGGGCCTGGAACCGGTGGTGGGCTGGCTGGAGAACCGCAAGATCCCGCGTCCGGCAGGCATCCTGGTGTCGGTGACTGTCCTGGTGAGCGCCGTCGTCGGCTTCTTTGCCACGCTGATCCCCACCATCGTGGAGCAGGTGACGGAAATCGTGGAGCAGGCGCCGATATGGATCCGCGACTTCATAAATTCCGAGTTCTTCCGCAGCCTTGACGACCAGTTCGGCGTCCGTGACCGGGTGGCGGAGGAACTGGACAAGTTCGTCAACGACCCCGCGGCGGTGGGCGGCATTTTCGGCGGCGTGGTGGGCTTCGGTTCCACTGTGGCGAACGGCCTGTTCGGGGCCCTGATCGTGCTGGTGCTGAGCCTGTACTTCCTGGCGGCCCTGCCGGCAATGAAGAAGTGGGGGTACCGGCTGGCTCCCCGCTCCCGCCGCCACCGCGTGGAGGCCCTGTCCGAGGAGATCACCCGGTCTGTGGGCAACTACGTGATCGGCCAGGCCTGCGTGGCGCTCCTCAATGCCACCTTCGCCTTCGTCGTGATGTCCATCCTGGGCATTCCCTTCGCCCTGCTGCTGGCCTTCGTCGTTGCCCTGCTCGCCTTCATCCCGCTGGTTGGCGGCCTAATTGCCGCCGTGGTGGTGCTGCTTGTCTCCCTGACGGAGGGCTGGCAGACGGCCGCGGTTTACGCCATCTGCTACTTCGCCTACCTGCAGTTCGAGGCGTACTTCATCTCGCCGCGGATCATGCAAAAGGCTGTTGCAGTGCCGGGGGCGGTGGCAGTCATTTCAGTCATCGCCGGCGGCAGCTTGCTGGGGGTCCTCGGCGCCCTGATCGCCATTCCCACGGCAGCGGCCGTCCTGCTGCTGATCCGGGAGATCTACATCGTCCGGCAGGACCAACACTGAATCCCGCCCCTGCAGCCTAGGCCGAAGCAGTAGCCGACGGACCGTCCCATTCCGTCGCCAGCCCGGCAGCCCCGGAGCCGGCTTCGGTGACGTCGTCCACGATCTCGTTCAGGACCCGGGCTGCGTACTTCTCCCCCACCCACAGGTGCTTGGCGCCGTCGACGCCCACCACCCGCGCCTGCGGCACCAGGCTGAACCGTGCGGCCGCCTCGGCCGGCTGGAGGAAGTCGTCGTGCTCGGGAACCAGGACGGTGAGCGGCTTGCCCGATTCCGCCCACTGCTGCAGGTGCTTGTCCGTGGCACGGTGCAACGGCGGCGATAGCAGGACGGCGCCCTCCACCTGCGATGCCACGGGCTCCACCGCGCCGTACATCAGCGCCAGTTCGGTGCCGAAGGACCAGCCCACCAGCCACCGGTTGGGCAGGCCGCGTTCGACGGCGAACCGCACCGCCGCCTCGACGTCGTACCGTTCCCCGATTCCTTCTTCGAAGGCACCCGAGCTGGTGCCGCGCGGGGATGCCGTGCCGCGGGTGTTGAAGCGGAGGACTGCCACGCCTGCCAGCGCCGGCAAGCGGTACGAGGCCTTGCGGTACACGTGCGAATCCATGAAACCGCCGTGCGTGGGAAGGGGGTGCAGGGTGATGAGCGTGGCGTGGACGGGCCCCGATTCCGGCAGCGCGAGCTCACCCACCAGGGTGTGGCCGTCGTCCGTCTGCAGCTCCACGTTCTCACGCCGGGCGGGCAGGACGGTGGCGGCACGGATGGGAGCGGGGCCCTGGGCGCGGGTGAATTCATACGACGCCGGATCAAAAGTCATGCCTGCCAGCTTAGCGACAGCAGGGGCCCCTCCGCCCGCTCCGGTCAGCGGTAACGGTAACTGCGCGACATCCAGCAGTTGGTGTGCCAGTGCCGCCGCTCCGCCAGTCCGGCGGCGGCGCCAAAGAGGTGGTCGTCCTTCCAGACCACCAGGTGCGCCACCCCCGGCAGCACGGCGGTGGAGCATTCCGGGCAGATGTACGTCTTTTCGGCGTTCCTGGCCGTCATAGTGCGAACCATCCATTCGCCGTCAGGAGCGCTTTCCCGGCGGGCGATGCCGGCCCGGGCCCGTTCCAGGTCCAGCTCGGGAACCTCCCCGCCGCCCTTTTTCCCCGCACCCCATTTTCCCGTAGCTGCACCTTTTCCGGAGGCAGGACGGCGGGGACGGTTGGAACGCGGCATGCATCCATTCTGCCCCAGCCGTGCGTGTCGGGCCGCGTCCGCGGAACCGCCGTGCGTGCCGCCGTCGGGAACTGGCCGCAAGGCTGCAGGCGGTAGTCTGTACCGCGTGCGACTTGTCATAGCCCGATGCTCCGTTGATTACGTTGGCCGGCTCAAAGCCCATCTCCCCCTCGCCACCAGGCTCCTCCTGGTCAAGGCGGACGGCTCCGTACTGGTTCACTCGGACGGCGGATCCTATAAGCCGCTCAACTGGATGAGCCCGCCCGCCACTCTGCGGGTCTCCTCCCCGGAGGACGTGGACCTTGAGCTGGGGGTGGTGGAGCAGTGGACCGTCCAGTCGGCGAAGACGGATGACCGTCTCATCATCAACATCCACGAAAAGCTGAGCGAATCATCCCACGATCTGGGGGTGGACCCCGGACTCATCAAGGACGGCGTGGAGGCCGACCTCCAGCGGCTCCTTGCCGAACAGATCGAAACCCTCGGTGCCGGCTACTCGTTGATCCGCCGGGAGTACTTCACTGCCATTGGACCGGTGGACATCCTGGCGCGGGACGCGGACGGCGGCACCGTGGCCATCGAGCTCAAGCGCCGGGGCGACATCGACGGCGTGGAGCAGCTGACGCGCTACCTGGAACTGCTCAACCGCGATCCCCTGCTTGCACCCGTGCGCGGAATCTTTGCGGCCCAGCAGATCAAGCCGCAGGCGAAGGTGCTGGCAACTGACCGCGGCATCGACTGCATCACCCTGGACTACGACGCAATGCGCGGCGTCGATGACAGTGAATCGCGCCTTTTCTGACCTGTCACATTCGCGCCCGGTCAATCCCAAAGCCTTCTGACAAGGCATTTAACCCGGTTTTAACCTAAATTTTGGCCCTTTCACCGCAAAAACCGTTGACCGGCGCGAAGAGGCATGAAATTCTTGTCTCAGTCTTTGTGTAGGTGTTTTTCATGCTCGCAAGACATGTTGCGAGCGCGAAGCTCCTGCAACCCGGATCCCCGAATAGGGCCCGGAATTCAGGATTCTTCTCGCGGAGTGACCAAGGCCGGTACGAGGTGTGCCGATCTTAAAAAAGTTCCACAATGAGGAGAAATAAATGGCACAGGGAACCGTCAAGTGGTTCAACGCTGAAAAGGGCTTCGGCTTCATTACCCCGGATGACTCCGACGGTGATGTCTTCGTTCACTACTCCGAGATCCAGACCAACGGCTTCAAGACCCTCGATGAGAACCAGCGCGTTCAGTTCGAGATCGGCCAGGGAGCCAAGGGCCCCCAGGCTACCGGCGTGACGCTGGTCTAATCCCCCGCCGCATACCCGCTTCGGCGATATGCAGTAATAAAATGATCCCCGGCAATTGCCGCCGGGGATCATTTTTTATGGGTGCTTCGTTTCGCGTTTCGATATGCTTTTTCCCGCATCCCGGCCGCAAGTTTTACACCTATTGTGAATTGTCCTTACTTGACCAGTTTGCTGACCAGCCGTGCTCCCTGCGGCAGGGAAAGCCCGGGCAGGTACGCGCGGGTCAGCGCGCGGCCGATCGCCGGCAGGTGCAGCGGGTCCTGGTAGTAGAGGTACAGCGCGCGGTACTCGGGCTTGAACCGGGACTTGAACGCGGCCAGGGAACGGAAGCCGTACACCGGCTCCAAAGCATGCCCCACAAGGTCGAGGATGCGGACCAGGTTTTCGGCCCCGTCCCGGTCCCCGGTACTGTCGTTCGCGACGCCGTGGTTGGCCAGCGGCGAGCCGGACAGGGAAATCACCTCCACTGATCCGCGCAGCTCCAGCACGGCCGAGGCGATGAGGAATTCCATGACGCCCGGAAATCCTTCCGCACCCCGCCGCATGACGTCCAGCGTCCTGCTGACCAGCCGCCCGCCGTCGTACACCGGAAGCCAGCTGGTCACGCCATGGACCGTGCCGTTGCCGTCCACAGCCAGGCAGCACAGGACCTCGTCGTCGTCCAGCTCGTCCACCCCGCCCAGGGTGAAGCCCATTTCGGGGACGGACTTGTTGGCCGCCCACTCCTCCGAGACCTCGTTGAGCTTCGACCGCAGTGAGGCCGGCAGCGCGTGGTAGGGGCCCCACACCGCCTCAACCCCCAGCTTTGCCGCCCGGTTCAGCGCGGTCCGGACGTTCTGCCATTCCTTGCCCTTGAACTCCAGCTCCCTGATGGCGAGCCGGGTCTCCTGCGCAACCGGCACCCGGGCGAACCCGCGCTCCTGCAGCGCCGGCCACATGGAGCCGTCGCAGGAGTAGAGCGCCGGGATCAGGGCGTGGCTGCGGCAATAGGCCAGGAACCCCTCGGTGACGGCCGGCTGTGACTGTGCTGGTCCTATTGCCCCGCCCAGGGTCAATGCCACGCTGCCGTGCCGCTGGTACGCAACTGCACCCTGCCCGTCCGGGCTGAACCAGTAGGTGTTGGGCTCCCACAGTGCCATCCAGGACAGCGGGCCGCCGCCCTGGTGCAGCAGTTCCCGCGCCCTGGCGCGGTCCTGCCATCCGGAGTCATGGCCATGGTGTCCAATCAGCACCCACCACACCGCCACCAGTGCCACCACCCAGAACACGGGGCCCGAGTAGGCAAACAGGACTGCCTCCACGCTGTTCCGGTCGGCAAAAACCCGGTGGTAGTGCTGCGGGATGGGAACCGGGACGTACTGCCTGGCGAGCTCGGCGTAAAGTCCCAGCAGCCCGCCGTCGCGCTCCAGGCCGCCTGACCAGAACCATGCGCCGGCGTAGGCGGTCGCCAGGACTCCCCATGTGCCGCCGACCACCAGGGCCAGCGTGCGGCGGGCAGCAGGGAGCGTCTGCACCCGGAACTGCCGCCGGTTGAGCCAGAGGACCACGGCGAGCAGGAGGGGCACGACGACGAGCGGCAGCACGTGCGCGAAGGCCGATCCCATGGGTGCCGCCTGCGGCCCCTGCGGACGCGAGGGCACCAGCGCAAAGAGGGCGAGATAGACGGCCGCCAGTGCCGTGACGGCCAGTTGGATGGCAATGGCGATGTTCAGTGCCAGCCTCCGGCCCCGGCGCATGCCGTCGGCACAGATCAGCAGCAGGAGGACCGGCACAACGGCCAGGGCCAGCCCGAACGGGCCGGCGAATCCTGCACGTCCCGCTTCCAGGCAGGAGGCCTCAACGGTTGCCCCGCAGTTCAGTGCGAGCTGGCTGAGTGTGGGCATCGGGTTCAGCACCACGTCGCGCAGCAGTGCCAGCGGCCCGGTGGGCGCACGCGCTATTCCGGTGAGGATAGGTCCGACAGCGAAGACGGCGACGGTCAGTGCCAGGAGGTTCCTCGCCTCCCGGCCCGTTGACCGGTGCCGGTGCAGGTGGCCCTGGTCGCCCTGGATCCACCAGCCAGCCAGGAGGCCGAGGAGGGCGCCAAGCAGGCCGATGACCGTTTCGGCGTGCCCCACGTACAGGACCAGCAGGAGCGAAACGGAGATCACGGCCGTCCGTAGCCGCCGCTGCCACAGCACCGGCAGCCGTGCACTGCCGGCCAGCCCTGCAGCAAGGACCGGACCGTAGGGCCCGATCAGGATGTCGTCCGCCATTTGGTCCAGCCACCCGTCTCCGCCGTACGCAGCCAGCTGGGTGATGAGCAGGAATAGTGTCACCGCGGCAAACTGGCCTCCGAACAGCAGGGCGGCCGCTGCCCGGGACCCCAGTTTCCGCTCCGCAAGCCCCAGCAGCACGATGATCATCAGTGACGCTGCCAGGTACGCCAAGGGGTTGGTGGCGAAAAAGAGGCTGGTGAAGAGCTGCCACCAGTTGCCACCACGGAGACCGGGCCCGCTCACGCCGGCCAGTTCCAGCAGGTGCTCCGGAGGCCCCGCCAGGAAGCTGCCTGTTAGTGCGCCGGTAGTGAGGAACACCGCAAGGACGCACAGGCTGAACGGCACGGACCGCAGCTCGCCGGCGGCACGGGCCAGTGCTGGCCGGATCACGGTGTCCCACGCCAGTGTTGCGGTGCGGACCTCCCTCCCGGAGCTCACCGCCGAAGCCCCCATCTGTCCATGAGGAAATCCAGGGCATCCGCAATCCGCCGCGATGACGTGTCCCAGGAATGGCCGGTGTTTTCCACCTCGTAGGCCCGTACCGTGAAACCTGCCTTTTCCGCTGCGGCCGCCAGCGTCCGCAGGTACCCCACGAACTCTGGATCGTTCTGTCCGGCCGTCAGGTAGAGGCCGCTGCCTTCGAACCTTTGCTGCTGCATGATGGCCAGCGGCGTCTGCCGGTTGAAGGCCTCGGGATTACCGGGGAAGGCGGCGTCGATGGTTTTCTGCCGTTCCTTGGCGATGGCCGGTTCGGCTTCCGCGGAGAATGCCAGTGCCGCAGGGAAGAGTTCCGGGTGCCGCGTGGCCAGTTGCAGCGCGCAGGTGCCGCCGAACGAGAAACCGCCCGTTGCCCAGCGGCTGTGGTTGGTGTCCACCACGAGCGTGGAGCTGATCCACCCGGTGACATCCTTGGTGAGGTAGGTATCCGCACGGGCAATCCGGCTGTCCATGCACATGGTGTTGGCCGACTGGGAACCATTGGGGTCGGGAATCACCACAACCGGCGCCACCCCGCCGTTTGCTGCGGCGTAGGAGTCCATGTGGGCCTGGATGGTCCCGCCCGTCAGCCAGTCCGCCGGGCCGCCCGGCTGGCCCGCGATCAGGACCAGGACCGGAAGCGCCGGGCGGTTGGGGGCGAAGTACGCGGGCGGCATATAGATGTAGGCTTCCCGCGTGTCCATCCCGGACAGGGTTCCGGGAATGGAGGCCCTGCGAAGGGCTCCCCCGGCCGGAAGTTCCCCCTGCGGGCTCCAGCCGTCTAGGATCGCGCCGTCAGGCTGGCCGGGCTGGCGCATCAGCCCGGCTTCAAGGGTAGGAATCCGCGACAGGGTTGTTCCCAAAAGGTCGCTGACAGTCCTGTTCAGGCCGAAGTAGGCGTTGATCTGCACCGAAGACAGCGCGACCACCAGGAGTGCGGCCAGGATGGCGGTCCCGCGGCGCGGCCAACTGGTATGCGGAAGGCGCATCAGGCCCAGGAGCACGGCGGCGACGGCGGGCACCACCCAGAGCAGGACGGTGTCCGGGATGTTCTCGGGGAAGACGGTGAAAACGTTGATGAGAGCCCAGTGGACAGTGGCCACCAGGGCAAAGGCGGCAGCTGCGGCCGCGATGATGCGGAAGATCCAGCGGCGTCCGGTCTGGGACGAAGGGGGCGGCAGCAGGAGGTAGCCGGCCCCGGCGGCACCCAGGACGAGGGCTGCCCAGTACAGGGGGCCGTCAATCAGCCTGGCGTCGAAGAACCAGTCCACGCCGGCTAGCGCCAGGTCCCCACGCCGATGACCGGTCCGGCCTCCAGCCACGAGGAGAGGCCAGTGTAGGCGTCGAACTTCATGGCGAGCCGGAGGTCCTGGCCTTCATAGCGCAGTTCAACGATCACGACGTCGGGCTGGACCTTGACGGCCTCGGCCTCAGTGGGCTTGCGGCGGCCCAGGAGTTCAAGCGAGTGCCGCTTGAACTTGTGTTTGGGCCGGACGCTAAGCGAGAGCAGCCGAAACCACTCAAGGTCGTTGTCCTGATAACGACAAACCCCCATCTGCCAGCTGTTTCCAGCCATGCAGATGGAGGCGTCCACCGTGCCGAGGGCACGCCGCAGGTTGAAGCGGCGTACCCCCGAAAGGCACAGTGCAAAGATCAGCAATCCGAAAGCGGTTGCCAGTGCGATGAACGGAAGACTAGATGCGTCCATCAAGGTGATGCTAGCGGATCCCAGCGGTAGCCGACTCACCCAGGTGGGCGTTGTCAGCAACAATAACCACGCGGTTGTTGTCCACGGAGAAGAACCCGCCGTCGACAGCTACTGCGATACGGTCACCGGACACCGGCTGGATGGCCAGCTCACCTTCGGCCAGGATCGCCAGCAGGGGCGAGTGGCCGGGCAGGATTCCGATTTCACCATCGCTGGTGCGGGCCTTGACCATCTTGGCCGCTCCGGACCACACGAAGTGGTCCGCTGCGACAATCTCAACCTGTAGCTCAGCCATGTTACTTGGTCTGTTCCTGGATCTTGGCCCACTGGCGCTCAACGTCATCGAGGCCGCCGACGTTGAAGAACGCCTGCTCTGCGATGTGGTCGAGCTCGCCGTCGCAGATGGCTGCGAAGCCTTCAACAGTGTCCTTGATGGAAACCGTGGAGCCCTCGACGCCGGTGAACTGCTTGGCGGTGTAGGTGTTCTGTGACAGGAACTGCTGGATGCGGCGTGCACGGGACACGACGATCTTGTCCTCTTCCGACAGTTCGTCAACGCCGAGGATGGCGATGATGTCCTGGAGTTCCTTGTTCTTCTGCAGGATCTGCTTGACACGGACAGCCGTGTTGTAGTGGTCCTGGCCGATGTACTGGGGATCCAGGATTCGGGAAGTGGACGTCAGCGGGTCAACAGCCGGGTAAAGACCACGGGATGCGATTTCACGGGAAAGTTCCGTGGTCGCGTCGAGGTGGGCGAAGGTGGTTGCCGGCGCCGGGTCGGTGTAGTCATCTGCGGGAACGTAGATGGCCTGCATCGAGGTGATGGAGTGGCCCTTGGTGGAGGTAATGCGCTCCTGCAGGAGGCCCATCTCATCAGCCAGGTTGGGCTGGTAGCCCACGGCGGACGGCATACGGCCCAGAAGCGTGGAAACCTCGGAACCGGCCTGGGTGAAGCGGAAGATATTGTCGATGAAGAGCAGCACGTCCTGCTTCTGGACATCGCGGAAGTATTCCGCCATGGTCAGGGCGGACAGGGCCACGCGCAGACGCGTTCCCGGCGGCTCGTCCATCTGGCCGAACACAAGGGCGGTGTCCTTCAGAACGCCGGCCTCTTCCATTTCGACCCAGAGGTCGTTACCTTCACGGGTACGCTCACCAACACCGGCGAATACCGAGGTACCACCGAAGTTGCGGGCAACACGGGTGATCATTTCCTGGATCAGGACGGTCTTGCCCACGCCGGCGCCGCCGAAGAGGCCGATCTTTCCACCCTTGATGTACGGGGTGAGAAGGTCAATCACCTTGATGCCGGTTTCCAGCATTTCGGTCTGGCCTTCAAGCGAGGCGAAGGAAGGAGCCTTGCGGTGGATGGGCCAGCGTTCGCTGATTTCCAATTCCGACTCGGCAACATCCAGGGGCTGGCCCAGGACGTTGAAGATGTGGCCCTTGACGCCGTCGCCGACGGGCACGGAGATCGGTGCGCCGCTGTCCACCACGGACGTGCCGCGGACCAGGCCGTCGGTTGCCTGCAGGGAGATGGCGCGGACGAGGTTGTCACCCAGGTGCTGGGACGTCTCGAACGTGATGGTCTTGGTCTCACCGTTGAGAGTAATCTCGGTGGTGAGTGCGTTATAGATCGACGGGATTGCGTCAGCCGGGAATTCGACGTCGACAACCGGGCCGATGACGCGCGCAATGCGGCCGGTGGCACCGGTCGTTGCGGCTACGTTTTCGGTAGCAGTGGCAGTCATCTCTCTCACTTCACTCAGTAGATGGCGTGGGGTTAAGTTTATCTGTGGTGGTGCAGGTTCAGCGGAACCGTGGCCGGGTTACGACGCAAGGGCGTCGGCGCCGGCAACAATCTCGGAGAGCTCCTGCGTAATCTCGGCCTGGCGGGCCGTGTTGCGCAGACGCGTGTACTTCTTGATCAGGTCCGTGGCGTTGTCCCCTGCCGACTTCATCGCGCGCTGGCGGGCAGCCAGTTCGGACGCCGCGGCCTGCAGCATGGCTGCGAACAGGCGTGATTCGATGTAACGCGGCAACAGTGCGTCAAGAACCCGCTCCGTCTCCGGCTCAAATTCGTACAGCGGCAGCAGGTCCGACTCGGAGGCGGCTTCCTCTTCCACTACCTCCAGGGGCAGCAGCCGGATGACCGTGGGTTCCTGGCTCACCATCGACTTGAAGCGCGTGTAGACGACGTGAATCTCGTCCACGCCACCGTCCTCGAAGTCTGCGGCGAAATCGGCCAGCAGCGCGTCGCCGATTTCACGGGCGGTGCCGAACTCGGGCGCGTCGGTTCCTCCGGTCCAGACCCGCGCGTACTGGCGGTTCCTGAAGTCGAAGTAGGCCTGTGCCTTCCGGCCCACGAGGTAGGTTTTGACTTCCTTGCCTTCAGCGTGGAGAAGCTCGTTGAGACCTTCCGCCTGCTTGAGGACACTGGCGGAGTAGGATCCTGCAAGGCCACGGTCCGAGGTAATTACCAGGACTGCGGCACGGCGGATCTGCTCCGGCTCGGTGGTCAGCGGGTGGTCGATTTCGCTTTGGCTTGCGACAGCAGAAACGGCGCGCGTGATCGCGTTCGCGTAAGGCAGTGAAGCTGCTACGCGCGCCCGGGCCTTACCGATGCGCGAGGTAGCGATCAGTTCCATCGCCTTGAAGATCTTGCGCATCGACGTGGTCGAGCTGATCTTCTGGCGGTAGACCCGGATCTGGGCTCCCATACTTATCCTTTCCTAACATTCCGTAAACCGGGTGTGCCGGACCCTGAGGCCCGGCACACCCGGTGAGCGGAACTAGCGCTTCTGCTTGACGATCTTTTCCTGGTCAACGTCGCCCTCGGAGATGGCGTCGTGTTCCTCGTGGCCGGCGCCCACCAGGTGGTTGTCGCCTTCACCGAAGAAGCCCTTCTTGAAGTCCACAATTGCGGACTTCAGAGCTGCAACGGTGTCGTCGTCCAGCACGTTGGTCTGGGCCAGCGTGGTGAGGATCGAGGACTTTCGGCCCAGGTGGTCCAGGAAGTCGCGTTCGAAGCGGCTGATGTCCTCAACCGGAACGTCATCCAGGTAACCGTTGGTTCCGGCCCAGATGGAGACAACCTGGTTCTCGACCGGGAACGGCGAGTACTGGCCCTGCTTGAGCAGTTCCATCAGGCGGGCACCACGGGTCAGCTGCTGGCGGGATGCGGCGTCCAGGTCCGAGGCGAACATGGCGAATGCCTGCATGTCGCGGTACTGGGCCAGGTCCAGCTTCAAGGTGCCGGAGACCTTCTTCATGGACTTGACCTGTGCGGCACCGCCCACGCGGGACACCGAGACACCCACGTCAACGGCGGGGCGCTGGTTGGCGTTGAAGAGGTCCGACTGCAGGAAGATCTGGCCGTCGGTGATGGAGATGACGTTGGTCGGGATGTACGCCGATACGTCGTTCGCCTTGGTTTCGATCAGCGGCAGGCCCGTCATGGAACCGGCACCCAGTTCGTCGGAGAGCTTCGCACAACGCTCCAGCAGGCGGGAGTGCAGGTAGAAGACGTCACCCGGGTAGGCTTCGCGTCCCGGCGGGCGGCGGAGGAGCAGCGACACTGCACGGTAGGCCTCGGCCTGCTTGGACAGGTCATCGAACACAATGAGGACGTGCTTGCCGCCGTACATCCAGTGCTGGCCGATGGCCGAACCGGCGTACGGTGCCAGGTACTTGAAGCCTGCGGGGTCGGAGGCAGGGGACGCCACGATGGTGGTGTACTCCAGCGCGCCGTTGTCCTCAAGGGTCTGGCGGATGGCGGCGATGGTGGACGCCTTCTGGCCGATTGCCACGTAGATGCAGCGAACCTGCTTCGTCACATCGCCGGAAGCCCAGTTCGCCTTCTGGTTGATGATGGTGTCGATCGCGATGGCGGACTTGCCGGTCTGGCGGTCACCAATGATCAGCTGGCGCTGGCCGCGGCCGATCGGAATCATGGCGTCGATTGCCTTGAGTCCGGTCTGCATCGGCTCGTGCACCGACTTGCGCTGGGTGACACCGGGAGCCTGGAGCTCCAGGGCACGGGTGGTCTCGGCCTTGATCTCGCCGAGGTCATCGATGGGCACGCCCAGCGGGTCCACTACGCGGCCGAGGAAGGCGTCGCCCACGGGCACGGACAGAACCTGTCCGGTGCGGTGGACTTCCTGGCCTTCTTCGATGCCGGTGAAGTCGCCGAGGACGATGACGCCGATCTCACGGACGTCGAGGTTCTGGGCGAGGCCCAGGGTGCCGTCCTCGAAGCGCAGCAGCTCATTCGCCATGACCGAGGGGAGGCCCTCAACACGGGCGATGCCGTCACTAGCGGTGGTTACGCGGCCGACCTCTACGCGCTCTGCGTTTCCGGGTTCGTAGGACGCCGCGAACTCGTTCAGCGCAATACGGACGTCGTCGGCGTTGATGGTCAATTCGGCCATCTGCAGTCCCTGCTCTCCTGTTTTGTGATCACCGTGAAGGTGACCGGGGTTTCTATCAGTTTGTTGGTGCTTGTCCGGCTAGCCGGCCAGCTGGCGTTGCAGCTCGCCCAGCCTGGTGATGACCGAAGCGTCGAGCACTTCGTCACCGACCTGGACGCGAATTCCGCCAATGAGTGCTGGATCAACATTGACGTTGATCTTCAGTTCCCGCCCGTACAGAGCATTCAGGCCCGCCTGGAGGCGTTCCAGCTGCGTCTGCGTCAGGGGACGGGTCACGCTGACCGTTGCAATCCAGCGCTGCTGCCGCTTGGCCGCCAGTTCGGCGAACCGTTCAACGAGCCGGGTGGGCTTGATGCCCCGGGGCTGGGAAACTGCCTGGGTGATGAGGACCTTTGCTTCCTCACCCACCCCGGGCACCAGCTTCGCGGCGAGGGCAGCCTTGGCGGCTGCACTGGCCTGCGGCTCGGACAGAGCACGTTGTACCTCGTGGCTGGAGGCAACAGCCTGGTTGAAGGAGAACAGTTCGTTCTCCAGCTCTTCCAGGCCAGTGATTCCGGAGGCAGAAACGGCCGACTTGTTTTCAGCAACGGAAATGACCACCGTTGCGGCAAGAGTCTCGAGTGCATCGCCGATATCGCGCGCCGATGCCCAGCGTGAACTGGCCAGTCCGGATGCGATCTCTGCAGCATCAGCGGAGACTTTTCCGCCAACCAGCTGCCTGACCAACGCCGACTTTTCGTCACCTGAACGCGACGGGTCAGTCAGGGCGCGGCGCAAGCCAGCCGAGCTGTCCACCATTTCCAGAATTCCGAAGAGTTCCTTTGCCAGCTGCAGCGACGCGGTGGGAAGCTTGGCTTCCAGCGCGGCCAGCCCTGTTGCCAGCGATTCGCTCGATACGCCTGCCATTACTTTGCTGCACCTGCGTTCTGGGTCTCCAGATCTGCCAGGAAACGGTCAACTACCCGTGCTGCGCGCTCATCGTCGTTGAGCGATTCGCCTACGATGCGGCCGGCAAGGGTGGTGGCCAGGGTGCCTACCTCTGAACGCAGGGACACAACGGCCGCCTGGCGCTCGGATTCGATCTGTGCGTGGGCCTGCGCGGTGATGCGGGCAGACTCTGCAGCTGCCTTCTCCTTGAGATCCGCAAGGATCTGGGCACCCTCCGCGCGGGCTTCCTCACGGATGCGGTTGGCTTCGGCGCGGGCGTCGGTCAGCTGCTGCTTGTACTCTTCGAGTGCAGCAGACGCCTCAGCCTGGGCCTTTTCAGCCTTTGCAATGCCGCCTTCAATAGCCTCGGCACGCTCGGCGAAGGTCTTTTCGAACATCGGGACAACGAACTTGACCACGATGAACATGAGGATGGCAAAGCCCACGAGGACAACGCCCATTTCCCAGATGTTGGGCATCAGGGGATTGACTTCGCCCTCAGTGGCGGCTGAGATGATCAGCTGAGCCATTTTTTCACCCGTCCTTTTCTACTCGGTTCTGTAAGTTCGCTTCGTTCCAGGACTAGAGAACGAAGGCGAAGACCAAGCCGAGGATGGCGAGGGCTTCAGTCAGCGCAAGGCCGAGGAATGCGATCGGCTGCAGCACGCGCTGAGCTTCAGGCTGACGGGCAACGCCGTTGATGTAAGCAGCGAATACGAGGCCAACACCGATACCACCGCCGATTGCGGACAGACCGTAACCTACGAGGTTGAGATTGCCTTCCATTTTTCTTCCTTTCAAGATGCCACTTCAGTGGCAGGTTGTTTGGGTTGCTTCATCCCCCGCGAAGGGGAAGTCTGTGTGCCCGCCGGAATTGCATCCGGCGGCATTGCCTAGTGGCTGTCGGCGTGCAGTGCGCCTTCGATGTAGATCGCGGTCAGCAGGGTAAAGACGTAGGCCTGCAGGACCATGATCAGGGCCTCGAGCATGTACATCGCGATGGCACCTGCCAGGACCAGGACCGAGGTTCCCTTGAGCAGGATGTTTTCCTGCATGACCAGGTATTCGATGCCGGAGCCGGCGATCATCACAATGAGGTGGCCTGCGAGCATCGTGGCGAACAGACGGAGGCTGTGCGTGACGGGCCGGACCAGGAAGTTGGAGATGATCTCGATCGGGATGACGATCGGAAGGATGAACCACGGAACACCCGAGGGAACGGTGGCCAGCTTGAAGTAGCGCAGGCCGTTCTTCTTGACGCCGATGGCGATCCAGGTGAAGTAGACGAGGCCGGCCAGTACGTACGCGCCACCAACGTGGGAGAAGGTGGGGAGCTGGATCAGCGGGATGGCGCCGTAGATGTTGTTCACCAGGATGAAGAAGAACAGGCTGAACAGCAGCGGGACGTACTTGATAAAGTCCCTGCCGCCGATGATGTCCTTGGCGATTCCGTTGCGGACAAAGCCGTACGCGGCTTCGCCGGCGAACTGGAGCTTGCCGGGTACCAGCTGCTGCTTGCGTGCGGCCAGCACGAAGAAGGTGGCGATAATGGCGACAGAGAGGAGGACCAGCAGCATCTGCTTGGAGAATCCTTCTGCGGCACCCCACGGCAGGATTGCCGGCAAATGCATTTCGTTAATACCAGGAGGAGCGAACTCTCCTGAATCTTGGGCCGGGAGCGCAAGCGCGATCAACGCGTTTCCTCTCTGCAGTGTCCATCATTGGGCGTTGGGCGGGGACCGGCAGCCTGACGGCCTGCTGTTCCCCCTGTGAAATTATTTGGCATTAGTGTCGCCGTCCGTGGACGGCCCGCTGGCAGCAGGACGCTCGCCAGCATTTTTACGAGAACTGGTGAGGCCATGCATGTGGGAAAGGTAAAAACCTCCGACGGCTCCAAGCAGAGCGCCTGCGAGCACAATCCAGCGCGTTCCCCACATATAATCCAGTCCCCACCCTATCAAACTCCAGACGATGATTCCGCCAATGATGTAGCTGAAGACGGCCATCCCGGCGTTGTATCCGCCGTCGGAGTTGTTGCCTGAGACGCCGGGGGCGGAACCGCCGGATACGGGCTTGCCGGCGGAGGCTTTTCCGGACTTTTTGGGGTCACGCATCGGAGGCTTCCTTGGTTTCTGGATCGTTGTAGATCTGCAGGCGGGATTTGCTGAAACCATAGAGCTCAGCGACCTGCCACAAAACGACGGCGGCCACGGCACCTGCAACAAACCAGCGGCCGTGCAGCCATTGCGGAGCGCCCACCACGAACAGGACCGCGGCGAACCCCACCACCTTGATGAAGTAGGTGGCCACGAACACGCCGATGGCTCCGGAGGGATTGCTGCGTCCCACGAAATGGCCCACCAGGAGGCTTATTCCGAAGAACAGCATCACCAGGAGACCACCCAGCAGGGCGGACACCGCGCCGGCGGAGCCGTCCAGTACCGCGGCAGCCCCCGCGCACAGCACTAGTCCCGCCGCCGCAGCTGCGGAACTGAGCTTTAGGAGATGCAGCCAAAGGGACCGGGTGGGACCGGAAGCACCAACGGGTCCTTTGCCGGACGCGGGTCCGGACTCGGCGTTGGAGGTCATGCGATCCCAATCGTCGGTACCAAGCGGCAGCAAGCCACAAGGCGGGGTGGAGGGGCAGCTTTGGCTGCCCCTAAATTCTACATGAGATAGAAATGTTTACGCACCGGCGTTACGCCGGAGTTTCGTCGTTACGGCGCGCAAGGTAGGGCCATGCGGTGACGAGGCCCATCACCAGGGTGGCGAAGAGGTCCACGGCGAGGACGAACTGCCACGGGAAGATGGCAAAAGCCAGTCCCCCGAAGGACAGCACGCCGGTCCACAGGTACATCAGGACTACGGCAGTGCGGTGCGAGTAGCCGATGTCCATGAGCTTGTGGTGCAGGTGGCCCCGGTCGGCGGACCACGGCGACCGGCCCCGCGCGGTCCTGCGGACCACCGCAAGGCCCAGGTCCAGCAGCGGCAGGAACAGGACGGCAAACGGCAGCAGGATGGGAATCACGGTGGAGATACCGTTGGCCCGGTCGTAAAGCCCGCTGGTGATCTGGCCGGTGGAGACCACACCCGCGGACGCCATGAGCAGCCCGATCAGCATGGCGCCGGAGTCCCCCATGAAGATTTTCGAGGGGAACCAGTTGTGCGGCAGGAAGCCCAGGCAGCTGCCTACCAGGACTGCGGTGATGAGGGTGGCGAGGTCCGAATAGTCCAGGAGGACGGCGTTGCGGTGCACCCAGTACGCGGTAAAGAAGAACGCGGTGCCGCCGATGATGGCCACGCCGGCGGCCAGTCCGTCCAGGCCGTCAATGAAGTTGAAGGCGTTCATGGTGGTGACGATCAGCCCCGCGGTGAGCACCACCCGGATGGTTTCGTTCTCCAGGTAGATGGGTTCCGGCACCCAGGGCACGATGGTCATCTGGACGCCCCAGACCGCCACGGTCAGGGCGGCGGCACTCTGGCCGATGAGCTTCACCCACCACCGGATGTCCAGCAGGTCGTCCGCCACACCCACGAGGACGATCACGGCAGCGCCGGCAAGGACGCCCCACGGCGAGAAGTTGTTCCGGTAGATGTCCTTGACGAAGAAGGACTGGCTCGCAACGATCAGCGCCACCATCACGCCCAGGAAGATTGCGACTCCCCCGAGCCTCGTGACGGGGGTTGAATGCACGTCGCGGCTGCGGATGGGCAGGTGCAGTTCGAGCCGGTGGCCCACCACTCGGGCACCCCAGGTGGCGGCATAGGACACAACCGCAGCAGTCAGCCCCATGAGCAGGTACATGATCATGGGGTGGTGGCCGTTTCAACTGGGGTGGAAATGCAGCGGAGCAGTTTTGGCGGGTGTACACCGGCGGGTGGGCTCACTGGCAGGGAATCTGTTCTTCGATAAATGAAACTTCTCCGTCGCCGAGCACGCAGCAGGCAGTGCGAAATGGCTGACACGCAGTGCCTTACAGGGCTGTATTACAGTGGACTCTAGTCAAAGATACTAGCGCCACCGGCTTCATGGCTCCGCGCCACACGGCGCATTACGAGCGGGGAACTCCCTGACAGCCATGCTGAAAGGACCCTTCATGACCCCCCGCATTGCAGTTGCCGCCGTCACCTTCAACCGCCCGAAGGAACTGGCTGTGCTGCTGGATTCGATCAACTCGCAGACGGCGGCGGTGGACACCATCTGCCTGGTGGACAGCGGAACGGAGCCGGCGCGTGAGGTCGCCTGCCGGCACGAAAATGTGGACTACGTCAGGTCTGAGGCCAACCTGGGCGGAGCAGGCGGCTTCGCGCTGGCCGCGCTCAAGGCGGTGGCCAGCGGCGCCAGGTGGATCTGGATGATGGATGACGACGCCGAACCTGCGGATCCTGAATGCCTCGCCACCCTGCTGCGGGAGGCGGAGGCGCGCGACCTTGAAGCGGTGGTCCCGCTGGTGACGGCCCCGGGGCATCCGGACCGGCTGTCCTTCTTCTTCCGCCTGGACGGAAAAGTCACCCACAGCAGGGCCGAGGTTGAAAAGCTGGGGTTCCTGCCCAACGACGGGCACTTCTTCAACGGCGCGCTGATCCGTTCTGACGTTTTCTTCAAGGTGGGCCTGCCCGACATGCGCCTCTTCATCCGCGGCGACGAGGTTGATTTCACCATCCGCCTCCGGAAGGCCGGGATCCGCTTCGGGACCGTGACCACCACGGCCATTACGCATCCCCATGCCTTTTCCGAAACACAGCACGTCTATGGCGCCCGCTGGCACGTCATTGTTCCCGAGAATGCGTTCAAGCGGTACTACTACTACCGCAACCGCGGGTACCTGATCCGGCGCTACTTCCGCGTCCGTTCCCTGGTGGCCGATGTGGGCGGGTACGCGGGCTACTTCCTGCAGCGACGGGACCTGGCAGGGTTCCTGGGCTGGGCCTCATCGTTCAGCAAAGGCCTGCGGGGCAAGGGCTTTGCGCCCCTGGAGGACCAGAAGTTCTAGGCAGCGGCCTGCAGTTCCTGCGGCCTTTACTTCCTGCGGCCTTTACTTCCTGCGCAGCCGCCTGCCGGCCAGGAGCCACAAGAGGACCCACGGCTCGCCGAAGACCCGGTAGGCGACGCGCCGGGGATGCAGGAGGAGGCGCCAGGCCCATTCGAGGCCAAGGCGGCCGAGCCAGCGGGGAGCCAGCTTCTGGACACCCGCGAGCTGCTCAATGGCACCGCCCACGGCGCAATACACAGCGGGCGGCAGCGATTCCAGCCGGCGCTGGAGGACTTGTTCCTGCAGCGGCATGCCGAGCCCCAGCAGGACCAGCTGCGGCTGCTGGCGGTGCAGCCATTGAACGGCGGCATCTTCGAGGCTGGGGTTCCAGTTCTCTCCCGGGAATCCGGCCACGTGCGCGCCGGGAACAATGGCCTTCAGCCTCGCTACCGCACCCGCATTCGCCTCGGCGCCAGCTCCCACGACGGCGATCCGTTCCAGTCCCCGCACCTGGTCCAGGGCGGGAAGCCAGTCGGTTGAGCCCAGTCGGTAGTCCATGACCGGGCCCTCGGCATTGCCGGTCCTCCCCCACAGCCACAGCACCGGGGCACCGTCAAGGAGCACCACGTCGCTGCGCTCGTACAGGGAGCGGAAGCCGTCGTCGGACAGCGTCAGGGTGACGCTGTGCAGGTTGTGGCCAAGGACCGTCCGGGTGGATCCGTCCTGGATATAGCGGCTGAGCGCTTCCACCAGTTCGGGAACCCGCAGCGGGGTCGCATCAACCTCCAGGAACGGGATCTGCTGGCGTTCCAGGGTCATCAAGGCTGCTGGCTCTGGTCCGGAGCAGCCTGGCCCTGTGCCGGGGAACCGCCGGGTGCGGGAGCTACGGCGGAGGAACCTGCGGCCGCGGGCACATCTTCGACGCGTTCCTCCCCCACGGGCACGGCATCGGCGGGCACCACAGCGGGCACCGCGCCAGCAGGCTCCTCAGCAGCCGGGTCCTCCTCCGCCATGGGAATCTCGCCGAGTCCAAGAACGCCGGGCACGTGTTCGCGGAGCTGGTCCAGGCTGACGGCGCCGTTGCGGACTACCCGGAGACGCGGCCCGGTGGCGTCCACAATGGTCGAGGCCACCGCAGCTTCACCCTCGGCAGGGCGGAAGCCGCCTTCCAGGTAGACCTCCACAGAGTCGGCCAACTGCTCGCGGGCGGCCGCGGCGGTCTGCGCCGGCGCGTGGCCGGTGCGGTTGGCCGAGGAGACGGCAAGCGGCCCGGTGAGGGTCAGCAGCTCCTGGGCGATGTCGTCCGCGGGCATCCGCAGTGCGACAGTTCCCTTGGTTTCGCCGAGGTCCCAGTCCAGGGACGGCTGCGCGTGCAGGATCAGGGTCAGGCCGCCGGGCCAGAACGCCTCGGCGAGCTTCCGGGCGTCAGCGGAAACATCCGTGGCCAGGCCGTCCAGGGCATTGATGCGCGGGATCAGGACGGGCGGCGGCATGGTGCGGCTGCGTCCCTTGGATACCAGGAGCATGGTAACGGCCTGCGGTGAGAAGGCGTCGGCCGCGATGCCGTACACAGTGTCCGTGGGAAACACCACGCACCTTTTTTCGCTGATGGCGCGCTGGGCATGTTCCAGCCCCTGGGCGCGCTGGTCGTCAACGGTGCAGTCATAGGTTGTGGTCACTGGCCTATTCTTTCATTCCGGGTGGTGCTGGTCCGCGAGCACGGCGCTGGTGGCGCGCTCCTTCTGGTTCAGGTCCACATGCGTAGTGATGTTGCGCCACGTTCCCGCGCGGCCCATCATCGAAGCAATCCAACCGGCCTGGACCTCTGCGTGCTCCATGACAAAGAAGCCGCCTGGCCGCAGCAGCCGGGCAGCCGAGGCCGCTGCCGCCGTGGGAAGTTCCATGCCGTCCGCTCCCCCGCCGTAGAGTGCTTCCGGAGGGTCATGAAGCGCAACTTCGGGCTCGTTGGGAATGGCCTCTGCAGGGATGTAGGGCGGGTTTGAAACCACGACGTCGAAGGTTCCGTTAAGCTCCGGCAGCGCGGTCCGCAGGTCCCCCAGCACCAGGTGGACGCCCAGGGGCGCCAGGTTCTTTGCCGCCCAGGCATGCGCCAGGGGGCTGTATTCGACGGCGTGCACCTCCGCGCCGGGCACCTCATGGGCGATCGATCCGGCGATGGCACCGGATCCGGTGCCGAGGTCCACGATGCGGGGCGACGGCATCCCCTTGACGTGGTCGATGACGAGCTGCGCCACGGACTCCGTCTCCGGCCGCGGAATGAACACCCCGGGACCCACCGCCAGCTCGAGGTAGCGGAAATGCGCCACCCCGGTGATGTGCTGCAGGGGGACCCGGCCGGCCCGCTCCGCCACCAGCTCTGCGTAGCCGTCGGGGGCGGGCGCATCGCCCAGCATCAGGGCGCGAAGCCGGCCCAGACCCACCTTCAGGAGGTGGTCGGCCAGCAGTTCGGCATCGACGCGCGGGCTGGGGACACCGGCGTCGCGAAGGATGGCAGTTGCCTCGCTGACTGCTGCAGCGAGGGACTGGCCCGGCCCGTTGGTCATACCCGGCAGGAACTAATCGTTCAGCGCGTCCAGGCGCGCCTGCTCGTCCATCTCGATGGCGGACTGGATGACGGGCTCCAGGTCGCCGTTCATGACCTGGTCCAGGTTGTACGCCTTGTAGCCCGTCCGGTGGTCCGCGATGCGGTTCTCCGGATAGTTGTAGGTGCGGATGCGCTCCGAGCGGTCCATGGTGCGGATCTGCGACTTCCGCTGCTCGGAGTTGGCGGCGTCGATCTGCTCCTGCTGGTGGGCCAGGATGCGGGCGCGGAGGACGCGCATGCCGGCTTCGCGGTTCTGCAGCTGCGACTTCTCGTTCTGCATGGCCACAACGATGCCCGTGGGCAGGTGGGTGATGCGGACGGCGGAGTCCGTGGTGTTCACGGACTGTCCGCCGGGGCCGGACGAGCGGTACACGTCAATTTTGAGGTCGTTCTGGTTGATCTCGAGCTCTTCGGGCTCATCGACTTCCGGCAGGACCAGGACGCCGGCGGCGGACGTGTGGATACGGCCCTGGGATTCGGTGACGGGAACGCGCTGCACGCGGTGTACGCCGCCTTCGAACTTGAGCCGGGCGTACACGCCCTCGGCGGGATCGTTCGAGTTGCCCTTGACGGCCACCTGGACGTCCTTGTAGCCGCCGAGGTCCGACTCGGTGGCAGAGATGATTTCGGTCTTCCAGCCGCGCGATTCGGCGTAGCGGGTGTACATGCGCAGGAGGTCGCCGGCGAACAGCGCGGCTTCATCGCCGCCTTCACCGCCCTTGACCTCAAGGATCACATTGCGGGCGTCGTCGGGATCGCGCGGGATGAGCAGCCGGCGGAGCTTCGCAGCAGCAGCCTCCAGCGAAGCCTCAAGCTCGGGCACCTCGGCAGCAAACTCGGGATCCTCGGCAGCCATCTCCTTGGCCGCAGCAAGGTCGTCGCGGATGGCCTCCCACCGGTGGTAGGCCTCAACAATGCCATTCAGCTGAGCCGACCGCCGCCCCAGCTTCCGGGCAAGCCGCTGGTCAGCATAAACAGCAGGATCCCCCAGCTGCGCCTGAATGGAATCATGCTCATCAAGCAGGCCCTGTACGGAATCAAACATTTTTCAAAACCTCTTTCGACTTGTACAAGTCTAGTAACCCGAGGGCGAAGGTAGACAAACGGGGAAGGCGACCGGGGCGAACTGCCGTTGGGAGGCGACCGCCCCGTTCAGGTGACGGACAAACGAAACGAGCCGCTGATTCTGCTGCCCCGGGAGCGTTCGACGACTCCCAACCTTCGCAAGCTCAGGTCGGGGCCCTCGTCGTCTCTCTTATCGGGCCTGCCGAAGCCGGGTGGCTTGGGATCGTAGATCGCAAGCCACCCGGCGTAGGGGCGGGGGCAGCAGAATCAGCGGCTCAAAAGGGCGTTATTTGTCGTTATCCGACTTCGCACCAAGCGTCGTCTTCTGGACCTGCATGAGGAACTCGACGTTGCTCTGGGTTTCCCGGATCTTGTTGGTGAGCAGTTCAAGGCTCTGCTGGGTCTCGAGTCCGGAGAGGACGCGGCGCAGCTTCCACATGATCTTGACTTCTTCCGGCGAGAGCAGGTTCTCCTCGCGGCGGGTACCGGACGCGTTGACGTCCACGGCAGGGAAGATGCGCTTGTCGGCGAGCTGGCGGGACAGGCGGAGTTCCATGTTGCCGGTGCCCTTGAACTCTTCGAAGATGACCTCGTCCATCTTGGATCCGGTCTCCACGAGGGCGGTGGCCAGGATGGTGAGCGAACCGCCGTTTTCGATGTTGCGGGCGGCACCGAAGAAGCGCTTGGGCGGGTACAGGGCTGCGGAGTCCACACCACCGGACAGGATGCGGCCCGAGGCCGGTGCTGCCAGGTTGTAGGCACGGCCCAGGCGGGTCATGGAGTCCAGCAGGACCACCACGTCCATGCCCATTTCCACCAGGCGCTTGGCGCGTTCGATGGAAAGTTCGGCCACGGTGGTGTGGTCATCGGCGGGGCGGTCGAAGGTGGAGGCAATGACCTCGCCCTTGACGGTGCGCTGCATGTCCGTGACTTCTTCGGGGCGTTCGTCGACCAGCACCATCATGAGGTGGACCTCAGGGTTGTTGGTGGTGATAGCGTTCGCGATGGACTGCAGGATGAGCGTCTTTCCGGCCTTGGGCGGGGAGACGATCAGGCCGCGCTGGCCCTTGCCGATGGGTGCCACGAGGTCGATGACGCGGGGGCCGATCTTCTTGGGATCGGTCTCGAGGCGCAGCCGCTCGGACGGGTACAGCGGAACCAGCTTGGCGAATTCGACGCGGTCCTTGAGTTCTTCTGCTGTCTTGCCGTTCACGGAGGTGACGCGGACCAGGGCGTTGAATTTCTGGCGGTTGGACTGCTGGCTGCGGTCCTCGCCGTCGCGGGGTGCACGGATGGCACCAACGACGGCGTCGCCCTTGCGCAGGTTGTACTTCTTGACCTGGGCCAGGGAAACGTAGACGTCGTTCGGGCCGGGCAGGTAGCCGGAGGTACGGATGAAAGCGTAGTTCTCCAGGACGTCCAGGATGCCGGCAACGGGCAGCAGGACATCGTCCTCGGTGATTTCGACGTCGTCGACGTCGGGGCCCTGGGAGCGTCCGCGGCGGCGGTCGTTGCGGTCGCGGAAGCGGTCGTTGCGGGAGCTGTCGCGGTCCTGGCCGCCGGAGCGGTCATTACGGTCGTTCCGGTCGCGGCGGTTGCGGCGGTTCCTGCGGCTGCCGCCGTCGGTATCGTCGCTGTCGTCACGGCGGTTGTCGCGGGCGCCTTCGCGCTGGCCGGCCTCGCGGCTGCCTGCGTTGTCGCGGCCGCCGTCGGAGTCGCGTCCTGCGGTGTCCCGCCCGCCGCGCGTGCGGCCCTCACGGCGGTCGGTGCGCTGGCCGGCTTCGACGGAGTCGGCGGCGGGGGCTTCGGCGCGCTCAGGTGTGCGCTGCTCCACGGGAGCCTGTTCCGGTGCGGCCTGCTCGGCCGGAGCCTCTGCGGGGGCTTCCTGCACGGCCCCGGCAGCTTCGCCGCGGCGGCGGTTGCGGGTGCGCGGCTGGCGGCGCTCGGGTGCGGCTTCCGCTTCAGCGGCTTCCGGCGCGGCAGGAGCTTCCACCGGAGCGGCTGCAGCAGGTGCCTCGGCAACTGTTTCAGGTGCTGCCGGGGCAATCACGCCGTCGCTGACTGCCCGGCGGCTGCGGCCACGGCCACGGGTGCGCGGGGCTTCAGCGGCAGGGGCATCCGCGGTTTCCGGTGCGGCCGCAGGCACGTCGGCAGCGGGAGCAGCCGTGACCGCGGTGGCCTTGTCAGCAACCTTGGCCGGCGCCTTCGTGGTGGGGGTGCCGGCGCGATGGGCGGAGATCGCCGTCACCAGGTCCCCCTTGCGCATGCGGGAACCGCCGGAGATACCCAACTGGCTGGCGAGGGCCTGCAGCTGGGCGAGCTTAAGGCCGGCAAGGCCGCTGCTCTTGGCGGGTGCTGCCGGCGATTCGGCGGCTGAAGATAGTTCCACAGCTGGTGACAGCTCAGTGGTTTCGGTCACGAAGGATCCTTCCCCCTCGACGGCGTCCAGACTGGGAGCTGGACGCGATGATTTGATCTGGGCTGCAGTTCAGATCTGCAGCCGGGATTTCGGCCTTGCCGGTTGGATTTCGGCCAGCAGGGCCGGATACTGATTCACCTTGCGCTCCGCCCATGGCGGAACGCCGGGCTGACGCTTTCAGGGGCAGTTGGATGCTGCAGGTTCCTGCGTCAGACCAAGCAGGTGGCACCGGAATGCATTCGCAGTAGGAGATCAAATAGCAATTGAATGCAGGAGCAGATCAGATAGGCGGAATTACCGCCGGTGCATGTCCACCTTAGCACCTTCAACGTCCACTGCGAGCTTCAGTACGCGCCAGGCTACATCCGGCGTGTTGGCCGCGGTATACGAGTCAATGAACGCGAGGGCTTTGGCGGCTTCCGCTTCACCGTTTGCGAGGACCAGGACGGTGGGCCCGGCACCGGAGACCACCGCTGCATGGCCGGCTGCGCGAAGTGCCGCGATCAGCGCGGCGCTTGGCCGCATGGCTTCCGCCCGGTAGCTCTGATGCAGATAATCCTCGGTGCCCGCCAGCAGGAATTCCGGCTTTTGAGTGAGGGCGTGGATCAGCAGGGCCGCGCGGCCGGAGTTCATGGCTGCGGCGTGGTGGCCCACGCTTGCCGGGAGCAACGCGCGGGCCGCCTCGGTGGACAGTTCAAAGTCCGGAACCGCCACGATGGGGATCACTGATCGGGCCACGGTGGCGTTGGTGCTGCTGTACTGGTCACTGTCCTGCCACGACAGCGCCAGTCCGCCGAATATCGCGGGAGCGACGTTGTCCGGGTGCCCCTCCAGCTCACTCGTGAGCTGGAGGATCCAGTCCTGTCCGCGTCGGCTGCCGACCGGAACCATGGCGTTGGCCGCGGAGACCGCAGCCACTACGGCGGAGGCCGAAGAGCCGAGGCCGCGCCCGTGCGGGTTGACGTTCTCCGCCGTCACCTTGAGGCCCCCGTGGCGGAAACCCAGCCGCTCGAAGGCCGCATCCATGGCGCGGATCACCAGGTGGCTGGCATCGCGTGGCAGGGTGTCGGCGCCTTCGCCGCGAAGGTCGAACACGAGTTCGTCCGTGTCGAGGCTTTCCACGGTCAACGTGTCATGCAGCGCCAGCGCGAGGCCCAGGCTGTCGTAGCCGGGACCGAGGTTCGCTGAGGTGGCGGGAACCCGGACGGTGACGCGCTGGCCGGCCTCGATGAGTTGCAGTCCGACGGCGGCCTGCGAGGTGGTGTCCAAGGTTATTTTTCTTCCAGTCCCAGTTCAGCGGCAACGGTCACGACGTCATTGGACACCTTGACGGGCTGCACGTCGCTGCCGTCTTCGGTGCGCAGGGCCCACTGCGGGTCCTTGAGGCCGTGCCCGGTGACGGTGATGACGATGGTCTTCCCGGCGGGAACTTCGCCGGCGGCGTGCTTCTTGAGCAGTCCCGCGACGCCGGCAGCGGAGCCGGGCTCCACGAACACGCCTTCGCGGGAGGACAGCCAGCGGTGGGCGTTCAGGATTTCCTCGTCGGTAACAGCACCGATGAGCCCGCCGGACTCGTCACGGGCACCGATGGCACCGTCCCAGGAGGCGGGGTTGCCGATCCGGATGGCGGTGGCGATGGTGTCCGGTTCGGTGATGGGATGGCCGGCAACGAAGGGCGCGGCACCGGCGGCCTGGAAGCCCCACATGGCAGGGGTCTTGGTGGCGACGGCGGGAAGCGTGCCGGCAGTTTTCGACTCGAACGGCGCGGAGTACTCCTTGTAGCCCTTCCAGTAGGCGGTGATGTTGCCGGCGTTGCCCACGGGAAGCACATGGATGTCCGGGGCATCGCCCAGCGCATCGACGATTTCGAACGCGCCGGTCTTCTGGCCCTGGATGCGGGCGGGGTTGACCGAGTTCACCAGGAACACCGGGTAGGATTCCCCCAGTTTGCGCGCGATATCCAGGCAGTTGTCGAAGTTGCCGTCCACCTGGAGCAGCGTGGCACCGTGCGCGATCGCCTGGCTGAGCTTGCCCATGGAGATCTTGCCTTCGGGCACCAGCACGGCACACTTCAGGCCGGCTGCGGTGGCGTACGCGGCAGCGGAGGCGGAGGTGTTGCCCGTGGAGGCGCAGACGACAGCCTGGGCACCGGATTCGACGGCGGCCGTCATGGCCATGGTCATGCCGCGGTCCTTGAAGGAGCCGGTGGGGTTCATGCCCTCCACCTTGAGGTACACCTCGGAGCCGGTGAGTTCGGACAGCTTCTGCGCGTGGACCAGCGGGGTGCCGCCCTCGCCGAGGGTGATGACCCGGGTGGACTCCGTAACGGGCAAACGGTCAGCGTATTCGCGGATAACGCCGCGCCATTGGTGAGCCACTTAGACTCCTTCTACCCGCAGAACGGATGTAACTGAATTGATCACGTCCAGGCCTTTCACGGCCTCGACGGTGGCCGCGAGGGCGGCCTCTGACGCGCGGTGGGTGACGATCCGCAGTTCGGCGGACTCCACGTTGGACTCCGCGTCGCGGTGGATGGTCTGCCGCATGATTTCGATGGAGACGCCATTTTCGGCAAAGATCTGCGCGATCCTGGCCAGGACCCCGGGCTGGTCTGCGACATCGAGCCCGATGTAGTAGCTGGTCACGGCGGCGTCGATGGGCAGCGCCGGAACGTGCCCGGTGGTGGTCTCGGTGCGCTGCGGTCCGCCCAGGACCAGGCGCCGCGCCGCGGAGACGAGGTCGCCCAGCACGGCGGAGGCCGTGGGGGTACCGCCTGCGCCCTGGCCGTAGAACATCAGCTCGCCTGCGTTTTCTGCCTCAATGAAGACGGCGTTGAACGCGCCGCGGACGGCGGCCAGCGGGTGTTCGCGGGGCAGGAGCGTGGGGTGGACGCGGACGGAGACTCCCTCGCCGCCGTCGGCGTCCGTCAGCTTCTCGGCAATGGCAAGGAGCTTGATGACGAAGCCGGCGTCCTTGGCCGCGGCGATGTCCGCGGCGCTGACTTTGGTGATGCCTTCGCAATGGACGTTTTCCAGGGCAAACCGGGTGTGGAAGGACAGCGTGGCCAGGATGGCGGCTTTGGCGGCGGCGTCATGGCCTTCGACGTCGGCAGTGGGATCCGCTTCAGCGTAGCCGAGGCGCTGGGCTTCCGCGAGGGCGTCGGCGAACTGGGCGCCCGTGGAATCCATCTGGTCGAGGATGAAGTTGGTGGTGCCGTTGACGATGCCCAGCACGCGGGTGATCCGGTCGCCGGAGAGGCTGTCACGGATGGGCCGCAGGATGGGGATGGCACCGGCGACGGCGGCCTCATAGGACAGCTGGACGCCGGCCTTGTCCGCTTCCTCGTACAGGGTGGGCCCGTCCTGGGCCAGCAGGGCCTTGTTGCCGGTGACCACGCAGGCGCCGTTGCTCAGCGCCGAAAGGATCAGCGTGCGGGCAGGCTCGATCCCGCCCATCAGCTCGATCACCAGGTCGGCATCCTTGACCAGGGTTTCGGCATCCGTGGTGAACAGTTCCTGCGGCAGCTCAACGTCCCGCTTGGTGCCCAGGTTGCGCACGGCGATGCCGCTGAGCTCCAGGCGCGCTCCGGTGCGGGCAGCAAGGGCGTCGGCGTCCTCAATCAGGATCCGCGCAACCTGGGCCCCAACGTTGCCACAGCCCAGCAGGGCCACTTTCAGGGTTCGCATTTCCGTCACTTCAGGCTCCCATGTCGCGGTTCAGCAGATCTTCTTCGGTTTCCCCGCGGACAATCAGCCGGGCAGATCCGTCGCGCACCGCGACAACGCCCGGCCGGGCCAGATAGTTGTAGTTGCTTGAGAGGGCCCAGCAGTAGGCGCCGGTTCCCGGTACAGCAAGCAGATCACCGGCTGCCACGTCCTCGGGCAGATATACATCTCTAACAACTATGTCCCCGCTCTCGCAATGTTTGCCCACTACGCGGGACAGCTGCGGCGCTGCCCCGGAGGTCCGCGAGGCCAGAATCGCCGAGTAATCCGCGTCGTAGAGCACTGGACGGGCGTTGTCACTCATGCCGCCGTCCACTGACACATAGCGGCGCGGATACGTAACGTTGTTACCGTCCTCACCTGCGGCGGAAGCGGCCGGAGCGTCGACGCGCACGGTCTTCAGCGTCCCCACTTCGTAGAGCGTGAAGGTAGTGCTGCCCACGATGGCGCGGCCGGGCTCAATGGAGATGCGCGGCGAAGCGATGCCCAGTTCCGCGCAGGTGGAACGCACGACGGCGGCCATCGCTTCCGCGATCTCGGCTGCGGGGCGGGGGGTGTCCACCGGGGTGTAGGCGATGCCGTAGCCGCCGCCGAGGTCAAGCTCGGGCATGACGATGGAGTACTTTTCCTGCATGGCTGCCAGGAAGCGCAGCAGTTTCTCCGCGGCCAGGGCGAAGCCGTCCGGCTCAAAGATCTGCGAGCCGATGTGGCAGTGCAGGCCCAGGAGTTCAATGCCGGGGTGGGCCGAGGCGGCAGCCACCGCTTCCTCCGCCGCGGACAGGCCGGCCTGGTCGGTGGTGTCCGCCGCCATGGAGAGGCCGAACTTCTGGTCCTCATGGGCCGTGGCGATAAATTCATGGGTGTGGGCGTGGACGCCTGGCGTGAGCCGCAGCATCACCTTTGCCTGTTCCCCGCGGGCCCGGGCAATATCGCCCACCCGGACCAGTTCATCCAGGCTGTCCACCACGATGCGTCCAAGTCCCATGTCCAGGGCACGGTTGATCTCGGCGTCGGACTTGTTGTTGCCGTGCAGCGCCACCCGCTCCCCCGCGATGCCTGCCCGGCCAGCGACAGCCAGTTCGCCGCCTGACGCGGTATCCAGCCGCAGGCCTTCTTCCTCAACCCACTTCACCACGGCGGTGCAGAGGAAGGACTTTCCGGCGTAATAGACGTCCACGCCGCCGCAGATGTCCGCGAAGGCGGCATCAAAGGAGTCCTTGAAAGCACGCGCCCGGGCACGGAAGTCCGCCTCGTCCATCACGAAGAGGGGCGTGCCGAACTCCTCTTTCAGCTCCTGGACCGTGACGCCTCCAAGGGTGAGGGACCCGGTGTCGTTCCGTTCCACGCTGCCCGCCCACATCGGTTCGTGCAGGGCATTGAGGTCGGCCGGAACGGCCAGCCATTCAGGTGCCAGCGGGGATCCGGTGTTTCCGGTCTGCAATGTTCCTTCAGCTTTCACGGTCATGGTGCTCACATCCGTTCCGGCGCGGAAACGCCAAGCAGGTCAAGGCCGTTGGCCAGCACCTGGCTGGTGGCATCGTTGAGCCACAGCCGGGTGCGGTTGACATCGGTCACGGGGTCGTCGCCCATGGGTGCCATACGGCAGGCGTCGTACCAGCGGTGGTAGGCGCCGGCGATGATCTCCAGGTGGCGCGCCACGCGGTGCGGTTCGCGCAGTTCCGCGGCCTTGGCCACCACCGAGGGGTAGCTGCCCAGGTATGAAAGCAGCTCGTTTTCCGTGGGGTGGTCCAGCAGTGAGGCGTTGAAGCGGTCTTCACCGTCCACCGTGCGCTCCACTCCCGCGGCCACGGCGTTCCGTGCTGCGCCGCGTGAGCGTGCGTGGGCGTACTGGACGTAGAACACCGGGTTTTCGTTGCTGTGCTTCTTCAGCAGCTCGGGGTCCAGGGTCAGCGGCGAATCTGCCGGGAAGCGGGCCAGCGAATAACGTACGGCGTCCTTGCCCAGCCAGTCGATCAGGTCCTTGAGCTCGATAATGTTGCCGGCACGCTTGGAGAGCTTGGCCCCGTTGACGGAGACCAGCTGGCCGATCAGCACCTCGATGTTCTTCTCGGGATCGTCGCCGGCCGCCGCGGCGATCGCCTTCAGCCGGTTGATGTAGCCGTGGTGGTCGGCGCCAAGGAGGTAAATCTTTTCGGTAAAGCCGCGGTCCTTCTTCGAGAGGTAGTACGCGGCGTCGGCGGCAAAGTAGGTGGGCTCGCCGTTGGCGCGGATCATCACCCGGTCCTTGTCGTCGCCGAAGTCCGTGGTCCGCAGCCAGACGGCATCGCCGTCGTCGAACACGTGGCCCTGCTCGCGAAGGCGCGCCACGGCACTTTCGATAGCGCCGGCGTCGTGCAGTTCCTGCTCCGAGAAGAAGACGTCAAACTCCACGCCGAAGTCCGCGAGGGTGGCTTTGATGTCCTTCATCTGTGCCTGGTACGCGGCGGCGCGGATGACGGGAAGCGCGGCAACTTCCGTGAGTTCGCGGATATCCGGATGCGCGGTGAGCACCTCATGGCCGAGGTCGGCGATGTACTGGCCCGGGTACCCGCCCTCAGGCACCGGGAGGCCGTGAAGCCGCGAGTAGACAGACTTGGCGAAGGTGTTCATCTGGGAGCCGGCGTCGTTGATGTAGTACTCGGCCGTGACGTCCGCGCCCGATGCCCGGAGGACGCGCGCGATGGAATCGCCCAGGGCGGCCCAGCGGGTGTGGCCGATGTGGAGGGGGCCGGTGGGGTTCGCCGAAACGAACTCCATGTTCACTGTGTGGCCGGCGAGCGCGGAGTTGGTTCCATACTGCTTGCCCGCTTCAACAATCACCTTGGCGAGGGCGCCGGCGGTGGCAGCATCAACGGTGATGTTCAGGAACCCGGGGCCGGCGATGTCCACGGCCGAGACGCCGTCGATCGATTTCAGCCGGGCACTAAGGATAGTGGCGAATTCCCGCGGGTTCGTGCCAGCCTGCTTGGCCAGCTGCAGGGCGATGTTGGTTGCCCAGTCGCCGTGTTCCCGGTTCTTGGGTCGCTCCACGCGCACCTCATCAGGCACAGCTGATGCTGAAAGGGCGATGTCACCGGCGGCAACGGCGTCTTTCAGGCAGGCGGATATGGCGAGGGAGAGTTCTTCGGGAGTCACCCCTCTAGCCTACCGGGGGCCAGTGACAGCAAAGAATTCTGCGTATTGTGCGGGGGCCGCCTTACACAGGACGGCCACAAGGAAAAACCGACGACGGCACAGGGTTGAACCAATAGGCTGGATCCAGCGTTGACAACAGCGTAACCACCGCTTGAACTCCGTGATCCCTATGACGAAACGAGAGCCTTATGAGACCCACCGTGCGCAAGAGCGTTTATGCCGGTATTGCCGGCCTCTCCCTCGCGGGAACCGTGGCAGGCTGTGCGCCGTCCGCTACCGAAACTGCTCCGGCCTCCACCGGCGGAAACGCTGCCGAAACCACTGCTGCACCATCACCGAACGCGTCCTCAGTGGCCGGCAGCGGCTCAACGTACAAGGACGGGACATACAGCGCGGACGGGAACTACGTCTCGCCCAACGGCACCGAGACCGTGGGCGTCCAGCTCACCCTCGCTTCGGGCACGGTGAAGGACGTCCAGATCACCCAGCATCCCTCCAACCCCAACACCCGCAAATTCCAGGGCGAGTTTGCCGGCGGCATCGCGGCGCAAGTAGTGGGCAAGAACATCGACGAGCTCAGTGTTTCGAAGGTGGCCGGCTCTTCACTCACCAGCGGCGGCTTCAACCAGGCAGTGGAACAGATCAAGTCGGAAGCCCGGTAGGCGGTGCCGGGAGGGGACGTGGAGGGCATATCGTTCGAGGGCATCGGGACGCATTGGGAAATTTCGTCCTCCGTTCCGCTGGGGCCGTCCCTGACGGAGCGCATCCTGGCCAGGGTTGAAAAATTCGACGCCGACTGGTCCCGTTTCCGCAGCGATTCCCTAGTGAGTGCCATGGCACGGACACCGGGCCGCTATAGCTTTCCGGACGAGGCCGGACAACTCGGGGAGCTGTACCGGACCCTCTACGAGATCTCTGGCGGGACCATGACTCCCCTGATCGGCGCAAGCCTCGAGCGGCTCGGTTATGACGCTGTGTACTCGCTGCAGCCGGCCGATTCCCCGCTGCCCGCTCCAGCCTGGGACGACGTCCTGGAATGGAACGGAACATCCATCACCACCAGCGCTCCCCTGGTGCTCGATGTCGGCGCCGCCGGGAAGGGGCTGCTGGTGGATCTGCTGGCGGCCGAACTGGAATCGGCGGGCGTTGATGCGTTCGTCGTCGACGGCAGCGGAGATCTCCTGGCACGCGGCCCGTCCCCCGTACCGGTGGCTTTGGAGCATCCCTACAATCCGGACCAGGCCATTGGGGTGGTCCAACTGGCAGGGCGCGCACTGTGCGCTTCCGCTGCCAACCGGCGGGCCTGGGGTGACGGACTGCACCACGTGCTGGACGGAACCACCGGCAAGCCCGTCCAGACCGCCGTCGCCACCTGGGCCCTGGCGGAGACAGCCGTCCTTGCCGACGCGCTGGCCACGGCGCTCTTCTTTGTTCCCGGCGCGCACCTCCAGGAATCGTTCGATTTCTCCTGGCTGACCGTGTATTCGGACGGCAGTGCGGGCTACTCCGAAGAATTTGAAGGGACACTGTTCACATGAGCCCTGTCGGAACCCCTCATGCCGGTTCTGCCGCATCTGCCACCGGACGGATGGATACCCTGCTTGGCAGGTTCACCATGTACCGGCTCATCCTCCTGGTACTGGCAGCCCTTGCCGTGTACAGCCTGCTGCTTGAGGTACTGGGCTGGCTGACTTTCGGAATCCCGGAGATGCTGGCTCACCTGGCCTTGTGCCTTGCCCTGACCTACGCCTCCAACCGGGCCCTGGCGGCGCTGTTCCGGGTACGTCCGCACTCGGAATCGTCACTGATCACCGGGCTGCTGCTCTACTTCCTTTTCTGGCCTTCCTTCCAGCCGTTGGACGTAGCGGGGGTCGCCCTGGCATGTGTGCTGGCGTCGGCGTCCAAATACGCCCTTGCCTGGCGCGGCCGGCACATCTTCAACCCCGCTGCCGCGGGAGCCTTCGTCGCCGGCCTTACCGGGCTCAATATCGCCACCTGGTGGGCAGCGACGCCTGCCATGCTGTGGCTACTGGTCCCGGGCGTGCTGCTGGTCCTTTACCGGACCAGGAAAGTCCTGATGGCTTCGGTGTTCACCATCGTGGCGACGGGCATCATCACCTTTGAGCTGCTCAGGGCCGGCATGACTGCCGGGATGGGCATCTACCAGGCCCTGGCGCAACGGCCGGTGCTCTTCTTTGTCGGGTTCATGCTGACCGAGCCCCTGACGCTTCCGCCGCGGCGGTGGCAGCAGCTGGCGCTGGCCGCCGTCGTCGGCGTTGTCTTTGCGGTCCCCTACAATCTCGGATTCATCGCGAATTCCCCCGAGGCGGCGCTGCTGCTGGGCAACTTCCTTGCCTTCCTGGTGGGCCAGCGGGGCGGTGTGAAGCTGCGGTTTGCAGGAAGCCGGAGGCTGACCCCGAGCACCACGGAATTTTCGTTCGAGCCGGCCAGGCCGGTGCGCTTCCTTCCGGGGCAGTACATGGAACTCGACCTGCCGCATGCCAAGTCTGACGGGAAAGGACGACGGCGGGTGTTCAGCCTGACAGGTTCGCCTGCGGAAGGCCTCGTGAGATTTGGCGTCCGGACCGCCGAGCCTTTGTCCGCGGCCAAGAGGGTGCTCCTGGGGCTGAAGCCCGGCGACGAGGTAACGGCCACCTCGGTGGGCGGTGACTTTGTCCTCCCCGGCGACCCCCGCAGACCTGTACTGCTCATTGCCGCCGGCATCGGGATCACACCTTTCCTCTCACACTTGAGGTCGGAAGGGCTCCGGGAACGTGACGCCGTCTTCCTCCTACTGGCCAGGAGCGCCAACGAGATCGCCTATGCTGACGAACTTCGTGCTGCAGGCATCCGGGTCCTTGTACGCCTCGCGGACGGTTCGGAGCCCCCGCCGGAATTTGGCGCTGTTCCGGCCGGAACACCCCGGCTGGACCCCGAGGGATTGAGGGCCCTGGTTCCGGACATTGGCAGCCGTGAAGTGTATGTCTCCGGCCCGCCCGCCAGCGTTGCCTCACTCCGCCGTGCCGCGCGGAAGGCAGGGGCCCGGCGGGTGCACGTGGACTCGTTCTCCGGCTACTGAGGCCACGGTTCCATGTGCTCCTCGCCTGTTAGCGACGCCGGAGCAGGACAGGTTTTCCCTTGGAGCCCACCTTCCTGCTAAGCTCTAGGACGTCCCGCCGGGAACGGCAGGAAATCCGGATTGCCCTCGTAGCTCAGGGGATAGAGCGTCTGCCTCCGGAGCAGAAGGTCGTAGGTTCGAATCCTATCGAGGGCACCATCAGAAGCGGCCCGGTCACTGACCGGGCCGCTTTCGTTTTTCCAGTTAGTTTTTCCGGGCAAGCTCGCAGCGGGCACCACATTATTTTTGCCGGGGTAAGCCCGTGAACATTTGTTTGCCTGGTTAGCCCGTGGTCATTAATGGTGGCTCAACGCGGCTTCCTCAGCCTCCAACCACAGCAGGCAGTCCGGGAACGTGGTTTTCGCTGGATCGTATCCGAGCAATTCAGGATCATCCGGGAAGCCAGCACCATCAAAGATTTCCGGGTCCGGCACGTCCGCGTCTGTAATTTCGACGTCACCCCATTCCAACCACGGCGGACACACCAAGTCTTCGTCTGCTTCATGCGTGCCGGCCGCAGCTGCTGCGGGATAGCGCTCGTCCGTAGCAGCAGCCAGAACCACTTGCTGTTCATCAGTGGCAGCAGCTCGCCAGCCGCGCTTTTTAGTGGCAGACCAGCCCGGCCCGGGGTCACCAGGTGCTGTGCCGTCACTCAGCAGGGCAGCCAGGTCGGGCGGCAGCTGTGGTGGTTCCCAGCCTGGATGTTCGCTGGCGTAGTGGCGGCCGGTGGGTGAGGTCCAGCCGGGTGGTTCGTTTTGCGTTGCTTCCGTAGGCTTCCAGCCGCTGTTGTGTTTGACCCGGTGGTGTTTTGGGCAGAGTTGTGCCAGGTTGCTGATGCCGGTGGTTCCGCCGTGTTGCCAGGCTTGAAGGTGGTCGGTGTCGTTATCCGGGGAGTTGTTGTTGCAGCCGGGAAAGGTGCATTTGCCGTCCCGGAGCCGGAGCGCTTGTTTCATTGCTTTGGTGATCCGGTAGCTGGTGCGGCCGATTTCCAGCGGTGCACCGTCCCGCGGATCGACGAGGACGCGGGTGAAGGAACTCGCTCCGTCGACGAGGAGTTTGCGGGCCATGGACGCCGGGATCGGGCCGTACCCGTCGAGGATGGCCGGTTCGTCCGTCACGCCGAACAGCGCCAACGCCGGGACAGTGACAAGCACATCCGCCCGCGGCACCGGAACCTTCCCAACCCCCGAGTCAACCGCAATAGGCGTGGTTGCCAAGTCCTTGCTGGTGCCGTCATTGCGGTGCAGGATCCCGGTGAGGTCTTCGGGGATGCCAAGGACTGCTGCGGGTTCGTCGGACCCTTCAAGCGTTGCGTACCCGATGAAGTCGTTCGGGATCTGTTCGCTGGCGCTGCCAGATTCGGTGGGACAGGCCGCGTCCCCGCCGCCGGACTGGGCGGGCGCGAGGAGGCGGTTGGCGACGATATCGGCGCAGAGCTGCGGCAGGGTGCGGATTTCGGTGGGTCCCTGCAGGCCGCGCGCGGTAGCCCTTGCCCTGTTCCAGATTCCTGTGGCGGTATCTGCAGGGAGGTACGCGGCGATCCAGGCCATCCCGTCACGGTCCCGGTGGAACTCGACCCGCCGGTCGGCCACGGACTTCGCGTGGCGTTTCTGGATCGACTCGGGGTGGTGGCGTTCCCGCCAAGCCCTGACCTTGGCCCGCAGCCGGGACGGCACGAGCCCGGTGGCGGGGCAGCCCCTGGCCGGGTTCGGTGCATCCGGGTCCAGGAAATGATCCGCCAAAGCCACGGCGGCGGGATGGTCCAGGGCCTCGGTTTCGTCGGCGATGATTTTGGCCTGCTGCCAGGAGAGGGCCCCGGTGGACAACGCCCCGTACACGGAAGGGAGAGAGCAGACCTGTCGGGCCTGGGTGACGAACGCCCCTGCCGCGCCTGAACTGATGGTCAGGACCCCTGCGATCTCCTCAATGGTCGAGATCTCCTGAAAGATCCGTGCCTGAACCGGAGCGTCCGGCGGGGTCATAGCCTGCTGGAGTTCAACCGATTCGGCCGCGTCCCGGGCCTTGAGCGCGGCGACCTGGGCTTCGAGCCTCGCCAGCTGGCCCAGCCGTTCCAGGCGGAGTTCATAGGCACGCTGCAAGACGTTCATCCCTTCGCCGTCGACGGGATTTCGCAGCTGCGCATCTTCAAGGAACAACGCGTCGAGGGCCGCGACAGAGGCATGAATGCCTGCCATCTCCGCTGCCGTCAACGTGCCGTTTTCCATACCCACATCATCGTGCGGGGGTGTGACATTCTTCGTGCATCCCGCTCAAGGCGGCGATAACCAACAAAGCCGGTCGGCCGTCGTCGTGCTTCTGCGTGCTACCGCCACCCACGCGAAACGGCCCGTGCCGCGTGTGCTGGCACCGATTGTCAGAGCCCCCTCGTAGTCTGAATTGACCTAGTTGAGGGGGTACGCCATGCACGTTCCGTTCTGTTCCATCGTCCCGCCCTACCTGCTGCGGCGGCTGGCCCGGCAGGATGCTCCGCAATATTCTGCGGCTGCCCGGGCCGCCAGGGAGGCCCTTGGCCACGTCGGCTCATTCCAGGCGTCCCGGACCCAGGCATTGCCCGATCTTCCTTCTGGCGTGCGCCTGGCGAAGCCAGGGCCGTCCAACCGGACCATTTACGATGCCGACGGTTCGGAGACCCTGCCGGGAAGGCTGGTGCGCAAGGAGGGCGAACCCGGGACGGGAGATGCCGCAACCGATGAAGCCTACGACGGACTGGGACACACCCACCGCCTTTATGCCGACGTTTTTGGCCGCAACTCCATCGACGGCCAGGGAATGCGCCTGGATGCAACCGTGCACTTCGGCAGGCTCTATGACAACGCTTTCTGGGACGGCACCCAGATGGTCTTCGGCGACGGCGATGGTGAAGTTTTCGAGCGTTTTACGGCATCCTTGAGCGTCATCGGCCATGAACTCGCCCATGGAGTAACCCAGCACTCCGCCGCCCTCGCTTACCGGAACCAGGCCGGCGCCCTGAACGAATCGATGTCAGATGTTTTCGGCGCCCTCGTGGAGCAGTACGTGAAAAACCAGTCCGCGGCCCAGGCCAGTTGGCTGATCGGCGAGGGGCTTTTCACCGCCGAGGTGGAAGGAAGTGCCCTGCGCTCCATGAAGGCTCCCGGAACGGCGTACGACGACGATGTGCTGGGTAAGGACCCGCAGCCGGACTCCATGGACTCCTATGTCAGGACCAGCGCGGACAACGGCGGGGTCCACATTAATTCTGGTATTCCCAACCGCGCCTTCTACCTCGTAGCGGAATCCCTGGGCGGGAACGCTTGGGACTCCCCCGGCCGCATCTGGTACGAAACCCTGACGGGCGGATCCCTGCCTGCCACAGCCACATTCAGCGTCTTTGCGCGGGCCACCGCCGCTGCCGCCGTGGAGCTCTTCGGTTCCGGCTCACAAGAGCATGACGCCGTGCGGCAGGCGTGGGAAACTGTGAAGGTCAAGCATTAAGGGATGCCTGGTTGCCGGACTTTCAGCCGCCAGGCTGCGCGGAAGCCCAGGAACCAGGCCATGAAAATCAGTGTGGAACGCACAGGTGGGATTGCCGCGATGACGCGGGTGTGGACCGTAGATGCGCGCTCTAAAACGGCAATCAACCAGTGGGAGCCGATCGTGGAAGCCTGTCCGTGGGATGCCGTTCCCCGGACACCGCGGGCGGCCGCCGAACAGTTTGTTGGAAACCAGCCTGACCGGTTCATCTATTCAATCCGGGCCGGGGACAGGCGGGCGGCCCTGCCTGAACGGGCAGTGACCGGACCTTGGCGCGTGCTCGTGGAGCGGACCCGTGCAGCAGCCCAGGAGTCCGGGAGTGGGCAGGGCACGAATAATCCGGGCAGCAGGGAATAGGCCGCCCAATCCAGGCCCGGGCAATACTCAAACCAGATCGCGGGCTGTAGCTAGCCCGCCTCGGCCAGCTGCCCCCGGAATGCCCGGCGGTAGGACTGCGGGCTGGTGTCGAGGACCTTGGCGAAGTGGTGCCGCAGCAGGACCGGATGGCCAAACCCGGCTTCCCGGGCAATCTCATCGATGTTCAGATCGGTCGATTCCAGCAACTCCTGGGCCCGGAGTACCCGCTGCGAGTTGAGCCAGGCCGCTGGTGTGGCACCCGTTTCCGAGCGGAACTTCCTGGCGAAGGTCCTGGGAGACATGTGAACCCGGGCTGCCAGCTCGTTGACCGTATGCTCACGGTCCAGGCTCTGCACCATCCACCGCAGCAGTTCTTCCATGGGCGCCGAGCCGCAGGTGGGCATGGGCCGGTCGATGAACTGGGCCTGGCCGCCGTCGCGGTGGGGCGGAACCACCATGTCACGGGCAATCGCGGCGGCAACGTTGGCCCCCAGCTCCAGCCGCACCAGGTGCAGGCAGGCGTCGATCCCGGCAGCGGTTCCGGCAGAGGAAATGATATTGCCGTCCTGCACATAAAGGACATTCTCATCCACCTGCACGTCCGGGTAGGCCTCGGCCAGGTCACGGGAGTAATGCCAGTGGGTTGTGCAGCGGCGGCCGTCCAGCAGGCCTGCGCGTGCCAGCGCGAATGCTCCCGAGCAGATCGATAAAACCCACGCACCCCTGGCGTCAGCGGCGCGGAGGGCAGAGAGCACAGGCTCCGGCATCTCCTGGTCCCGCCCGAAGGGAGCCATGATCACCAGGTCCGCATCTTCGGTGGCTTCCAGTCCGTGGCTAACGTTCATGGACAACCCCGACTTCATGGGCACGTTGCCCGGTTCGGGCGTGCAGACCCGAAAATCAAAGGCGGGGACTCCACTGCCCCGGGCAGACCTGTCGATTCCGAACACCTCACAGGCCGTCCCGAATTCGAAGATCGAAAAGTTGGGAACCACAATCACCGCTACCGATTTCAGCATGCTTCCATTGTGGCAGGAATTTTCGCTTTTTGGGCATTTCTGCCACTGTTGTGTATGTGCCGTGAAGAGAAGCATGGAGCCATGGAAATCTTCGCAACCATCACCGTCATCCTGCTCCTCCTCCTCGCTGCAGCCACCATCGCAGCCCTCCTGCGCGACGGACGGGGCCACACCCCTCCCGTCAGCTCCCATGAGGAATGGTCCGCCCTGGACCTTCCCAGCACCAGCTATACGCTCCGCATCTTCTAGCAAGCCCGTACCGCAAAGAACGCCGCAGGCAGTCGAACCGGGGGTGCCGGCCTCGCCGCAGTAGACTGTCTGCAGCCATGACTTTGCATATCTCCTATCCCGCCGAGCTGCCGGTCTCCGAGCGCCGCGAGGACCTGATGGCGGCAATTGCCGCCAACCAGGTGACCATCATTGCCGGCGAGACCGGCTCCGGAAAGACCACCCAGATTCCCAAGATGTGCCTGGAGCTCGGCCTCGGCGAGAACGGGCTGATCGGCCACACCCAGCCCCGCCGGCTGGCAGCGCGCACGGTGGCCGAGCGCATTGCCGAGGAGCTCGGCGTCGAGATTGGCCAGGAAGTTGGTTTCCAGGTCCGCTTCACCGGCGAGGTCAGCAAGGCAACCAAGGTGAAGCTGATGACGGACGGCATCCTGCTGGCCGAAATCCAGCGGGACAAACTGCTCCGCAAGTACAACGCCATCATCATTGACGAGGCCCACGAGCGCAGCCTCAACATCGACTTCATCCTCGGTTACCTCAAACGGATCCTGCCGCAGCGCCCGGACCTGAAGGTCATCATCACCTCGGCCACCATCGACCCCGAGCGCTTCGCCAACCACTTCGGCACTGAGGAAGAGCCCGCGCCCATCATCGAGGTGACGGGCCGCACCTACCCGGTGGAAATCCGCTACCGCCCCCTGACCCAGCCCAGGGCGGACGACGAAGAGGCCTCCGACGACGAACTCGAGGAGGACCGCGACCCGCTGGATGCCGTGTGCGACGCCGTCGACGAGCTGGCCAACGAGGCGCCCGGGGACATCCTGGTCTTCTTCTCCGGCGAGCGCGAGATCCGCGACGCGGCCGAGGCGCTGCAGCCCCGCATCCAGTCCAACCGCCGGCTTGCAGGCACGGAAGTGCTCCCGCTCTTCGCGCGCCTGAGCCTGCAGGAACAGCACAAGGTCTTCCATCCGGGCAGCAAGCGCCGGATCGTGCTCGCCACCAACGTGGCGGAGACGTCGCTTACCGTGCCCGGCATCAAGTACGTCATTGACACAGGAACGGCCCGCATCTCCCGGTACTCGCACCGCACCAAGGTCCAGCGGCTGCCCATCGAACGCGTCTCGCAGGCATCGGCTAACCAGCGGTCCGGGCGCTGCGGCCGTGTTTCGGACGGTATTGCCATCCGCCTGTATTCGGAGGAAGACTTTGGGTCCCGGCCGCGGTTCACGGATCCCGAAATCCTGCGGACCAACCTCGCCGCGGTCATCCTGCAGATGACCGCCATGGGCGTGGCCCGCGGCCCCAAGGACGTGGAGGACTTTCCGTTCGTCGAGCCTCCCGAAACACGGGCGATTAACGACGGCGTCACGCTGCTCCGCGAACTCGGCGCCCTGGCTGCCCCGAAGCCGCAGAACGCGGAAGGTAACGGCAGGAGCGGCAGCGGCCTCACCGCCGTCGGGCAGAAACTGGCCCAGCTGCCCGTGGACCCCCGGCTGGGCCGAATGATTGTGGAGGCGGGCAAGCGCAACTGCGTCCGGGAAGTCATGATCCTGGCGGCGGCGCTCACCATCCAGGACCCCCGCGAGCGTCCCACGGACAAGCAGCAGCTGGCGGCGGAGAAGCACAACCGGTTCAAGGACGAGAATTCGGACTTCACCGGTTACCTGAACCTCTGGAACTACCTGCAGGAGAAGCAGCAGGAGCTGTCCTCGTCGGCGTTCCGCCGCCTGTGCCGCAGCGAGTTCATCAACTACCTGCGGGTGCGCGAGTGGCAGGACCTCTTCGCCCAGCTGCGCCAGCTGGCGCGTCCGCTCGGCATCAGCCTGGACAACAAGCGCCTGGCGGACCCGGTGGGCAACCATGACGGGATCCACATCAGCCTGCTGTCCGGGCTCCTGAGCCATATCGGCATCCTCGATGAGCGCAAGCGCGAGTATGCCGGCGCCCGCGGCAGCCGGTTCGCAATCTTCCCCGGGTCCGCCCTCTTCAAGAAGTCCCCCACCTTCGTGATGGCCGCCGAACTCGTGGAGACCAGCAGGCTCTGGGCACGGGTGGCTGCCAAATTCGATCCCGTCTGGGCGGAACAGGTGGCCCCGGAGCTGGTGAAGCGCACCTACAGTGAGCCGCACTGGTCCACCCGCCAGGGTGCGGTCATGGCCTACGAGAAGGTCACACTTTACGGCGTGCCCATCATCGCCCAGCGGCGCATCAATTACGGCCGGGTGGATCCGGTGGTTGCCCGCGAGCTCTTCATCCGGCACGCGCTGGTGGAAGGCGACTGGCGCACGCACCATAAGTTCTTCCACCGCAACCGTGCGCTCCTGCAGGAGGTGGAGGAGCTCGAGGCCAGGATGCGCCGCCGGGACCTGCTGGTGGATGATGAGACGCTGTTCGAGTTCTACGATGCCCGGATTGGCCCGGACGTGGTGTCCGAGCGACACTTCGACAAATGGTGGAAAGAGGCCCGGAGACAGAACCCGGACCTGCTGGACTACGATAAGTCGCTCCTCCTGAGCGATGACGCGGATGACCTGGACGAGTCCGCCTTCCCCAGGACCTGGCTGCACAAGGGTTTTGAGCTGCCGCTGAGCTATGAGTTCCATCCTGTGGCCCCGGGGTCCCCGCCCAATCCGTCCGACGGCGTCACGGCGGAAGTGCCCGTCCTTTTCCTCAACCAACTGGACGACGCCCCGTTCCGCTGGCTGATTCCTGGCCAGCGCGTGGAACTTGTCACCGCGTTGATCAAGTCGCTGCCCAAGCAGATCCGGAAGAATTTCGTCCCGGCACCGGACGTTGCCCGGCAGGCAGTCGCCGTCCTGGAATCGGACTTCGATCCCGCCAACGACGAGCTGGAACCGTCGCTGGAGCTGGCCCTTCGGCGGATCCGCGGCGCCATTATCCCGCCTGGGTCATGGAACTGGGACGCCGTGCCCCCGCACCTGCGCGTCAGCTTCAAGGTGGTGGACAGCAAGGGCAAGGTCCTGGAGGAAGGCAAGGACCTTGCAGCCCTCCAGGAACGGCTTGCACCTGCGACCCGGCGCGCAATTGCGGAGTCACTGGGCGCCACCCCCGCGACGACTGGTCCCAAGAACACTACTGCCGGGGGCAACGGACCGGGCAGAGGCAAGACGGACGACGGCGGCACGCCCCGGCTGCCCTCATCGGGCAAGGGAGGTCCGGCTTCCGCGCCTGCCGGCTTCGTGGAACAGGACGGCCTGACGGAGTGGAACTTCGGGGCCCTTCCGCGGGAAGTCAGCAGCATGGTGAAGGGACACACTGTCACCGGGTACCCCGCACTCGTGGACCAGGGCACCTCCGTGTCGCTGCGGGTCTTCCAGACACCGGAGGAACAGCTCGATGCCATGCGCGGCGGCGTGATCAGGATGCTGGCCCTGCGGGTTCCGTCGCCGGACCGCTATGTGCTGGAGCACCTGAGCAACACGGAGAAACTGACGTTCAGCCAGAACCCGCACGGCTCAGTGTCCGCACTGATTGCCGACTGCGCCCTCGCGGCCATCGACAAGCTCACCCCAGCAGAACTGCCCTGGGACAGGCAGGCCTTCGATGCCCTCTACGAAGTGGTGCGGGCGGAATTGATCGACACCGTGTTCAGCGTGACCGCGGTGGTGGAACGCATACTGGCTGCCACCCGGCGCATCGAAAAGCAGCTGAAGGGAACCACCAGCCTGGCCCTGATCAGTGCCCTCAACGACATCAAGAGCCAACTGGAGCAACTGGTCTACCCCGGTTTTGTGGCACGCACGGGCTACGCCCAGCTCAGCCAGCTGCCGCGGTACCTCACTGCCATCGAGAAGCGGCTTGAACGGTTGCCGGGAAACGTGCAGCGGGACGCAGTGAACATGGCCGTGGTGCAGCGGCTGGAGGACGATTATGACGATGCCGTGGCGGCGCTCCTCCCCGGACGGCGCGCCGGCCGCGAGTTGACCCAGGTGCGCTGGATGATCGAGGAGCTCCGGGTGAGCCTTTTCGCCGTCGAACTCGGAACGGCCTACTCGGTGTCCGAAAAGCGCATCCGCACGGTACTCAACAAGGCCCTGGCGCCGGCCTGACGACCTTAAAACAAAGATGTCCCGGCCCGGGCCGGGACATCTTTGCGGGTTAACTGGCGGGAACGAACTCGCCCCAGCCGGCGTCCCGCAGCCCGCGGCGCAGTTTCTCCGCGTTGGCATCCAGGACGGCGGGATCAGGATTCTGGTCCGCGGAGGCGAAGCTGAAGTCCGCCATGCTGCGTGAGGGCCATACGTGCACGTGCAGGTGGTTGATCTCGTAGCCCGCCACGATGAGCCCGGCCCGCGGGGCGTCGAAGATGTCCACCTGGACGGCGCCGATCCGGCGGGCCACCTCCATCACCCGTGCCAGGGTCTCGGGTGACGCATCAGTCCAGCGGTCCACTTCCTCGGTGGGGACCACAAGGGTGTGCCCATCGGCCAGGGGCCCGGTGGTGAGGAAGGCGGACACATCGTCCTCCCGCCAGACGAACCGGCCGGGAATTTCGCCGTTGAGGATCCTGGTAAAGAGCGTGCTCATGCGTCTGCCTCCTTGGCGGCTGCCTGCAAGGTGCTGGTGTCCAGCACGAACCGGTACTTCACATCTCCTGCGACCATGCGGTCATAAGCTTCGTTAAGTTGGCCGGCGTCGACCATTTCGATGTCGGCAACCACGCCATGCTCGGCGCAGAAGTCCAGCATCTCCTGCGTTTCGGCGATTCCGCCGATGAGCGAGCCGGCGTACGCGACGCGGCGGCGGATGAGGGCGCGCGGGTTCACCGGGGGCATGGCCTCGGACGGCAGGCCCAGCTGGAACAGCGCACCGTCCACGCGCAGGGTGCGGAACAGGGGGTTGAGATCGTGCGGGGCGGCAACTGTGTCGATGATGACGTCGATGGTGCGGTTCGCGGCGGCCATCGCATCCTCGTCCCGGGACAGGACAACCTCATCGGCTCCCAGTTCCAACGCGGCGGCCACCTTGGATTCCGACGTTGTGAACACCACCACCCGGGCACCCATGGCTTTGGCCAGCTTGACCGCCATGTGCCCCAGCCCGCCCAGGCCCACCACGCCAACAACATCGCCCTCTTCGACGTCGAAGTGCCGCAACGGGGAGAACGTGGTGATCCCGGCACAGAGCAAAGGCGCGACGGCGGCCGGGTCCAGTGACGTGGGCACGCGGACCACGTAGCGGTGGTCCACCACGATGGAGGTCGCATAGCCACCTTGGGTAACCGCGTCACCATTCCGGCGGTCGACGGCACCGTAGGTGCCGGTCATACCTTTTTCGCAGTACTGCTCCAGGCCATCCAGGCAGCTTTCGCACTCGCGGCACGAATCCACGATGCAGCCGACGCCCACCCGCTCGCCCACGGCAAGACCGGTGACGGCTGAGCCCACCCGGCTTACGGTTCCCACGATCTCGTGGCCGGGCACCAGCGGATAAGTCTGCCCGCCCCACTCCCCGCGGGCCGCGTGCACATCCGAGTGGCACAGGCCGCAGAACTCGATGGCAATTTCGACGTCGTCCGGGTTGGGCGCGCGCCGGGCCACGGTCAGCGGGACCAGCCCGCTGCCAGGGGACACGGCACCGTACGCAGCGGCAAGGGTGCCGGCGCCGGCGTACGGCAGGATTGGTGTGGCAAGGGGCGGCGGTACGGGACGTCCTGGGGTCATAGTCAGACGCTACCGTTGGGGCCAGCCAACTTTCCAGCCGGGAAAGATCCGCCGCCGGGATCAGCACCGGTGGCCACGGGCAGCTGCGCATTGTTGGACCACTCCGAGAATGAGCCGGCGTACAGCGCCGCACTGAACCCTGCCACTTCCAGCGCCGCCACCTCGTGCGCCGCGGTCACCCCTGAACCGCAATAGACAGCAACCGGCATCCCGTCCCGGACGCCCAGCGCCTCGAACCTGCTTCGCAGCTCGTTAGCGGGAAGGAAGCGTCCGTTTCCGTCCACGTTGTCCGACGTCGGGGCGCTCACCGCCCCGGGGATGTGGCCTGGCCGGGGGTCGACGGGCTCCACCTCGCCGCGGTACCGCTCCCCCGCGCGTGCATCGAGCAACACTCCGCTGTCCGGCCAGGCGGCGGCAGCACCGGTGTCGAGCCGGGGCATTCCGCCGTCCGCCAGCACCACATTTCCGGGCTCAGCCACCACCGGGCCCTGCTCCACCGCAAGGCCTTCGGCACGCCAGGCGGCCAGGCCGCCGTCGAGCAGGTAAACCTCCCGAAGCCCGGCGTTCCTTAACATCCACCAAGCCCTCGCGGCAGCCATATTGGCAGTGTCGTCGTAGGCGACCACGACGTCGCCATTGTTGATCCCCCAGCCGCGCGCCGCAGCCTGGAAGTCCTCCGGCGCCGGCAGTGGGTGCCGTCCCCGCGCCGGAACGGGCGGCGCAGCAAGCTCGGTGGCAAGGTCCACGAAGACGGCCCCCGGCAGGTGTCCGCCGAGGTAGTGCTCATGCCCCAGCGGATCTCCCAGCGCCCAGCGGACATCCAACAGCACTGTGCGCCGCCCGGCCGCAATACGGTTGCTCAGCGTGGTCAGGTCCATCAGGGGGTTCATCGGGCTCCTTCGGGGTGGTCAAACCATCGGTTCCACTCTAAGCCGCCACCGGTCCGCCCGCGGGTAGGCTGGATTGGTGAAGATTGAGGACGGCAGGAACGGCAGGGACACGGACTGGGCAGGCCGCGGGTGGTCAGACCGGGACTGGGCAGACCATGCCATCCGCACCATCCGGGCGGAAAACAACCGTTCGGCGGACACCCATCTCTACTCCGTGCCGCTGCCTGAACACTGGGGCGTCCAGCTGTACCTGAAGGACGAATCGACGCACCGGTCCGGCAGCCTGAAGCACCGGCTGGCGCGCTCGCTGTTCCTCTTCGGCCTGGTCAACGGCTGGATCAGGGCGGACACCACCATCGTGGAGGCGTCCAGCGGCAGCACCGCCGTCTCCGAGGCGTACTTTGCCCAGCTGCTGGGACTGCCGTTCATCGCAGTCATGGCTCGGACCACGAGCCAGGAGAAAATTCACCTGATCGAGCAGTTCGGCGGGTCGTGCCTGCTGGTTGAGCACGCCTCGGATGTGTATGCCGCAGCCGAAGAGGTTGCCGCCACCTGCAACGGGCATTACATGGACCAGTTCACCTATGCCGAGCGGGCCACGGACTGGCGCGGCAACAACAACATCGCGGAGTCGATTTTCGGGCAGCTCCAGCTGGAGGAGCATCCGGTTCCGGACTGGATTGTGGTGGGTGCCGGGACCGGCGGAACGAGTGCCACGATTGGCCGCTACCTGCGCTACCACAGCCACCCCACGCGACTGCTGGTGGTTGATCCCGAAAACTCTGCGTTCTATCCGGGGTGGCGCGGCGGGAATGACGCCGTGCCGGCGGGCCTGCCATCCCGGATCGAGGGGATTGGACGGCCGCGGCTGGAGCCCAGTTTTGTGCCGTCCGTCATCGACCGCATGGTCCAGGTCCCCGACGCCGCATCCGTGGCAGCCATGCGCCACCTTTCCGTCCTTGCAGGACTCCACTCCGGCCCCTCAACCGGTACCAATCTCTGGGGTGTCTGGCAGACCATCGCCGGCATGGTCGCCGAAGGCCGGAAGGGCAGCATTGTCACGCTGATGTGCGACGGCGGGGAACGCTATGCGGGCAACTACTACAACCAGGACTGGCTGGCATCCCAGGGCCTGGACCCCGCGCCCTATGAAGCAGCGATCCGGACCTTCTTCGATACAGGACGGTGGGACCCGGACGTCGCCTAGACCTCCACGGACTCCCCGGCGCGCAGGTGGCTGTACTCGGTCCCGTACTTGGCGCCGATCCTTTTGACGTGGCCCTCCACAATCTTCAGGCCGTTGTCATTGAGGAGCCCGTCGTGGATCTGGAATGCCCGGGGCGCCCGTATGCTGACGACGAAGTCCACTACTTCCGCCGACTTGCTCCAGGGCGCATGCAGCGGAACCAGCAGGGTCTTGACGCTGATGCCGTCCGGAACGATGAACGAATCTCCCGGATGGTAGACGTTGTCATCAATGAGGTAGCCGATATTCGGCACCACCGGGATCTGCGGATGGATCAGGGCGTGCTGGCCACCGAAGCTGCGCACCGCGAAGCCCGCCACATCCAGCGACATTCCGGGTTCCACCGCGTTAATCCGGGCCGTTGCTTCCGGAACTTCGGTCCGCAGATGGTCAGCTACCCCGGCCGGGGCGTAAACCGCCAGGTCCGTGGTGCTTCGGAGTGCGTCCACAACAGCGGGAACGTCGACATGGTCGGCGTGCTCGTGCGTGACCAGCACGGCTTCGGCCCCTGCCAGCGCCTGCCCGGTTTCGGAGAAGTTGCCGGGATCCAGGACCAGAACCCGGCTGTCCTTTTCGAGGCGGACGCAGGCGTGGGTGTATTTCGTCAGCTTCATAGCGCCAGCCTAGGGTCCTGTCCGGAACGGTGTCCACGAGGGCTTGGCTGGTAATCTTGGTCTTTGCCATGATCCCCAAGGAAGCGAGTCCATCCATGCCGCTCGGCGCCAAGGTTGATTCCACTACGCCCTCCCCGGCAACGGGCGGCAAGGAACAGCGCGTCACCAAGCAGCGCCGGGCCGTCAGTGCCGCCCTGGATGAGCTGGACGACTTCGTCAGCACCCAGGAGCTGTACCGGATCCTGCAGAACCAGGGCGTGTCCGTTTCACTCGCCACGGCCTACCGGATACTCCAGTCGCTTGCCGATGAAGGCCTGGTGGACGTCCTGCGCAACGGTGAGGGCGAAGCGGTCTACCGTCGCTGCGCCGTTACCGGCCACCATCACCACCTGCTGTGCCGGAACTGCGGCAAAGCCGTGGAGGTGGAGGCACCCGCCGTCGAAACCTGGGCAGCGCACACCGCCGCGGAGCATGGCTTCAGCGAGGTGGCCCACACGGTGGAAATCTTTGGCCTCTGCCCGGAATGCACGGCCCTGAAGGCTGCAGGCAAGCTGTAGCAGGCAGTAACCGCCGACGGTTACTGCGCCTGCAGGACCCTGCCGTTGATTCCCTTGCCGGCCCTGACGGAGCCGATGGCGCGGCATACCACGTAGATAATGAAGGACAACGTGGTGACGTAAGGGCTGATCGGGATGCGGCCGCCCAGTGCCAGCAGGATGCCGCCCACTGTGGCAGTAACGGCAAAAACTACGCTCAACACCACCACGGCCACCGGCGATGACGTCACCCGCAAGGCGGCTGCCGCGGGGGTGATGAGCAGGGCAAGCACCAGGAGGGCCCCCACCACCTGGATGGACAGGGCAACGCTGATACCCAGCAGGACCATGAAGACGATGCCCAGCCGGCGGACGGGAACACCGCGGGCCTCGGCGAGTTCGGGGTCGAGGCTGGCGAAGTTCAGCGGCCGCCAGATGGCCACCAGCGCCACCATCACAACCAGCGCCGTTCCGGCGAGGGCCGTGAGCTGGACCGTATCCACCGAGACGATCTGCCCGGTGAGCAGGCCGAACTTGTTGGCTGCGCGGCCCTCGTACAGGGACAGGAACAGGATGCCCAGGCCCAGGCCGAACGGCATGAGGACGCCGATGGTGGAGTTCTTGTCCCGGGCCTTGACCCCCATCAGGCCGAGGAGGAGTGCCGCCGCAACGGACCCGACGAGTGACCCGAACACAATGTCGGCGCCGATCAGCAGGGCGAAGGCCGCCCCGGCAAAGGACAGTTCAGAAATGCCGTGGACGGCGAAGGCCAGGTCCCGCTTCATGACGAAGGTGCCCACCAGGCCGCCAAGGAGGCCCAGGACGGCGCCCGCCCAGATCGAGTTTTGAACCAGGACCAACAGCTCGCCGTAGTTCTCGAAGTTGAAGATTGCCGCCAGGATACTGTCTGCGTCCATCAGGCGGCCTCCCCCGCCAGGGCATGGGGCTCGGCATGGTGATGGGTGGTGGCATCCGGAAGCCCCACCACCACGATCCGGCCGTTGGCGTGGATCACCTCGACGTGGCTGCCGTAGAGATCGGAGAGGACTTCGGTGGTCATGACTTCCTCCGGCGTCCCCACCTTGAACCGCCCGCCGGCCAGGTACAACACCCGGTCCACGTAGTCGATAATGGGGTTGATCTCATGGGTTACGAACACAACGGCGCTGTTCCGGTCGCGGCACTGCCTGTTGATCAAGGCACTCAGGGCCTGCTGGTGGTGCAGGTCCAGGGACAGCAGCGGTTCGTCGCAGAGAAGGACCTGGGGATCGGTGGCCAGCGCCTGGGCAACCCGGAGCCGCTGCTGCTCGCCGCCGGACAGCTGCCCCACGGGCACCTTTGCATAATCGCTGGCGCCCACGAGGTCGAGGAGCTCGTCAATCCTGCGGTTTGCCTTGGCTGGGGACAGCCGCAGTCCCCAGCGGTGGCCGTCCACCCCGAGCCCCACCAGATCCCTGGCCCGCATGGGAGTGTCCGGGGCAAACGACTTCTGCTGGGGGATGTAGCCAATCAGGCGGCTGCCGCGCTCAACGGTGCGGCCGCCCAGTGCAGCCCGTCCCTGGTGCAGGTCCTGCAGGCCGAGCAGGACCTTGAGGAAGCTGGTCTTGCCGCTTCCGTTGGGACCAAGCACGGCAAAGAATTCGCCGGGTTTGATGTCCAGGTCCAAATCCTCCCAGAGCACCCGCTTGCCAAATTTCAGGGACGCTCCGGTGAGGCTGACGACGGGCTTCAACTATTTGCTCTCCAGAACTTTGCTGATGGTGTCCACATTCTCCGTCATCCACTGCAAGTACGTCTTGCCCTCAGGGAGGGTTTCGTTGAAATCCACCACAGGGACTCCTGCTGTCTCGGCTGCCTTTTTCACAGCTTCCGTCTGCGGCCCCTCGGTCTGCTGGTTGTAGGCGAGGAAGCGGACCGACTTGGAGGCTACGAGGTCGGTTGTGGCCTTGAGTACGGCCGGCGGCACGTCTGAGCCTTCCTCGATCGCAGCAGTGTAGTCCTCAGGCGTTGCGTTAACCAGCCCGGCGTCCTCCAGCAGGTAGAGAGGAACCGGCTCGGTCACTGCCACCGGCGCCCCGGCAGCAGCACCCTTCACGGAATCCAGCTTTCCGTGCAGGCCTTCGAGGGTGGAGGTGAAGTTTTCGGCATTGGTCTCGAATGTCTGCGCCGAAGCAGGGTCCAGTTCCGAGAGCTTTGCGGCGATGTCGCCCGCCAGCTCCTCCATGGCGTGCAGGCTGTACCAGACGTGCTCGTTGAATTCGCCATGGTCGTGCTCATCGGCCGGTTCTGATTCCGGCGCGGACGCTTCGGCGGAGGCTTCCTCCTCCTCGGGATGGGCCAGTCCGGAGAGTTCGACGGCGTTGAGCACCTTGCCGCCGTCGAGGTTGCTGTCCTCGGCGAGGGTGTGGAGGAAATCGTCGTAACCCCCGCCGTTCTCGATGACGAGGTCCGCTTTGGACACCGCCAGCCGGTCCTGCGCGGTCGCCTCGTAGGAGTGCGGGTCCTGGCTGGTCTTGCTGATGATGGCGGTGACGCTGACCTTGTCTCCGCCGATGGTCTTTGCGATATCGCCGTACACGTTCGTCGATGCCACGATGTTGATGCCGTCGGCGGAGTCCGACGAGGGCTGCGCCTCCGGGCTGCAGGCGGTCAACAGGAGTCCCAACCCGGCGAGGGCGGCGACTGACGAACGGGCGGCTGCGGAACGGCGCACGGAAAGACCTCGGTTCACTGGGGAGGGAAGAACAACCCCTCAAGTCTATACGTAAATAGGAATCATTCCTATCTAGCCCCGGCCGGGACCACCCTTCCCGCCAGTGGCGGGAAGGGTCAGGCCGGTCAGCCTCCGTTCGGGTGGCCCAGACGGCGGATGCCGGTGGCCTGGGTGGCGTCCCGGATCTCGCCCACCAGCTGCTCGATGACATCTTCGAGGAACAGCACGCCCTGCGTCTTGCCGTCCGGTCCAATGACGCGGGCCAGGTGCGAGCCCGTACGCTGCATGACGGACATCGCCTTTTCAATCTCGTCATCCAATGCCAGGTTGGCCAGCGACCGGATCCGGCTCTCGGCGATCGGAAACCCATAGGCCGGTTCCGGGATGGACAGGACGTCCTTCACATGGAGGTAGCCATAGAGCATGTCCTCGTCATCCAGCATCGGGAAGCGGGAAAATCCGGTACGGCTGACTGCCTTTTCAAACTCCACCGGAGTGGTGGGAGCCTTCAGCATCACCAGGTTCTCCAGCGGGACCATGATGTCCCCGGCGGTATGTTCCGAGAACTCAAGCGCGCCGGTGATCAGGCCGGCGTCGTCGTCCACCAGGCCATGACGGGTGGATTCCTGCACGATCGACTGGACCTCCTCCAGGGTGAACGAGGAGTTGACTTCATCCTTCGGCTCGATCCGCAGCAGCTTGAGGATGTGGTTTGCCGACCAGTTAAGGACCGAAATCACCGGGTTGACGAGCCGGGAGATGAACACCAGCGGCGGCGCGAGAAGCAGTGCGGCCTTGTCCGCAACGGACACCGAAATATTCTTCGGGACCATCTCACCGAAAGTCACATGCAGGAACGTGACAAGCATCAGCGCCACGGCGAACGCGGCCACATCGGCCACCTCGATGGGCAGGCCCAGGGATTCCAGCGGGACAGCCAGCAGGTGGTGGATGGCGGGTTCCGCCACCAGGAGGATCAGCAGCGAACATACAGTGATGCCCAGTTGGGCGCACGCCAGCATCAGCGAAACATTCTCCATCGCCTTCAGCGTTGTCTGCGCGCGCTTGGAACCGGCCTCCGCCAACGGCTCGATCTGGCTCCGGCGGGCCGACATCACGGCGAATTCGGCGCCCACGAAGAAGGCGTTGCCAAGCAGCAGGACCCCGAGCCACACAATTCCTGCCCAGTCGCTCATCGGCCGTTCCCGTCGTTGGTGTCCCCGGCCACGTAATCCGGTGCAACCGGCCGGAAGCAGATGCGGTCGATCCGGCGGCCGTCCATTCGCGTGACGCTCAGTGTTCCGCCGCCCACCGGCACGGTGTCTCCCACCGCGCCGATCCGGCCCAGCATGCTCATGACGTAGCCGCCCACAGTCTCGTAGGCAGCCTCGTCAGGCACTGTCAGTCCCGGGATCTGTTCGGACAGCTCGTCCGGCCGCAGCAGGCCCGGGAAATACCAGTCACCGGAAGCGCTTTGCAGCAGGCCGGGGCGGACCTTGTCATGCTCGTCCGCCACTTCACCGACAATTTCTTCCACAAGGTCCTCGAGCGTGGCGATACCGGCGGTTCCTCCGTATTCATCCAGGACGACGGCTAGTTGCAGGTTTCCTTCGCGAAGTTCGGCCAGCAGGGCATCCAGGTGGATGGTCTCCGGAACCCGCAGCACCTCCGTCATAATGGCACCGGCCTCAAGGTTCTGCCGGCGCTCCCACGGGACGGCCACGGCTTTCTTGACATGGACCAGGCCGCGGATATCGTCCGCGGAGTCGCCAATAACCGGGAACCGGGAGTAACCGGTCCGGCGGGCGGCGGCGACAATGTCGGCGACGGGCTGGTCGGCGTCGATCGTCTCCACCCGGATGCGGGGCGTCATCACGTCCGCGGCCGTCCTGGTGGAGAAGTTAAGGGTACGGGCGATGAAGTTGGCCGTCCCGGCGTCGAGCGTTCCCATGGCCGCCGAACGGCGGACCAGCGAGGCAAGCTCTGCCGGGGTGCGTGCCCCCGAGATTTCTTCTTTCGCTTCCAGGCCGAATACGTGGAGCACCCGGTTGGAGAAGCCGTTCAGCAGCACGATGGCAGGCTTGAAAACCGCGGTGAAGACCAGCTGGGGCCGGGCAAGGGCCTTGCCCACCCGGAAGGACAGGGCAATAGCCATGTTCTTGGGAACCAATTCCCCCAGCAGCATTGAGAGCAGGGTGGCGATCACCATGGCCAGGACCAGCGAGATGGAGGCGACGGCGACGTCGGGAAGTCCGACGGCGGCCAGCGGGGCTTCCAGGAGTTGCCCCACCGATGGCTCCATCACGTATCCGGTGAGGAGCGTAGTGAGTGTAATACCCAGCTGGCAGCTGGAGAGCTGCGTTGACAGCGACTTAAGGCAGGCGAGCAGCGGGACCGCGCCCGCATCGCCGTCGTCCACGGCGCGCTGGACCGTCGGCTGGTCAAGTGCAATGAGGGAAAACTCAACGGCTACGAAAAAGCCGGTACCCGCAATCAGCAGCAGGCCTGCCGCAAGGAAGAGCCATTCCATTCAGCATCCCGCCTGTACTGCGCACGGGCGTGGCTCGGGATAACCGGGATATCTGCCCGGCGGAGGATGGTCGGCGGAGGCCGAGCGTCTTTCCTGACGGGCGGCGGCGGAAGGGGCCGCCGGCGGGTGATGGGCGCGTGTTCGGGGTTTGCCGGCTCTGCGGGTGGACTGTGCGGCGCAGTGCTTCGCGCTCCGCTGACAGCCCCCAGGCCGGCACCTAGATTTACTGTCCATAAGGACTTCAGTCTACAGGTACGCCTACGGCCTCCCCGCGCTCCGGGCACGGCCCGGAAGCGCCGTAACGGCCTCCCCCTAAAACCCCTTGTTCACACGCTTCCGGCCGCCATATTTGGCCGTTCCCGCGTCACTTCATGATTTGGGTCACCCTTATTGGCAGTTAGCACAACATGGTTACTAGACTTGCAAAGGTCTGGGTTCAGAGGACGCAGAGACTGGTTCGAACGTAGTGTTGACGCACCGTGGGGCCGGAGAGAAATCAAACTCATGGAAGAGGCGTATTTCAAGTGCCAGAGCAGCCAAGCCACCGTCTACCAGAGGAATTTGGCGGAAACGAGTGGCTCGTTGACGAACTGTACGAGCAGTACCAGCAGGACAAGAACGCTGTGGATGCCAAGTGGTGGCCGCTGTTTGAATCGTTCGACTCGGGCAGCAGTTCTTCTTCCAACGGAAATTCGGGGCAGGCCACTGCCCATCCTCCAACCCGGGAAATGCCGGTTGTGAACGCGGCTCCTGCGGCTCCGGCACCGTCGCCGGCAGCAGCACCGGCCACTCCCCCGGCCGCGCCGGCTGCCGCACCGGCACCCGCGCCCGTTAAAAAGGCTCCCGCCACCGTGGCCCGCGACGGCGGCAAGAAGACTGAGTCCGCCTCCGGATCACAGCCGATTCCGGCCCAGCTGCCCAAGAACGTCAAGGCTCCCACCGCCCCTGAAGAAGACGTTGTTTCCGTCCTCCGCGGACCGGCCAAGGCCATAGCCACCAACATGGTCACCAGTCTTGAGGTGCCCACCGCCACCAGCGTCCGGGCCATTCCCGCCAAGCTGCTGATCGACAACCGCGTGGTCATCAACTCCAACCTCGCCCGCGCCCGTGGCGGCAAGGTCTCCTTCACGCACCTCATCGGTTATGCCGTCATCCGGGCGCTGTCCCAGTTCCCCTCGATGAACGTGTACTACGACGAGGTGGACGGCAAGCCTTCAGCAGTCCAGCCGGCCCACGTCAACTTCGGCATCGCCATCGACATGCCCAAGCCGGATGGCACCCGCCTGCTGATGGTTCCGAACATCAAAAAGGCTGAGACCCTCAACTTTGCCGAGTTCTGGCACACCTACGAGGATCTGATCAAGCGCGCCCGCAGCGGCAAGCTCACTGCCGAGGACCACCAGGGCACCACCGTTTCGCTGACCAACCCTGGCGGCATCGGCACCGTCCACTCGGTGCCCCGCCTCTCCAAGGGCCAGGCCGCCATCATCGGCGTCGGCGCCCTTGACTACCCTGCCGAGTTCCAGGGCGCCAGCGAGAAGATCATTGCCCACAACGCCATCAGCAAAGTCCTCACCCTTACCTCTACGTACGACCACCGCGTCATCCAGGGTGCCGGCAGCGGTGAGTTCCTCAAGCTTGTCCACCAGCTCCTGCTGGGTGCCCAGAACTTCTACGACGAGATTTTCGAAGCCCTGCGCATCCCCTACGAGCCCGTCCGCTGGAGCGCCGACAAGCAGGTGGACCCGGCCGACGAGATCAACAAGGTTGCCCGTATCCAGCAGCTGATCCACTCCTACCGCGTCCGTGGACACCTGATGGCGGACACCGATCCGCTTGAGTACGTACAGCGCAAGCACCCCGACTTGGACGTGCTGACCTACGGCCTAACCCTGTGGGACCTGGACCGCGAATGGCCCACCGGCGGCTTCGGCGGCAAGCCGACACTCAAGTTCCGCGACATCCTGGGCGTCCTGCGCGACGCGTACTGCCGCACCACCGGCATCGAATACATGCACATCCAGGAGCCTGCCGAGCGCAAGTGGTTCCAGGACCAGCTGGAGCACCCCTACTCGAAGCCGAGCCGTGAAGAGCAGTTGCGGATCGTCTCCAAGCTGAACGCTGCCGAGGCTTTCGAAACGTTCCTGCAGACCAAGTTCGTGGGCCAGAAGCGCTTCTCCCTCGAAGGCGGCGAGTCGCTGATTCCGCTCCTCGACGCCATCATGTCGGACGCCGCCGACGACGGCTTGGATGAAGTTGCCATCGGCATGGCCCACCGCGGCCGCCTGAACGTCCTCACCAACATTGCCGGCAAGACCTACGCACAGGTGTTCCGCGAGTTTGAGGGCACCCAGGATCCCCGCTCGGTCCAGGGTTCCGGTGACGTGAAGTACCACCTGGGCACCGAAGGCACGTTCACCTCGGATACCGGCAAGGAGACCAAGGTCTACCTGGCTGCAAATCCGTCCCACCTCGAGGCCGTGGACCCCGTACTTGAGGGCATCGTCCGCGCCAAGCAGGACCGGCTGGACCAGGGAGAGTCCTTCCCCGTGCTGCCCATCGTGGTGCACGGCGACGCCGCCTTCGCCGGCCAGGGCGTGGTTGCCGAAACCCTCAACCTGTCCCAGCTGCGCGGCTACCGCACCGGTGGAACCATCCACATCGTGGTCAACAACCAGGTGGGCTTCACTACCGCCCCGTCCTCCTCGCGCTCGTCCACGTACTCCACCGACGTCGCGAAGATGATCCAGGCGCCAGTGTTCCACGTGAACGGTGACGATCCCGAGGCTGTGGTCCGCATCGGCCAGCTCGCCTATGAGTTCCGGCAGCGCTTCCACAAGGACGTTGTCATCGACATGGTGTGCTACCGCCGCCGCGGGCACAACGAGGGCGACGACCCCTCGATGACCCAGCCGCTGATGTACAACCTGATTGAGGCCAAGCGCTCCGTCCGCAAGCTGTACACCGAGTCGCTGATCGGCCGTGGCGACATCACCGAGGAAGAAGCAGAGCAGCTGCTCCGCGACTACCAGGAGCGGCTGGAGCGCGTCTTCGCGGAGACGCACGCAGCCCAGACCTCCCCGATCCCGATCGTGACGGCGGATTCCGCTGCTGTGTCCGATATCGAGCGGCCCATTGCCCAGCAGTCCGACGCCGATGCCAACACGCCGGTAGCCACGGCAATTTCGGCGGACACCCTGGCCCGCATCGGCAAGGCCCACATCGAGATCCCAGAGGGCTTCACGGTCCATGCCAAGCTCAAGCAGCTGCTCGAAAAGCGTGAGCAGATGTCCCGCGAAGGCGGCATCGACTGGGGCTTCGGCGAGATCGCGGCCTTTGGCTCCCTGATCATGGAAGGCGTGCCCGTGCGCCTCGCCGGCCAGGACTCCCGCCGCGGCACCTTCGTCCAGCGGCACGCCGTGTTCCACGACCGCGCCAATGGCCAGGAATGGCTCCCCCTGGGCAACCTCTCGGACAACCAGGCCAAGCTGTGGATCTACGATTCCCTGCTGTCCGAATACGCGGCCATGGGCTTCGAGTACGGCTACTCAGTGGAGCGCCCGGACGCGCTGGTCCTCTGGGAGGCCCAGTTCGGCGACTTCGTGAACGGCGCCCAGACCATCATCGACGAGTTCATCTCCTCTGCCGAGCAGAAGTGGGGCCAGCGGTCCTCGTTGGTACTGATGCTTCCGCACGGCTACGAAGGCCAGGGCCCCGACCACTCCTCCGCCAGGATTGAGCGGTTCCTGCAGCTGTGTGCCGAAGAGAACATGGTCGTGGCCAACCCCACCACGGCCGCTTCGCACTTCCACCTGCTGCGCCGGCAGGCGTACAGCCGGCCGCGGAAGCCGCTGATCATCTTCACGCCCAAGCAGCTCCTGCGCCTGAAGGCTGCCGCGTCGTCCGTCGAGGACTTCACCAGCGGCACCTTCCGCCCGGTCATTGGTGAGCATGAGCAGCTGGCCGCGGACGCCGTCGAGCGCGTCCTGCTGGTCTCCGGCCGCCTGTACTACGATCTGCTCTCCACCCGGCAGAAGACCGGCGACAAGACCACGGCCATCGTGCGCGTCGAGCAGCTCTACCCGCTGCCGCACGCCGAGATCGCGGCTGAGCTTGCCAAGTACCCGAACGCCGAGGTTGTCTGGGCCCAGGACGAGCCCGCCAACCAGGGTCCGTGGCCGTTCATCGGCCTGAACCTGCCAGACGCCTTGGACCGCCGGATCCGCCTGGTCTCGCGTCCTGCGTCTGCCTCCACGGCCGCCGGCTCCATGAAGCGGCACGCCGCGGAGCAGGACGTGCTCCTAAAGCAGGCATTTGCACGCAAGTAAGCACTGAGGCTGCCCGGCCGGACGTCGAAATCCCAGACTCCGGCCGGGCAGTTCTGTTTAATGGATGGACAGCGCCGCCCCCTTGCACCAACGGTGGCAGCGGCCAGGGAACGACGTAAAGAGGATCGTGTGGAAGACAGGAAGCTGCGCATTGCGGCTGTAGGAGATGAACTGCTGGCCGGACTCGGAGATCCCCGGGCGCTCGGCTGGCTGGGCCGTGTCCTGGCCCGCACTCCCCAGGACGGCTTGCTCCTGGAAAGCTACGCCCTCCCCTGCCCGCAGGAAGGCACCGAGGGCCTGGCCGCCCGGTGGCTGGAGGAGGCCGGACGGAGGTTCAGCAGCCACACCGAGAACCGCCTGGTGATCGGCCTCTCCGGCCGCGACATCGAATTCGGCCTCTCCACCGCGCGCAGCAGGCTGAACCTGGCAAACATCCTGGACTCGGCCTCGCAAAACCGGATCGAAGTGTTCGTCGTGGGTCCGCCGCCCACCCTCGATCCTGCCCAGAACCGCCGGCTGGACGAGCTGAACACGGCATTCGCGGACGTCACCACGCGGCGCAAGCACCTCTACGTTGATACCTTCTCCCCGCTCCTGAACCACGAGCAGTGGCGGCAGGACCTGGCTGCCAACGCCGGAACGCCCGGCCAGGCAGGGTATGGCCTCATGGCGTGGCTGGTGTTGCACCGCGGCTGGTTCCAGTGGCTGGGAATGGACACCCCCGCCTAGCAGTTCGCGATATATCTTGACGTGCTCCACAGCCAGAGGTAGCGTGATCTGTACACGATATATCGCCTTCGGAGGTTCCCATGTCTGAGCAGAACTGGTCCGTCAGCAGCCCGCAGACCATCGATGTGGACGGCGTGACGTCCCTGAAGCTGGGCATGGTCCAGGGCAGGTTCGATGTTGTGGTCCACCAGGAGCCCGTCACCCGGATCGAAATATCCGACGTCCACGGTGATCCAGTGGAGGTGTCCGTTAACCACGGCCGCCTTGAAGTGCGCCACCAGCTGCATGGCCCCCAGGGCTGGTTCAAGAATCTAATGGGAGCAGTCAACCACAACAGCGAAAATTCCGCGGTGATCAGCATCGCCGTTCCCGGGAACGTGGAGGTCGAGGCCGGCATCGTCAGCGGCGACGGCCTGGTGTCCGGAGTATCCGGGCACACCCGGCTCAACACGGTATCCGGATCGGTCATGGCGGACGGCACAGGCGGGGAACTCCACGTCAACACCGTCAGCGGCGAAGTGACTGCCCGCCACCATACCGGCGTCCTCACCGCAAAGAGTGTTTCCGGCGAAGTGACGGCGTCCGGCCACTTCACGAACATTCGCGCCAACACCGTCAGCGGTGACCTGACCTTCGACCTGCACGGCTTCGCCAACGACTTCGTGGCCAACTCAGTCTCCGGCGACGTCACCATCCGGTTGCCCCACGACGTCGGTGTGGACATTGTTGCCAAGTCTGCCAGCGGCGCCGTGGTCATCGGCAACCGGCAGTACACGTCCGTGGGCGGGAAAGTTGAGACCATTGCAGGACCGGACGAGCAGTTGATGCTGGTCCGGACAAACTCGGTTTCCGGGAAGACCTCCATCTTCCACAGCTCGAATGCCGGAAATGCGGAAACGGGGCACTGATGCCCCCGGTATTCGCGCACGGTGCACTGCGCCTCTACCTGCTTGCGCTCCTCGAATCCGGCCCTAAACATGGCTACGAACTCATCAAAGCCCTGAAGGACCGGTTTGGCGGGACGTATTCCCCCAGTGCCGGCACCATCTATCCCCGTTTGGGAAAGCTGGAGGAAGAGGGCCTGGTGGCCACGGAATCGGCCGGCCGCCGCACCAACTACCACATCACCGCTGCAGGACTCGCGGAGCTGAACCGGCGGAGGGACGAGCTGGCCGGGGTGGAGAACGACATCTCGGCGTCAGTGCGAAGGCTGGCCGACGGCCTGCGGGAGGACATCCGCAGCAATATGCGCGGCCTCCGGGCGGACCTGGCTGCCACGGCCGAGGCGGCCCGCACCGCCGCCCACGCAACGGACTTCCGGGTTCCCGGCGGCAGGGTGCCGCCGGAAGGATCACGGTCACTGAAGGAGGCCGAGCTGATGCTCCAGGAGTTCCGGGACGATCTCCGCACCGAACTCCGGCTACACGCCCGGAGCCAGCCCCTGGGCCCTGTCACCCTGGAGACCATGCGCACAGTGCTGGAGCAGGCCCGCATCGCCGTCCGGAACTCGCTGAAGCCGTAAGGCGCCGGCAGGCAGCGCCTTATCGCAGGTCATGCGGGTGCTCCCGGTTCGCGGGCGCACTGATGTTGTGGGAGACTTGAGGGCAGCTCTTTTGAGTACCGACAGTAAGGAGGCCAGCTATGAGCAAGCGTGCACGCAAGCGTCGTGACCGTAAGCGTGGCGGCGCGAACCACGGGAAGCGCCCCAACACCTAGGCAAATGCCAGGGACTACGGTTCAAGCAAAGGACCCCGGAAGCCAATCGGCTTCCGGGGTCCTTTGCTTTCCAACCTGCAGCTGTCCGGGCGTGCGTATCGGCCCTATGCCTCAACCGTGCGGATGGAGTGGATCCGGTCCAGGATGGCGTTCTTCAGGTTGTCCGGTGCAGCTTCGGTGCAGGAGCGTTTGACCATGTTCCGGATGACGCACTCGAGGTCGTACTGCTCCGTGCACTCCGGGCAGTCATCCAGGTGGTTCTTGATCTCCGTGATGTCTTCACGGGTCAAGGCGCCATCGAGGTATTCGTAGATGCGTTGCATCCGGGTGTCGTCGCAATCGCCCAATCCCTGGCAGTCGCTCATTTCCTGCTCTCCTGTTGTGTGCCTGCAGCCGTGTCCTGTGCATCCGCGGCCGATTTGAATCCGCGCTCGGCGGCATATTCCGCCAGCATGTCCCGCAACATTCGCCGGCCGCGGTGGAGCCGGGACATCACCGTGCCGATGGGCGTGTTCATGATGTCTGAGATTTCCTTGTACGCGAAGCCTTCGACGTCCGCGAAGTACACCGCAAGGCGGAATTCTTCCGGAATGTCCTGGAGCGCGCGCTTGACGTCGGAATCCGGGAGGTGGTCCAGCGCCTCTGCCTCAGCGGAACGGAGCCCGCTGGAGGTGTGTGATTCGGCCCGCGCCAACTGCCAGTCCTCGATCGTGTCCGAGTTGGACTGGAGCGGTTCGCGCTGCCGCTTGCGGTACAGGTTGATGTACGTATTGGTCAGGATGCGGTACAACCAGGCCTTGAGGTTGGTTCCCGGCTTGTACTGATGGAATGCCGAAAAGGCCTTCGTATAGGCCTCCTGGACGAGGTCTTCGGCATCCGAGGGATTCCGGGCCATCCGCATCGCCGCCGAATACAGTTGGTCCACGTACTGCATGGCATCACGCTCGAAGCGGATGCGTCGCTGCTCAGGGGTTTCCGTCGAGACGTCCACCAGCGTTTCCGTGGCGTCGGCCCCTGGTGCGGGGGCGCCAGCCGATGCGGACACGGGCGCCGCACCGGGCGTGCCCTTCACGCCGCTGTTCGAAGCCTCATACATGGCCGAGACGGCCGGATCCAGGGTGCTCATTGCCTTCAAGTCTACTGTCAGGCTCCGCGCGCGCGGCGAGCCATACCCGGAGGCATCCTCATCCACCAGGCCAACAGCCAACGGGCCCACTGCTTCCACTCCGTCCAACACCTGCCTCAAGGCCCAGCTCCGCTCTGTATGTCGTGGAACATCTATTTCATGATTCGAATAGCGGCCGCCCTTGCCGACCCGCCTTTGCCATAACCCCCGGTCGCAGGCAAATATTCCCCAAAAGTGCAAGACTAGAACGGACTCCCCGCCGAAGACGCGGTTCGTCCATCAGGAGGAAATCCATGCCCTTTATACGCACGCTCGCCCGCCCCATGCTGGCCTCCAGCTTTGTCCTTGCCGGAGTGGATAAGCTCAAGAACACCGACGAGACGGCGCAGCAGCTCTCCCCCCTGCTCCGCAAGGCTGCGGCGTCCCTGCCGTTCCAGGCGGACGAGAAAATGCTGGCCCGTGTGATCGGCGGGACCCAGGTGGGCGCCGGCGTTCTCTTCGGGTTGGGCAAGTTCTCCAGGCTCTCGGCCAGCCTGCTCACCGTCATCTCCCTGCTGAATACCTTCGTGGAGTGGCGCAGCGCGGACATCAGCAGCAAGGAAGGCCGCGAAACGCGCCGCAACCAGCTGCTGAAGAACCTGTCCCTGAGCGGCGGGGCACTGCTCGCCTCCGTGGACACGGCCGGCAAGCCGGGCCTGGCCTGGCGCGCCGAGCACCTGGCGGCCGATGCCCGCAAGGGTGCCTCGCACCTTGCCTCGGACGCCCGGAGGACCACCAACAATAAGCTGGCCAAGGCGGACAAGGCCGTCCGGCGCGCCGTTGAACAGGCCACGGGGGCATAAGCACGAATGACCGCTGCAGCCGCCACCCGGGACGATTCCGGAGCTCCTGTCCCCCACTGGCCCGCACCGTTCGCTTCGCGGCCCGTTAACGCCACTCTCACGGTTCCCGGCTCGAAGTCCCTGACCAACAGGTACCTCGTCCTTGCCGCGCTGGCCGACGGACCGTCACGCCTGCGTGCACCCCTGCACTCCCGCGACTCCGCCCTGATGGTCGAGGCGCTCCGCCAGCTGGGTGCCACCATCACGGAAGTGCCGGGCGATGGCGCGTTCGGGCCGGACCTCGAAGTGGTCCCGCTGGGGCAGGATGCGGCGCAGCCGCTCACCAGGATTGACTGCGGCCTCGCCGGCACGGTCATGCGTTTCGTTCCGCCGCTCGCGGCGCTGCGCAACGGTGCCAGCGTGTTCGACGGCGACCCGCACGCGCGCAAGCGTCCGATGGGGACCATTATCGAGGCGCTGAGGGCGCTGGGCGTTACGGTATCCGCTGAGGATGGGGGCACGCCGTCGTCGCTTCCGTTCGTGGTGGAAGGCAGCGGGGAGGTCCGCGGCGGGCACCTGGTGATCGATGCCAGCGCGTCCTCCCAGTTCGTCTCCGCGTTGCTGCTGGTGGGGGCGCGGTTCACCGAGGGCCTGCATCTTGAGCACGTGGGCAAACCAGTGCCCAGCCTGGACCACATCAACATGACAGTTGCGGTCCTCCGCGGCGCCGGGGTCCAGGTGGATGACTCGGTGCCCAACCACTGGGTTGTCTCACCTGGCCCCATCCGCGCTTTCGACCAGCGGATCGAGCAGGACCTGTCCAACGCCGGCCCGTTCCTCGCAGCGGCGCTGGCTTCAGGCGGGACCGTCCGGATTCCCGGCTGGCCCGAGCAGACGCAGCAGGTGGGTGACTTGTGGCGCAGCATCCTCCCCGAGATGGGCGCGACAGTGACACTTGAGGACGGCGTCCTCACGGTCACGGGCGGTCCCGAAATCAAGGGCGCCCACTTCGCCGACACCAGCGAACTGGCACCTACGGTAGCGGCCCTGTGCGCCCTTGCATCGGGGCCGTCCCGGCTCACCGGGATAGCCCACCTGCGCGGGCATGAAACGGACCGGCTCGCCGCGCTGGTTACGGAAATAAACCGCCTGGGCGGCGACGCCGAGGAAACCAGCGACGGCCTGGTGATCCGCCCCGCCCCGCTGCACTCCGGCGTCGTGCACAGCTACGCCGACCACCGCATGGCCACTGCAGGGGCAATCCTGGGCCTGGCGGTGGAAGGAGTGCAGGTGGAGGACATCGCCACCACGGCAAAGACCATGCCCGACTTTCCCCGGCTCTGGGCGGACATGCTCGCCCAGGGCGGTGCCCCGCAGCAGGAGGCCCGCACCGGGGCGGAAGGTTAGCGGTGGCAAGGCGCACTGATTCCTGGGACGAATCGGATGTCCGGATCCGGCCCAACAAAAAGGGGTCCAGGCCCCGCACCAAGGACCGCCCCAGCCACGACGACGCCGTGACCGGGCGGATCATCACCGTTGACCGGGGGCGGTACACAGCCGTGGTGGGCGAGGACTCCGCTGACGAGCGTACAGTTATCGCCGCCCGGGCCCGCGAACTCCGCCGCTCCCCCGTTGTGGCGGGCGACTTCGTTTCCCTCGTGGGGGACGTTTCCGGCGACCCCCATACCCTGGCCCGGCTGGTCAAGATCCAGGACCGGAAGACGCTCCTGCGGCGCAGCGCTGACGATACTGACCCAGTGGAGCGGGCCGTGGTGGCCAACGCCGACCAGTTGGTGATCGTGGTGGCCGCCGCCAACCCGGAACCCCGCACAGGCTTCATCGACCGCGCGCTCGTCGCGGCCTACGACGCCGGCATCGACCCGATCCTGCTGGTCACCAAGGCGGACGTCAAGGATCCGGCGGAGCTCCTGTCCAACTACACTCACCTCGAGCTTCCCGTGATCATCAGCCGGACCGCCGACCTTGCGGCGTCCGGCATTGATGCCCGCTCGGACGACGGCCTGTCAGCCCGGCTGGACAGCGCCGCTGTTGCCGCGCTGCGGTCCTACCTGGACGGCAAGGTCACCGTCATGCTGGGACACTCCGGCGTCGGCAAGTCAACAATGGTCAACGCGCTCACGGGAGCCGAACGTGCCACCGGCGGCGTCAACGCGGTCACTGGCAGGGGCCGGCACACATCATCGTCAGCACTGGCCCTGCGGCTGGTTGACGCACCGCCGGGCAGCTGGATCATTGACACCCCCGGCATCCGCTCCTTTGGCCTGGCGCATGTGGACCCGGACCGGATCCTGCGGTCCTTCCCGGACCTCTCCCCCGGCACCGACGCCTGCGAACGCGGCTGCAAGCACACGGCAACTGCCGTTAACTGCGGCCTGGATGCCTGGGTGGCGGAAGGCCACGCGGGCCCGACCGGAGAGGCTCGGCTGGCGTCCTTGCGCCGGTTGCTCGGAGCGGATCCGCGGGAGGAAGCCCAGGAGGCAAAGGAGCTCGGCAGCGTCAACTGACAAAGCCAATCTCCCAGCAGAACAGCCTGCAGACGGTAGTTTGGAACCATGATCCAACCCGCTTCGAGCTACAACGATGACCTGCGCCTGGCCCATGTCCTGGCCGACTCCGTGGATGACCAGACCATGAGCCGCTTCAAGGCACTGGACCTCCATGTGGAGACCAAGCCCGACCTGACGCCGGTCACCGACGCGGACAAGGCCGCCGAGGAAGCCATCCGCGGCCAGCTCTCCCGCTCCCGCCCCCGCGACGCAGTGCTCGGTGAGGAGTTCGGCAGTACCGGCCACGGCTCGCGCCGCTGGATCATCGACCCCATCGACGGAACCAAGAACTTTGTCCGTGGCGTCCCCGTGTGGGCCACCCTTATTGCCCTCGTTGACGAGGGCGAGCCGGTGGTCGGCGTCGTGAGCGCTCCAGCCTTGGGCAAGCGCTGGTGGGCGGCCAAGGGCATGGGTGCCTACATGGGCCGTTCCCTTGCCGCGGCTACCCGGCTGCGGGTGTCCGACGTCTCCAGCCTGTCCGACGCCTCACTGTCCTATTCAAGCCTCTCCGGCTGGAAGGAACGGGGAAACCTGGACGAGTTCCTCGGCCTTACCGAGGATGTGTGGCGGACCCGTGCCTTCGGTGACTTCTGGTCCTACTGCATGGTGGCAGAGGGCTCGGTGGACATCGCCTGCGAACCCGAGCTCAATCTGTACGACATGGCTGCATTGGTGCCGATTGTGGTGGAGGCGGGTGGGCGGTTCACATCGCTTGAGGGCGAGGATGGCCCGTTCGGCGGGAACGCATTGGCCACCAACTCCATCCTGCACTCGGAGGTGCTGCAGCGGTTGAACCCGTACCTTGACGACCTGCTCTAAAGCCCCCTGCAACCGAACAAACGACGGCGGTTACCTCCAGAAGGAGGTGTCCGCCGTCGTCTTCTTCGCCGAAAAGCCTGTTTTCCATTCCCGCGTAACAAAGGCCTTAACAATTGCGCCGGCTTCAATCCTGGCCGGCCCATGTTCTACGCTCTTAACCAGGTCACGAGTGCCAGCGCAAAACCCCGGTTTGCTGGCCGGCAACCCTCCATTCGCGGTGGGGTGCCCCGGGTGACGACCAGGCCGGTCCGGAGCGGATGCGGCAAGCGCGGATTCCCTTGATAGCGGAGTCCTGTTTTGAAGTGAGGTCTCTGTGACAACTGCCACCGTCTCCCCCAACGCCGCCATCACCGCTGATTCCGTGTTTGACGAACGGCAGGCACTGGCCGGCCGGCCTCTCGCCGCCGTCACCGGCGCGGAAATCCAGGCACCGCTGATTTCCGGCGGCCATATCCGCTACGCCAACCTTGACTATGGCGCCTCCGCCCCCGCCCTCTCGGTGGTGTCCGCCTACCTCAACGAGATCCTGCCTTTCTATGCCAGCGTCCACCGCGGTGCCGGCTACGCGTCCCAGATCAGCACCTCGGTCTACGAAAACGCCCGCAGCATCGTCCGCGACTTTGTGGGCGGCCGCCCGAACGACTCCGTCATCTTCACGCGGAACACCACGGACTCGCTCAACCTGCTGGCCGGCTGCCTGCCCCTCAACGGCGGCCAGCCCGCCGGCGACGTCCTGTACCTGGACATTGAGCACCACGCCAACCTGCTGCCGTGGCAGGGCGTTCCCCACCGCAGCATTGTTGCCGCCGACACCATCGCGGGAACCATCGACGCCGTACGTGCAGAGCTGGAACAGGGCGGCGTCAGCCTGCTGGCCATCACCGGCGCCTCCAACGTCACGGGCGAAATCCTCCCGGTCCGCGCCCTTGCGGCCCTGGCCCACCAGCACGGGGCCCGCATCGTGGTGGACGCGGCCCAGCTGGCGCCGCACCGCCGCATCAACATCAGCGCGGACGACGTCGATTACGTCGCCTTCTCCGGCCACAAGCTGTACGCGCCCTTCGGCGCAGGCGTCCTGGTGGGACGGCCGGACTGGCTCGACGCCGGAACCCCGCACCTCGCCGGCGGCGGCGCGGTCAAGGAGGCCAGGCTCGACGGCGTCAGCTGGGCCACCGGCCCGGCCCGCCACGAGGGCGGCTCCCCCAACGTCCTGGGTGCCGCCACCCTGGCCAAGGCCACCCAGGTCATCGCGGGCCTGGACCAGGAACGCTGGCACGCCCACGAATCCGCCATCCGTTCCTTCCTGGTGGAGGGCCTCCAGGAGATCGACGGCGTCACAGTGCACCAGATCTTCAAGGACACCAACCCGGACACCGACACCATCGGCGTGGTCAACTTCTCGGTTGAGGGCTACGACGCAGGCCTCGTGGCTGCGTACCTGTCGGCCGAGCACGGCGTGGGCCTGCGTGACGGACGCTTCTGCGCACATCCCCTGCTGAAGCGGTTGGGCCTGCCTTCGGGTTCGCTCCGCGCCAGCTTCGGCGTAGGTTCCCGGCTGGAGGATGCCCAGCGGCTCCTGGCCGGCATCGCCAAGCTGCGCCGTGACGGGCTCGGCTGGGACTACGTGGTGGACTCAGGGCGGTGGGTTCCCGCCAATGACACCCGCACCTACCCGCACTGGGCCCCGAACACGCCTGGGACCGCCGGCGCTGCTCCCTGCACCGACGACTGACCCATCCGGCAGATGCGGTAAATTCGGAAGGTACCGCAGGGCATTGACTGAAGGAGGCCGCACGTGGTTCGGGGTGGCCCAAAGCTGGATCTCGGGCGGCGCCGGGAGCTGGGCAAGAGTTTCCAGCAGGGCGGTAGGCACTATCAGCGGGTCCGGCCCGGTTATCCCGCCGACTCTGCCAATTGGCTCATCCCCGCGGGCGCGAGGGATGCGCTCGACGCCGGGGCAGGGACCGGCAAGTTTACTGAACTCCTGCTGGAACGCGGGCTGGCCGTCACCGCAGTCGACCCCTCCGCCGACATGCTGGACCAGCTGAAGGCACACTATCCCGGCGCCACCGCGGTCCTGGGAACCGCCGAAGCCACCGGCCTGCCGTCGTCCGCCTTCGACGTCGTCACCGTTGCCCAGGCCTGGCACTGGTGCGATCCCCTCACCGCGAGCACCGAACTGGCACGCGTCCTGCGTCCGCACGGCACACTCGGGCTTGTCTGGAACCAACTGGACACCACCGTCCCCTGGGTGCACCGGCTCTCACGGATCATGCACGCCGGGGACGTCTACAAGCCCGGCCACCGGCCGGTGGTGGGCCCGGAATTCGGTGAGCTGGAAAGCCACGTGACGCACTGGCAGGACACCGTCAGCACCGAGGACCTGATCGAACTGACCAAATCGCGCAGCTATTACCTCCGGGCAGGTGATGCCACCCGTGCCAAGGTCCTCGCCAACCTTGACTGGTACCTGCATGAGCACCTGGGACATGCCGCGGACGAGGACATCGGGCTGCCGTACCTGACGTTGTCGTGGCGGGCAGTCAAAGTATGAGCGGTTCCGCCGCGCTCCCTGGGCACCCGGTAGGCTTGGTCCTGTGAAGACCAGCGCGCCCTCCTCCTCCATTGAGGACTACGTCAAGGTCATCTACTCTTTCACTGAATGGCAGGACAAGCCCATCACGTCCTCGCAGTTGGCTCAAAGGCTGGGCGTGGCCAATTCGTCGGTGTCGGAAATGGTTCGCAAGCTCAAGGACCAGGGCCTTGTTGACCACAAGCCGTACAGCGCCATTACCCTTACGGACGCGGGACTGCGGCTTGCCTTGTCCATGGTGCGGCGCCACCGGCTGATCGAAACCTACCTGGTCCAGCAGCTTGGATACAGCTGGGATGAGGTCCACGACGAGGCCGAACTGCTCGAGCACGCAGTGTCAGATACTTTCATTGAGCGCGTCGCCGCGAAGCTCGGCGATCCCAGCCGGGACCCGCACGGGGATCCTATTCCCACGGCGGACGGCAAGGTGCTAATGCCCAGGGCGCACCTGATGGGCGAGCTGGATAAGGGCCACACCGGCAGGATCACGCGGATCAGCGACGATAACCCGGACCTGCTCCGCTATCTGTCCGCCGAGGAGATCGACCTTGACGCCGAAGTAGAGGTGGTGGGACGCCGGCCGTTCGGCGGTGCCCTGATGGTGCGGATCCGGAACTCCGGGCGGACCAGGGATTACGACCTGGCGGACGAGATCACCTCAGCCCTCTGGGTCCACAGCGACCATCCCCATCCAGGCTGCCTGCTGGGAGACAGCTGACGTGGGAGCGGCGCCCGTCTGGCGGGCATGGCTGGCTGTTGCCGTCGGCGGCCTGGTTGGCAGCGAACTCCGGTACGGCCTGACGCTGGCGTTCCCCGAGCAGCCCGCGTCGGTGCCGTGGGCAACACTGTGCATCAACGTTGCCGGCAGCTTTGTCCTGGCCGCGCTGACCACTGCCTGGATGGCCCGGCCGCGGACTGCGTTCTGGCTTCGCGCCGGACTGGGACCCGGACTGCTTGGCTCCTTCACCACGTTCTCGGCCGTGGTGTTCGGCGTAGACCAGCTGGCCCGGGCGGGCCAGCACCCGGTGTGGATCGCCTATCTGGCAGTATCGCTGCTTCTAGGCCTGGCTGCCGCAGGAGCGGGGTGGCGGCTGGGCAAGCGGCTCACCCTACAACCAGTGGACGCTGTTCCGGGCCGCCGGCAATGATCGGCGCGGTCATGGTGGGCGTCTTCGGCGTGATGGGGGCACTCCTGCGCTTTGGCGTCGACAGCTGGTTCGCACACCACAGCTCCACCCGCAGCGTCCGAACCGGCAGCGGGAACCAAAAGCTGCACTGGCCGTGGGCCACGTTGCTGGTGAATGTGGCGGGGTGCTTCATCATCGGGTTGTCCCACGGAGCGGCAGCGGGGCTCGGCCTGGGCCCTGACTGGCAGGCCGGGCTGTCCGCCGGCCTGGCGGGCGGGCTGACCACCTTCAGTTCCTGGACCACGGCCACCGTTCGGCTCTTCGCGGAGTCGCGCGTCGGCGCGGCAGCCCTCAATATCGCCGGCAACCTGGTGCTCGGATTTGCCGCGGCTGCTGCCGGCATTGCGCTGACTGCCTAGTCGTGCGGTCCGGTTGGTTCAGCCCGCTTGGGCGCCCGGCCCCACCGGGCTCGGTCCTGATTTGGATGCCTCCCGTATGGTGGACTGTGATGATTAGCAGACGTGACGCGGCAATTGCCCTGGATGTGCCGCTGGAAATGGCCCAGCGCCATGGCCTTCCCAAATGGATGACCGAGGCCGAACTGGGTGCGATCCTGGACAACCCGCCGCCTTGGCTGGTCCAGTCCCGCGCCAACCGGACGGGCAAGCGGCCGGTGTGGGTCCACCTTGAGTGTGCGGTCTGCGGCTACGAGGAGGCGGCCCGTCCCAAGAAATGGTGGCCGGACTTCACGTACGTTGTCTGCCACCATCATTCACCCGCGGACGTGCCGGCTGCCGCGCCGGGGTTCGTCCGGAGCGAGTTCGACGGCGTCGGGACGCGTTTCGTGGGCATCGCCGACGTGGCGGCGCCGGATACGGGGCGCTGACGCGGGACTTCACTGTTCCCGGCTCAGTTGCCGTTGCTGGTCATTTCGTCCGGCACGGCCACCAGATGGCTCTCGGCACCGTCCCGCAGTACCGCGAGATCCAGCGGCTGGCCGATCGCGTCGGCAAAGAGCAGCCGCTGCAGGCTTTCGGCATTGCTGACGGGCCGGCCGCCCGCCGTAAGGAGGATGTCTCCCGCTGCCAGGCCCGCCCTGTCAGCGGGTGAGCCGGGCAGCACCTCCACGATCCGCAGCCCTTCCCGCTGGCCCGTCCTGATCACTGCGCTGGGGTTCAGCCGGATGGGAGTGCTGACCAGGCCCAGGTAGGCGCGGCGGACCCGTCCATCGGAAAGCAGGGCGGAGATGATCCGCCGCGTGGTCGCGTTGATCGGAACCGCCAGCCCCAGCCCTGCGCCCGCGACTGCCGTATTGATGCCCACAATCCTGCTGTGGGTATCGGCGAGGGCACCGCCTGAGTTACCGGGGTTCAGTGCCGCGTCCGTCTGGATGACATCTTCGATGACCCTGCGGTTGTTGCCCGACCACACCGGAATGGCACGGCCGAGGCCGCTCACGACGCCCGCCGTGACAGAGCCTGCAAGGCCCAGCGGATTTCCCACCGCCACAACAAGTTGTCCCACGCGAAGGGTTTCCGCGGCCCCGAATTCAGCGGGCGGAACTTTCGGACGCCGGCCATGGACCACGGCGAGGTCCGACAAGGGATCGCTGCCCACCAGTTCAAGCTCCATCCGGCTGCCGTCGGCGAAGACCGCATGGCCCCTCTCCGTCCCGGCCACCACATGGGAGTTGGTCAGGAGATAGCCGTCCTGCGTAAAGAGGACTGCGGATCCGGCCCCCATGCGCATCCTGCCGTTGCGGCGCCGTGCCGTCATCTCAATCGCCGCCACGTGTGGGGTGACGGCTGCCGCCACGCGCATGACTGTCTGTGAATATGAATCCAGCACCTCGCCGTCGTCGGCGAAGACCGGTTCCTGCGCCTGGTCCACGGCGCACCTCCTGGTTGTGCCCGCCCGGACCTCCGTTGCGTTACCGGGCCTTACCGATCACAACGAGCGGCGGCTGCCTCCTAGTCCCGTGCAGGCTACGCCGTGGGTGAACGGGCAGCGCCATAGCCCAGGCAACGATAAACACCCCGCTCCGAGGACTGGGGTGTCAGGGCGCCCCCACTGGCGTCCTATGCCGAAGGGCAACAAAAAAGCCCCGGAAGTCCGGGGCTTTTTTGGTGGAGATGGGGGGAATTGAACCACCCCAGCCACCAAGAATAGCGCCGAAGTTCCGCATGTTTCCGGGGTTTCGTGCGACTT
>NZ_JBNHFC010000009.1:0-199702 GCF_059089885.1 Arthrobacter sp. Y3221159
GCTCCCCCGGCTGCGTCCGCACCGGCCCCTGCTGCCCCCGCGGCGGTCCCGCCAACACAGGCGCTTCCGCCTGTCATGGCCGCGTCGGCCCCTGTCACCCTGACCATTCCCTCGATCACAGTCCAATCCGAGCTTATTCACTTGGGGCTGGAGGAGAACGGCTCCCTGAAAGTCCCGGAAGACACCGGAAGCGGAACACCCGCCAGCTGGTACGACGGCTCCCCCACCCCGGGTGAACGCGGCCCTTCAGTGATCCTGGGCCACGTCAACGCCCTGGGCGGCAACAAGGGCGTGTTCGCGGACCTGCGGAAACTCACCCCCGGCGCTGAAATCAACGTCACACGGGCTGACGGCAGCACCGCTGTCTTCACCGTTGACCGCGGCGCCCTCTATCCCAAAAACAGCTTCCCCACCCTCGAGGTCTACGGCAACACCGACACCGCGGAGCTGCGGCTCATCACCTGCGATGGCTACGACCCCGCCACCGGGGAGTTTGACGACAACTACGTCATCTACGCCACCCTCAAAACCTGACAACGCACCGCCGGTTCCCACTCATCGGGACGGCGGCAAGGACGGACAGAGTTATGAAACAGCGCAAGCCTTTGCTGGCCTCCCTGGCACTGACCGCCCTGCTGCTCTCAGGCTGCGCATCAGCGGCCAGCAGCTCCGTCACCGCACCATCGGAACTTTCCACACCGGCCCCCTCGGCCGCTTCACCCGAAACCGGGCACACCGGCGGTCACGGCGGCGGCCATCACGGGGACAAACCCTCATCCACCGGGGCCACCACCGCTGACGGGCCCAGCGACGCGGCCCTGATGGTCTGCGGGGACCAACCAAAGGACCGGCTCACCGCCATCCTTAACCTCGAGCAGGCCCCGCACACCATCAACGACTGGGCGGACAGCACCTTCACCTGCACCTACCACCTGAACGAAGGCGACCTGGTCATTTCCGTCCAGGAAGCCAAAGACCAGGCCACCGCCTTGAACTACTTCGATGCGATGCAGGCCCTGGCGAAAGACGCCACACCCATTGAAGGGCTCGCGACCCTCGGCTTCCCCGCCTACGAAACCGCCGACGGGTCAGCGGTCTTCCAAAAAGACAACTTCATCCTCCAGGTGGACGCGACCGACCTCCCAACAACACTGGGACCGGACGACATCACCCGAAACGCGCTGGCATACCAGCTCTCCACCACCATCCTCGCCTGCTGGATTGAACACCCCTGACACGCCGGCTTTCGCCGACCAAGGCAGCCGGCACACCGGCGGTTCCCATGAAAGGCTCATCCATGAAAGTAATCACTAGAAGCGGCAGCGTACTCGGACTAGCAGCAGCAGCCGTGCTGGCCCTGTCCGGCTGCGGGGGCATGTCCGGGTCCGGCACGACAGCGGCCCCCACACTGACGGAGCAGTTCCCGTCAGCCCCTGCTGCCACCGCCGAACCGGCTCCGACAGCTTCGGGCACGGGTTCAACAGCGGCGGCGGCGCCGGCCCAAATCCTGATCAAGGGCTTCAAGTACCAGGGTGGGGAAGCTGTGAGTCCCGGAGCGGAAATCACCGTCACCAACGAAGACATCGAAGCGCACACCATCACCGCTGACACCAATAACGCGTTCGACGTCAACACACAGGTCGGCACCACCACTTTCACCGCCCCGACCGAACCCGGGACATACCCCTACCACTGCAACTTTCACGGCAACATGAAAGGCACCCTCACCGTGAAATAGCATCCCTGGGGGTTACCCGTGATGGGTACTTTTTATCGGTGCCTGCCGGGTCCAGTGACTGGCGGAGGCTGCGGAAGCGGTCCTGGATGCGGGACTCAACCGCCGGCAGAGTCAAATTCAGGGTCCCGGCCACTGCCTTGTAGGTCTGCCCATGGAAGTAGGCCAGGGTGATCGCTTCGGACTGGGCGGCGCTGATCGTGGACAGGCTGGCCGGGATTTCCTCATCCTCCACCCTGCGCAAGACCAGCTCTTCGACAGAACCCTGCCCCAGCACCGTGCCCTCGCCGTGATCCCGAGAATCACGCTCAAGACAGACCTGCTCACGTTTCCAGCTCCAACTGTTCAAAGGGAAAGCACTTCACATCTCCCTGAACGGATCCCGGGAACCCTTTCAAAAGCACTGCAAATCAACGCGGGCCGTGCCCACCTTAAACCGATGACCGGATGCAGCCAATCAAACCCGTTACCGCCTTCCCCGCCCCGAATCCTCGTGCTGTCCGGAATTCGAGCAACCAAGGTGTGGCGGCGGAAGCGGTCCCCGGCGACTCACCGGGACACGATTGCTGTGGTGGCACTGGTCCGCCGCTGAAGGTGGGTGGTTACGATGGAAGTACCAGCCCCGCGGGGAGTCCCCGCCGGGGTTTCCGACCGAAGGGATAAGACCATGGGTTTGGGAGATAAGGCCCGCAATGCGGCTGAAAAGCTGCGCGGCAAGGGCAAGGAAACTGCTGGTGAAACCAGCGGCGATGACCGCCTGAAGGCCGAAGGCAAGGGCGATCAGGCAAAGTCGGACCTGAAGCAGGCCGGCGAGAAAATCAAAGACGCCTTCAAGAAAAGGGACTAGAAATTAGGACGCCCGGCTTCCGGAACCAAAAGGCGGAGCGGACCCGTCCCCAGCGGCGGAACCACGCCCCCCGGACCCGCCTTTTCGGGAAAGATCGGGCATTCTACGGACGGGGTCAGAGGTAGGCATTCTTCACCGAGGCCCCGGAGGTCGGCGTGCTCTGGGCAGTAACGCCGGAGCTCCCTGGATCGCGCTCTTCGGCCCCGTCCCCTGCCTCCGATTCGGTTGTCTGAGCCGCTTGTTCCCCGGTGCCCCTGAGGAGTTCCCGGAGTGCTACACCGCCGGTGGCGAGGGCGGCCGCCGCGCCCAGCAGCAACCTCATTCTCCGGCGTCCCTGGCTTGCCTGCTCCACCGGCGGAACAACAGCGGTGGGGGCCCTGCGGGGCGCTTTGGGTGCGACCCGACCCGGTCCTTTCTTCAGCCGTGGCGTCACCCTTTCTACCCCCACGCCCAGTTCCTCGGCCAATCGTCGCAACCTGGTCTGGGCCCGGGGCGAGGCCGCTTCCCGGCCTGTATCCAGTCCCGACACCGCACGCTGCAGCGCGGCAACGACTCCGGGGGTGGCCCACTCCTTCCCCCGCGCCGCCCGGGACGCCACGTTTTCCTGAAGATGGCGGACCTTGGATAAACGGTCCACGCGCTCCGGTGTGCGCTTTGACGTGTACACGGCTACCTCCCGAAAAAGTGAGCGAAATGTCAGCCAAGCCTACGACTCCTGCACCCATCCGGGAACAGGGATTTCCCGACTAAAACTCCGCTTTTGATCCGGTGTGAAAGTGGGCACAGTGACTCCCCTGCTGCCGCTATGCCTAGTCAATGTCAGGGGCTCCTGAGACACTGACTGTCAGGTTGTGCCGTGGCCGGCGCAGCTCGGCGCTGCGGCACAAAAGGGCCTCACTGGTTACGAGACAGGGAGCACTGGCCGTTATTCGCGCCTTGGTATTCGGACTTAGTGCTTGACACCCACAAGCGTGAAAGCCCGCCGCAGTATCCCCAAGCTTCCGTCGTTCTGATCGCGGTATCAGGACGATGTGGTGGGAACTTTGACCATTACCGGAGGTTTCCAGCTTTCGGCGCTGTCACCCTTGCCTGTACGGCGAAGGTCGCCGCTGATGATTGTCACTTCCCTAGTCCGGGCAGCTTCAAGCCAGAGGGCTGTTTCCGGTTCATCAGGGTCGACCTGCCGCGACCACACAAGGTTGTTATCTGCAACCAAGGAAATAAGCCCTTGGGTAGAAACCTGGCATCGTACGCTGCCATCGGCCAGCTGGGCTTTGAGAACAATGTCCTCAACATCACCGTTGCGCACAGGCCTGAAACCGCGTGCCAGCAGATCCTCCGCCATCCAAATACTCCGGTTCTGCTGTTCACCTATCTGCTGGTGGCCTGCCGTTAAGGTCAGAACCGCGTAGTGCAGAACCCCGAAAGAGCCTTCAATTCCGACGACAGTCAGCCGGGCGTCCGGTTTTTCCGTCCCGTGCAACCCCGTGTTCATGATCAGGCCCCTGCCGTTCTTGAAGGGCGTGGGCCCGTCCATGCTCCACACAATAGGCAGCAGTATCAGCAGGCGGAAGACGGTTTATCCATCGATGCGATAATTTGCGTGGATCTTGAGCTGAAAGCGCAGCTAGCCTTCGGAACGGGTTAGCGCCCTGGTCAAAGATGAAACACTGACGCTAAGCCGCTCAGCCGTTTCTTTCAGAGTCTTACCTTCCTTGCGCAACTGCCGGGCCGTTTCCAGTTTTCCCGGTGTCAACGAGCGCGGGCGGCCACCAAGCCGGCCACGCGCTTTCGCTGCGGCCAACCCAGCCTTCGTTCTTTCCGACAGTCGTGACCGTTCGTATTCTGCAAGGGACGCAAACATGTCAAAGATAAGCTTGCCGTGGGCACTGGTCGTATCCAACCAGGGCTCAGCCAAAGACCGAAAGCCTATCCCCCGCTGACCCAGCACCGTGACAATGTCGGCAAGGTCAGCCGTGCTACGGCCCAGCCTCGTCAGGTCCGCGACTAACAGCACGTTGCCCGGCTGCAAGTAATCCAGACAGTCCTTCCACCGCACCCTTGCCTGGGTAGCACCGGACGCGTACTCCTGAAAGACCCTGACTGCTCCCGCCGCCACCAATGCGTCAACCTGTGAATCGAGCGATTGACCGCGAGTACTGACCCTCGCATAGCCGATTATGTTCCTTGACACGTCAAAAACCCTCCACTCCCCCTTTTGACCGCCTTTCTTTTCGAAAACCAGTTTTGACTAACAGTAGAAGGGCTTTCGGAGGCAAATCAGGAGGCTGGCCGAGTGTCGGTCAGAAACGGTCGTTATTGACTAGGCCCCTGCTCCGACTCCGAACAGCCCGGGAACAAGTCCGATCGGCCTCTCCCCCATCTGCCGGGGACCACACACCCAACAAACGGTCAATTTGACGGCCCCGTTGCGTCGTGAGGGAGCCCAGCAAATTAGGTAAGAGTTCCCCTTACAGTAGTGTGCCAAGCCGAGTAGATTGAGCTGCCGGAGTCCTGGTGCAGTTATTTACTCGTATTGCGGGGACGCGCTTGGGGCCCCTGTCATGCCGCCCGATGTCGGGCTGGCGCCCTAATCTTTTTTGACGCATGAAGGTGACAGCCTTGTTGAAACACAACGTCTCGCTTGTCGCCGCGCTCCTCCTCACTGCGAGGCCAGCGCCTGAGAACTGTTAAAACGGTTCAGCGGCCTTTGCGCGACAAACCCAGCTTTCGAAAGCTCATCCCTTTCAACTGACCACTGAAATAGGGGGTTTTGACCGTTGACCCTCTCTTAATGGCCAGAGGATACTGAGATCAGCTCGCTTCGCTGGGACGCTGGATTACTACAATCAGCCAATCAATTTAGGGAATCACCATGCGTCTCATTCGAGCCCTGACCCGTAAATTCCTCAACGAGTCCCCAGCCACCTCAGTGAGGAGACACTGACATGAGACGGCTTACCCGGATCGCGCTCACCGGAATGGTGGGCCTCGGCCTCGCCCTTAATGCACAGCCGGCCTTGGCCAAGCATGACAACGGCGAGGGCGTGCACCGTCCTCGACCAATACCTCCTGCCGAACCGAGAGGGTTGTACAACAGCGGGCAGCTCGAGTGTACGGTGGAATACATCAACGGTGTACCGAACTTCACGTGTCCGTCTGCGGACAACCGCCCGGAGGAAGCTGCGTTTCCCCGCACCGGTCCGGGCAACCAATTCACCGGGGGCAATAACCCGAACGACTGATCCTGCTACGAAAGCCAACTGGACCGGAGACAAACGCTAGCCCGCGCGCAGAAGCCCTTCCCCCAGCAAAGGCGAAGCTGGCAAGAATTGCACTGCTGGATCCCACGCCCCTAGCAAGACTACTTACTGGAGGGTCTCCACGTATGGCTAAACCGGGAGGCGGGACGGCTGCAAAACGCTCATGAGCTAGACAAAAACCAGCGTTTTCAATTTGCCCGAAAAAGAAAGTGACAGCGGAGCTTGGTAAGCCACCGGCGCAAAGTTGTCCCCATGGTTCGCGAACGAGGCCCAAAAACGGTCGTTATAGAGCACCCTTGGAAACGGCTAAAAAGCAGGGTGCAATGCCACTCGTAGTCAAAGGCCGCCTCCACTTTGCCAGTGGAGCCCGGCCGGCCCGGGCGACAACAGCTACCACGAGGAGCGCTTCACCCGCCTCCTGATCGAGGGTGAAGCGAACGTCGACGTGATCGTCCATCGTCAACGAGACCCTTGACGAGGGCGCCTGGTAGTCCGGCCACTGGACCGGGCCACACCAGGACCCATCCCGCTTAGGTCTCCAACGGCCTGCCCCTGGGAACGCTTCCGGGGTCGGCAGTGAACCGGTCGCCGTTGTTGTACTGCTGTTCGAGTGCTTCCACTTCACGTTCGACGGCAGCGAGGATGAAATCGGACAGCGTCCTGTGGGCGGTCAGGTGACGGGTCGCCATGTACGCGGACCGCATTCGAGAACCGGACTCCATGGACTGGAAGAAGCTGGTCTTCCGGTACACCTTCTTCTCCGGTGCCGGCGGCTCCGGTGCCGGCTGGCGGAGCTGGACTTGCTGGGGCTGGTACTGGGCCGGCTGGTAGGCCATCGGCTGCTGTGCTGAGGGTGCCGGCTGGACATACGCCTGCTGGGGCAGGACGTATGCCTGCTCAGGCGCTGCCTGCTGTACCGGCATCTGCTGTTGCGCATGTTGGATCTGCTGGACGGGCGGCTGCGGGGCTGCAGGCTCCTGGACCGGCTGCTGCTGGGCTGGAGCTGCCGGCGCCTCCACCACTCGCTGCGCAGGTGTCGGCGTTTCAGGCTCGGGAGGTGCTTCGGGGACGGCTTGCAGTGCCGCCGGCATCGGGTCATCCGAGCGGGTCATGTCGGCGATAACGCTGGTACTGCGAGCTTTCTTCAGGCCGCTCTTCCTGCGCAGGCTGTCCAGAGCGGTTGGAGTGCCGCCCCTCTCCGGGGCCGGTCCCGGTCGTGCGCTCATGACTGTGCACCTTTCCAGATGTTGGTAGCCAGCTGCACCAGGTCCGCACGGTGAGGAGCCGCTTCCGATCCCCAGGAACGCAAGGGTTGGGACGCGGCCTGCGCCTTCGCGAAAACTTCGCGGTCCTGAAGCATTGGCTCCAGGACCAGCTCCCCGAAGTTGGCGTTTACTTTTTCGATCCAGTGCATCTGGTCGGCACGCTTCTTCTGTTTGTTGATGACAACGCCAAGAAGCTCGATGTTCTCGTTCAGGTTCTCCTGTACCTCGGAGATGGTGGTGACGATCTCCGAGAGTCCCTCTACAGAGGCGACCCGGGGTTCGGTGACGAGCAGCGCGTGTGTGGCGGCCGTCAGTGCGTTAACCGTCAGGATGCCCAGGGACGGGGCACAGTCAATGAGGACGATGTCGTACTCGTCGGCGACCCCCTTCAGGGCAATTCGAAGCCGGTGCTCCCGGGCCATCATGGAGTCACGTTCCCGGGATGCCAGGTTGCGCTCGGACGCGATCAGGTCCAACTGCGGGAAGTTCTCCTTCCTGTCGGCCCGGGGCTGCCAGGCCTCCCCCGCCGCCATGATGGCGTCGCCGGCAACGCCTGGCATGATCTTCTGGTTGTTCGACTCGTCACCATAGAGGACGTCATTGAGGGTGAACTCCGGGTCGGTCACGCCCAGCGCGGAGGTCACGTTGTACTGGGGGTCGGCATCGATGACCAGGACCTTCTTGCCCAAGGTCCGGGAGAAGACCTCAGCCAGGCCGGTCACTAACGTCGTCTTGCCGACGCCGCCCTTTTGGTTGCAAACGGCGATAATGATTGCCGACATGTCTGGGGGTACCTTCCGTTGCACTGCTTGTTCTATACGGCGCGGCCAAGAAGGCCCACATGTGGCGGGAACTCGTCAGGCCGGCATCCGATGACATCACAGTAGCCGGGCCGGGTTCTGGGGCCGGGGAGGCGCGCGGGAGTGTCGCGCAAATGCCACCTTTCACGTCAACTCCCTCATTGGAGCAAATAGAGCCATAAGCGCAGACCGCGCAAAAAGTATAAATACCACTATTCCCGCAAGAGATGGCATTTGCGGATATGTCTCTTGTCCCAGCATGTGCTACCAAAGTGCCATATGCGCATATAGTTCCATTATGCCCCGAGCAGGGGTAGTCGTTGGATCATCCCCAGGGCAGGAACCGCGCCAGAAACATAATGGATCCATTTGCGACGTACCTTTGTAACACAACCGTGCCAGGGTAACCCCGAGCGAAGAAAGACCTCCATACAAGGCATGCGCAATTGGTACCAATTCCCTTCGTGGCCTCACGGCTCCCCGGACGGAGGACCTCATTGCGACATAAGGTGACATTTCCGTAGAACCCAGCAATCGCCCGAGTTCGGTATTGGTGGTATTCGCTCCGATTGTAGTCCGGCACCAGCGCCGTGAAGCGAGAAGCATATGCGCAAACGCCTCCAATGCTGGCATGGGAGAAAAAGGTACGAAGCGAGCTTCTAGCGCAAAGGCTTCTATACTCGCATAAGGAGGTATTACTTCTAATGGCGGTATTTCCTCTCACGTCTCACGTGTCGCAAAAAGGGGAGTATGCGGATTAGGTGGTATTTGCGACCGCCACCTCACCCCAGCCGGTTCGTTCACCGACCGCACGCCAGGTTGGGGCCGCTGCGTGGACTAGCCAAGTCGCCGGCCAGGGGAAACCACCGACTTGCCCCACGATCATCTCCCGGCGTCGCCAGCCAGCACGCACTGGACCAGTTGCCCCCTCCCCGAGAGGCATGCGAATCGGAACGTCATCCTTTGGTCATTTACGACCGGCCCTCGGTCGCTTTATCTGCTGTCACGGGTCTTGCGGGAAAACCTCGCAAATGGTTCCTTTTGCGGTTCGCGCCAATGGTTCCATTTGCGGCCGGATGCTATCGGCACTGATCCGCACGCCCCTGTGCAAGGACCGTCGGAGTAGGGGAGAAGAGTGGATCACCGCACCCTGGCTTATCGGCCAGACGGCCCCGGAGGCGATATTGCGGTCCAAAGCGTCGGCAAGCGACTGTCTCTCCATTGCGGGGGAGGGGAGTCGCGCTCGAATGGTTCCATTCCGCTAATGCAACCATTTGGGGTTCGTGCCGGGGGAGTGAGGGAGGTGAGTCAGAGAAGCAGCGCCGGGGACTCTGGATTTCCGAACGCTTTGAGGTTGGATCAGAAGAGGGGGCAGCGGCCTGCCCGGGCCATGCCGCTGCTAAGCGCAAATGGTGCCTTTGCTCAAATGCCACCTTTTCGGATGCCCGGCCTAGTGCGGGGGAGGGGCGGACCAACTGCCAGAAACCCGTTGCTTGGGTCTGGCCTGAATCATCCTGTGCGTCGGAACGCTATATCGGAGAGGGTCCAGTCGTCAGGTGGGCCCTCGAAGGTTTCCCACGGGTAGTCGTCGTCTGGGGAGAGGAGCTCGGCGACGGTGTTGACGTTCTTGGCCAGCCATTCCCGCCAGATGATCCGGTCCTGACGGTACCGCTGGATCTGCGCCTCGACGGCCTCCAGGACGCCGAACTGTTCGGCGAGCTGTTTAAGCGACGTCCCTGCCACGATTGACCAGGCTCGGCCGGCTCCGCGGGCGATCAAATTCCACGCGGCCAGGACTTCCAGCGCTTCATGGACGGCGGACCTAGACAGCCTGGTAGCCCGCACGATGTCCGATGTTGACAAGGCGGGGGAGTGCTCCAGCGCTTCGTAAACGAACGCAGCGGGCAAGCCCAGCTCACGGAACACCGGGCGCAGGGCGTGGATCTTCCCTTTCTGCCAGGTCGCGTCCTCAGCTGCCGTTTTCAGCTCTTCGGGGACGGTCAGCATGTAAAGGTCGCCCTTGGTTCCCCTGGCTTCTTCCACCAGCGTGACCAGGGGATCTTTCTCGGCTCGCAACGCCCTGAGATGCAGGGCAACGGTGGTGTGGTCCAGGCCGGTGGCAACGGCGATGGACCGGATCCCAAATTCAACAAAGCGGGAAGCTGTCATATGGGCTGCCTCCCCCAGGGCCCTCAGAACCATCCGTCGCGCCATCCCAGTCCTGGATTCCTGGTAGTTCACCTCCCTGATCCTGAGGGCGTTGCGCCAGGTTCGGATGAACCGATGCTCTGCATCGGGATTTGAAATCCGATGGGACTCCTTAGGTCCTGCCGCCTGTGTAGTTGGCGGGCTTGTGGGGGATCTGCGGACATTGTTATTCGGTTCGTCATTGGCAGGATTTTTACTGAGGTAGCTGAGGGCGCTCATCCAGTCGCGGCGAAGGGACGGGAGCCGGTGGCGGGCCGCGTAGCGTGCGTAGAAGGAGGCCAGGCCGGGCCAGGTGCCTTGGAGCATCCGGCGTTCAACATCCACAAGGGCGAGGCCGGCGGCCGCGGCGCTGAGGACGATGGCCTGGCGCGCGTCGGAGTCTGAGGCGTACCTGGTGGTGTCGTACAGGCCAGTCTGGGCGAGGACCTGCATTGCCCGAGACATGCGACCGACTGGCTGCTCGGTGGCGGGTGCATCCCATGTCGCCGGGGTAAAAGTCTCCTCCAGACGGAGTGCCCTGACGGCTTTGATTTCGGCGCTCAAGTCCTTGGTCATGGCGGCCCATACGGAGGCGCTGTTGGGCCGGCGGGCGATGTCGTAGGCCATGGATAGGCTCATTGCGAGTTCCTGGTGGCCGCCTCGTTTGTGCGGTGAGCCGGGTGTTCGCATGCAGCCGTGGAGCAGGTTCTGGTGCGGGGTCTTGTCCAGGCTCCGGTACCGAGTACCCAGCGCTTCGACAAGATCCCGCGCTTCAGAGAACGTGACCCGCTGCGCCAGGGGGATGTAGACGTGGCGGCCGCCGTTGGGAGAGTAGTCCTCAATCCAGCGGGCTCCGACCGAGTGCAGCCATGTTTGGACAGCGCGGACATCGGCCTGAACCCCGTCCTGCCCTGCTACCCCCGAGTCGAAGTCAAGGAAGATCGCCGCACATGTGCCGTCTTTGCCGAAGATCCTAACTGCCGCAGGAACAGATGGAAGAGCCTCGGTGAGGTTTCGTTCGTGTTTTTGCGGATAGGACCTGCCTGCGTCCTTAGAAAGCCGAACCCGCGGCTGACCTGCGAGCACAGGTGCAAGGGCGGCCCACGCCTCTGCGGGGGAGCATGATGAGGAGAGGTTGCGCGACACGCCAGCGACAGATATGGCTGGCGACGCACACGGGAGTCCATGTACGATGAGAACAATCCTTTCGGGGAGAGTTGCTTGAGAGGCAATGAAAAGGGACCGATCTTGGCGGATCGGTTTTGTTACACAAATGAAGCCCTGTCAAGGACTTCCAAACGATTCGCGGACTGTTCGCCGGCAAGCATCCCAGTTCGTGAATCAGAAGCTTCGAAGGCCCGCCTCGTGCGGGCCTTCAACTTTTAAGAAGCTAAGCGGCCAAGCGGCAACTCCTCCTGCTGAACGATTGCGTGAAGCCTAGTGTTGGCCAGGCGTTCTTCGACCACATCGGACAGCCAGTCGCTGACGTACTGGTACCCCTCCGCTTTTGCAATTTCCTCCATTGCATCGGCCTTCGGGGTAGCGATGCGGAATCCGACAAATTTGCGGTCGCCCTTAGAGCGCCTGCCTGTACGAGTAGTTGGAGCCATCATCCCTGTCCTTTGAACTACGGCAACCGTGGCTGCCTTTACTTCAATAGAGTGGTCGAGCCGAATTCTTTGTGGCCCTAAGGAGCGAAATGCTGGACCTTTCAGCTCCTCTGAAACTGAAACTACCACCGAGAACTTCCACGCCTCGGCATTGAAACAGAAACAGTTCCTGGCGTGTTGAAACGGAAACAGCTCTGCGCGCCCCGGCGCTTGCCCCAACCGCTGGGCCGGGACGGCGTACATGATGGCATCTGCAACGCGACCTTAGCGTGGACAAGCTTTTCGTCTCTGTGACGTGGTAGCCGCCGTCGACGTGGACTATTTCGCCTGTGGTTGCTGGGAACCAGTCCGACAGTAGGGCTGCGCCCGGCCTTTGCCATAAGCGGCAGATCTGTTCTGTCCCCGCCCAAGGGTGCCCCCCATACCCCCTTCCGCGCTCTCTATGCGGTCAATGACTGCCACCGTGAAGTTGTCTAATTGTTCCTTCAAAAGCCCCAAGCAAGCGACAGACTACATACATGCTCCGCACATGTACAACTCATTGCCTGTACCGTCCGGAAGTCATCGGGTAACATTTTGAGTCAGCTGCCCGCCTGCTCTGTGTTGGCGGCCTACACAAGTGGCTGAGCTTGGCTAAGGAGCTGTATAGATGGCAAATGGGGGCCGCAGCGTGTTTCTTACGCAGCAACAGAAGAAAGAGCGGCTAGCCGATCGCATGGGCATCCTGGTGGATATCTGGGAGGCAGATAACAACACTGCGCTCACTTACCCTCATGTCGAAGAAGCACTTTCCGCCCACGGAATCCACCTGTCACGGACACGGTGGTCCTACTTGATCAATGGCACTGGCAGCCTGGTGACAGATCAGGAACTGCTGAAGGGCATAGCCGAGTACGTTTTTGCTGTACCAGCCAGTTATTTGTGTGATCTCAACAGTGAAACTCCTCCTGAAGTAGAAGCTCGCATGGAGTTCCTTGTGCAGATGCGGAAGCTAAAAGTGAAGAACTTTGCGGCGCGAAACCTGGGGGCCACCTCGCCGGAAATGCTGAGGACGATCACCAGGATTATCGATGCATCGATAAACGGCGAAGAGGAAGAGTGAATGGTTCTCCCGCCGGTCGTGGAAAAGGTCCAGGAGTTATGCGGAGATGGCACGACGTCGATGAGAGAAGTTGTCGAGCGCTTGGCCGTGATCTGTGAGAAGCCGATCAATCTGATCGAGTACAAGGAGTCCTGGGGTGCGCTGACGGCCTTCAAAGCCGAATTTGAAGATCGCATCAACGTCTATTTCCCGCCGCAGAAGTCCCGGCAATACAAGCTCCACTGCATCTATCACGAGCTCGGACACATCTATCTGGAGAGCTTTCGCCTTTCCCTGGCTCTGCCGGATCTCTCTGAAGAAATGCTGAGGGAAACCGCGGACGCAATTAGTGTCACCTGCCGGTCCGTCCCGAATCATCCTGTCGAACGGTGGGTGGAGGATTTCGCATTCGAGATGTCGAAGAAGACCCGTGCACGCAGTTCGTCCGAGCCTGATCCCTTCCTCAGCTAGACCATGAAACTGTTGCTCTTCGCACTGCTGAGTGCCCTATGCCTCCTTCGGATCCCTTCGGCGGTGAAGGTGGCAGAATCCCGGGCGTCGTGGCTGGCATCGATGTTCGGCCTCGCGGCGCTCTATGTCCTGGGAACGGTTACACCGCTGGTGGTTATCGACAGCTACCTCGGTGGCGTCAACGTGACGAACCTGCTTCAAGCCATCTTCGCGCTACTAGCGATCTTCTTCTTCAACGACAGCGTGCGGCGGTTAGCGAACGTACCAGTCAGAGGGACTTACTACGCTCCATTGCTGAGCATTCCCATCATGATTGTCAGCTTCGCCCTGATTGAGGACAAAGCTCCAACCTCTGCGGACTTCATTGATTTCCGCATGGACCAGCTCGCAACTGCCACATACAGCGGCACGTACATGCTCGCGTTGTTGTTCACCGTGCTCAGGATCATCTACATGCTTCGGCACAAGGCGAGGGGCCTGTATGCAACATTCTCAGCAGGGCTGCTCGTCGTTGCGGCGGCTTGTTCGTGCCACATTGCATACGTGGTGCTGTTCCATTTCTCGCCCTGGGACGACTTCGCCCAGGCGGTCGGATCTTGGTTTGACCGCCTTTTCTATTTAGGCCTCTCGGTGACGGCTGCGGGGTGGCTGATTCTTTTCCTGTCGAAGCAGCTCCCGAGGCTGCGGCTTTGGATGATCGATGCTCTCTGGCTTACCGCGTTGAGGATCCGGTTTAATGCAGATCAATCCCGCGTCAGTCCGACGTGGGACCTTTTCAATGAAACGCTCGAAAATGGGGTCTACAAAAGCCTCATCGTTCTCCACAACTACCAGCGGGGGAACATGACGACGTTCCCGGAGTCTGTTGAGGGCAGAATCAGCCACATTGAGGCCAAGCTGGACGCGCAGACCTAGCCCCTTGCTCAATTCAAGATCGTTTTGCTGATCCAACTCGTGAGTTCGTTGGTGAAGATACGAGGCGAGGCATTCCACTCCTGGGTATGGTGCGCCTCAGGTAAGGGAATCAGGGTAACGGTGTCAGGATTCGCGCGTTGGAACGCAGCCGAGATCTCCCAGGGAACCTCTTGATCTGCGCTGGAGTGCAAGACCAGCGTCGGGACTGCCACCCGGTTAGGCACGTCGACCCATTCAAGTGCATTGAAGTTGATCGGTTCCTCCAGCCCGAGCATCCTCGCGAATGGGGGAGCCTGCAGCAGGGACATGACAAGGCCGGCCCCGACCGCCGGCACGCCTGCCCGCGCCGCCCCCGCTGTGATGGTCTTACGCCAGCTCGTGACCGGCCCTACCAAGACGATCCCGACGATCCGGTCCCGGTAGGCGCTGCGCTCCGCTGTGAGCAGTGCGATCGTCCCACCCATTGACCAGCCCGAGAGGATGATTCGCCTCGCTCCATGAGCCACGGCGTAGACCACAGCGCTTTCCACGTCACGCCATTCGGTTTGCCCAAGGTGGCTCGATTCGGCCTGTGGCGGGCTGACCTCCAGGTCGCTGCGGAATGAGGGCACCAAGGAGGTGAATCCCAAGGGGCTGAAGGCGTGGACGTCCCGGAACATGATCGAGCGGTCGGTCCAGCTGCCATGGATATGGATCACCCATGTGTCCGCGTTCTTACCTTCGAATAGCCATGCCGGCGCCGCACCGTAGACGGTGGGGATGTGTACCTCTTCAAACCGCCCGGCCACCGCAGAGGGTTCAAAGAACACGTCGGGGGTCCAATCGACCACCGGTCCCAAAGTCACCGGCCCGGACCCCGTCGGATAAATTCGGCGCTCCACGAACTTTTGATCCTCGTCGATCAGGGTGATCTCGCCGACCCTGGTGTAGCGCTCGGCCGCAGGGTCGAACACGGCGAAGTCGCCGTGGGCTTTGGTGTAGTCATCCAAGTCGATGCGGACTCTGCGGCCGTCATCTGTCAGCTCGGCGCGACGGTAATCCTTTGGGCCCCGTCTCACGATTTTGCGGGCCATGATGATCGCGAATCCGAATAGTGAGCCCGCGGGTACGAGGAACGCCAGGCAGGCAAGGGCATGCCTTGTCGTCAGCATCAGGTCTCACCCTCCAGCGCCGAGCCAGGAAGAGGAACGGAACCCAATCATCGTAACGTCGCCTCCAGCCCTAATACATGCACAATGCGGGCCCACTACAGGCTTTATACATGTTCACTACACGCATATACTATTTTGAGCGAGCCAGTCGACGGCTGGGGCTCGAAGGGGGATTCACATGCAGCGTAGGTCACTTGGCCTCACGGCGCTGATCGTGGTCCCCGGCATCTTGATGGGGCTAGTCTTTTCCATCCTCTTACTCTTTGCCCCGGCAAAGCCCGCGGCTGCCGACTGTGGCCCGACCGTGTCAGTGGTTATCAACGGCGACACGAAGGTCTATGGCTACTCCCAGGAGCAGTTGAAGAACGCAGCGGCGATCCTGGGAGCGGGCAAGGCGCTGAACCTTCCCGTCAAGGGCCAGATGATTAGCGTCATGGTCGCCTTGGGCGAATCGGGGCTGCGTGTTCTGGACCAAGGCGACGCCGCCGGGCCGGACTCCCGTGGGTTGTTCCAGCAACGCGACAACGGCGCGTGGGGCTCCTATGTAGACCGTATGGACCCAACCACCAGCGCCACGAACTTCATCAAAGCCCTACAGAAGGTCGAGGGCTGGGAACTCCTGGAACCGACCCTCGCCGGCAACAAGGTCCAGCGCAACGCAGACCCATACCACTACCAGAAGTACTGGCCCGAGGCCGTCAAGCTCGTCCAGGCACTCTCGGACGGGAAGTTCACCCTCGAAGGCAACGACTGCGCCATCCCGGGCCAGTCCGGTGCCGGGGATGACTACCCGTGGAAAGACTCTCCAACCTGGATGCAGGTCGGAGCTAGCACTGCCGCCGCATCACCGCTGGGCATGTTCTACCGCGAATGCGTGGACTTCGCCCTGTGGCGGGTGAACCAGCAAATGGGGTCCACCGGCGAACCGTTCAAGTTCCTCAACGGCAACTTCCGCCCCGACGGGCAGGGCCTTGGTTCGGCCCTGACGTGGAAGGCCGGCTGGGACGCCAAAGGCTGGGCCACTGGCGCCACACCTCGGGTCGGGGCGGTCGTCTGGTACGCACCGGGAACCGGGGGATCGGACCCCACCTTCGGTCACGTCGCTGTGGTCAAGGAAGTCAAGGACGACGGGACCTACGTCGAAGAGGGCTACAACGGCAACCCGCCCCCGGACGATCACAACTACTACACCCGGACCGTCAGCAGCGATGTCCCTTCCGCGTTCCTGTACCTGCCCACCCAAGAGGAGAAGAAATGAAGAAGCCCCTGGCCCTCATCGCAGTCGCCCTGCTCTGCGCCGCGTGTGCACCGGCAGCGAACACCGCACCTGCACCGGCAGAATCGACCGTCACGCCTTCCGCGCCGGTTTCGCTGAGCGCCAGCAGCGGTCCACAGGCTCCCGGGGGCACGGTCCCGGCCACGATCGGCATTACCTGGGATCAGGCCAGCAAGGACGCGGCCGTGGATGTCGCTGAAAAGGCCATGGCGGACTTTGCCCGCCCTGGTGTGGAGGAAAAGCAGTGGGCCAATGAGCTTGCCCGCTGGCTGACGCCCCAGGCCACCGCCGATTACTCGGCTGTGGACCCGGCCAACATTCCCGCCAGCCGCGTCACCGGCCCGGCGACGCTGAGCGTCGATGAAGCCAACGGCTACGGGGTTATGGCAGCGGTGCCCACCGACGCCGGGACCTACACGGTGCAGCTGCTCCGAACGGGCAAGGAATCCCCGTGGAAGGTCCACCGATTCACGCCCCCCTCGTCCTAAGCGCCGGAACTCCCCATCCCACACACGTAAGGAAGAAGCCCATGAGCAGCACATCAACCAAGGTCCTGGCCTTTCCAAACATCAGCGCCATCGTCCGTGACAACGGAACCGCTGAAGTCGTCGTCGCGGGAAACTCCCGCATCGTCCCTGCCGGGGAGTCCCTGCAGGATCTTCGCAACAACGCCCTGGCCCTCGTCGTGGGCGAGGCACAGACGTTGAACCGTCCGGTCAGGGTCCAGATCGAGGATCCCGAAGGGCACGGTGAACTGATCGTGCACCCGGACAACAGGATCGAATCCCTCTCCTACGAGGCTCGCCCCGCCCGCCGCCGGGCAGAAACACCGGAACCCGCGGCCCAGACGCCAGCTCCCACAGTCGTTGACACTATGTCGGCTCCCGCACCTGAGTCTGTGGTTGCTCCGGCAGAGCCCCCGGCTGCCACCGTCGCCGCGGTGGACCGCCAACCATGGCCGCCCAATCCCGTCGCGTCAGAGACGACGCCAGCGCCGGGAGTTGCCAGGGAGGAAGCACCGGCGACCCGACGCAGCTTGAAGGAAACCTCATTCCTGGTCAGCACCCCGGTTCTGGAACCGGCCACCCAGGGCTGGCGGGGTGCGCTCACGCGCCTTGGCTTCCGGATGGACCCGTCCGCCGAAGAACTCTCCGAGCGGGAGGATATCCGCACGGTCAGCCAGCACTGGCCCCGTCCCCGGACCATTGCGGTGGTCAACCGCAAGGGCGGTGCGAACAAGACCCCCACGGTTGTCATGCTCTCGGCGATCCTCGCCCGCTACAGCGGGGCCGCGACCGTCGCCTGGGACAACAACGAGTCCCAAGGCACGCTGGGATGGCGGACCGAAAAGGGCGCCCATGACCGGAGCGTTCTGGACCTGATCGATTCCTCGACCGAACTGCTCTCCCCGGCAACGAACGCCGCCGAGATCGCCAAGTTCGTCCACCACCAGACCGCAGACAAGTTCGACGTCCTTCGCTCGGATGAAAACGAGGAAGGCGACCACGAAGTCACCGCCGAGGAAGTCGACATCGCCCACCAGGTCCTCACCCGCTATTACCGGCTGGTGGTCATGGACTCGGGTAACACCGCCCGGGCGGCTAACTGGCGCAGGATGATCCACCACACCAACCAGCTCGTCGTTCCTGTGACGGCCATCGAGGACCGCGCCGAAGCCGCCCGGCTGACGCTGCAGACCCTCGAATCCCGTGGCGGCCACGACGCCGAGCTGGCCCGTAACGCCGTCGTGATCGTCTCTGAATCCACCGACGCCAAGCGCGCCGTGTCAGGGGATGCCTTGAAGCGGGCCAAGGACGAGGCCCAGCGGATTGCGGCCGGCTTTGAACCGTTCGTCAGGGCCGTCGTGAGGATTCCCTACGACCCGGCGCTGGTCAACGGACCCATCCGCTATGAAGCCCTCCAGCCCGCCACCCAGCGGGCATGGCTGGCGGCCGCGGCCGCCGTCGCCAAGGGCTTCTAAACCCACCGACCATCCGGACTTTCGAAAGGAGGAACCATGCAACAGTCCCTGAACCCCTGGATCACCAGCCCCGGCACCGAAACGGCGGAAGAGGAAACACCGGATACGTACATGCCCCCACCGGCAGTCATTACTGCGCCGCTGAAAGGAATGGTTGAACCCGACGCAGCCGACAGACTGGCCCTCCGCACCATGACCGGTTCCGCCGAATTATGGATCATCGGCGCACACGGGGGAGCAGGCGAAAGCAGAATTGCTGACCTCCTCGGTGCACGCGCCACCGATCACTGCTGGCCGGTCCTCCAGGACGGAAGCGAGCCACGGGTGCTGCTGGTGTGCCGCGCAGACATGCGCGGCCTGACGGCCGCCAGGAGCGCACTGACCCAATGGGTGTCAGGTGCCACACCGGAAGTCGACCTGCTCGGCATGGCCGTCCTTGCTGACGCACCGGGGAAAACTCCCAAAGCACTCCGGGACTTCACTTCGATCGTCGGAGGGGGAGCGCCCCGGCTTTGGACCCTGCCCTGGGTGGAAGCCTGGCGGCACGGGGACATCACGGCCCCGTCGTCCCGCGAATTTCAACGCTTCATCACCGATATGGCCGCCTTGGCCACCGCCACCACATCACCCACCCACTGATAGGTCTCACCATGAACTACGCACTTCCCGCCGGCGTCATCCCCAACCCCACTCCCACCATCCCTGCAGAAGCAGACGGGCTGCTCCTGGTTCTGAACTGGGCCTCCGGCATCGGCCTGGTCCTCGGCGTCCTAGGCGTGATCATCGTCGGCATCGGCATGGTCATCCAGCTCCAGCGCGGCGAAGGCGCACAAGCCATCGGCAAACTCGGTTGGGTCCTCCTGGGCTGCATCATCATCACCGGCGCTGCTGGCATCGTCCGTGCCTTCGTCTAAGCCACCACCAACAACGGGAGCTTCACCATGAGCCAGTCAACAGAGAGCACCACCGCAAGCAATCCGTTCACCAAACCCGGTTTCATCATTGCGGCCGCGCTGGTGGTGGCGCTAATCGCAGCAACCGTCATCATCTTCCTTCTCCCCAAAGGCCAGGGAAACGCACAACCGGCCCCTGCCCCAGTAGAAACCGGCGGCTTAGCCTCTGTCAGCCCCAGCGCTTCAGCTGGGGCTGACAAGAGCATCTGCGGGCTTCCCGCATCTTCGGAGGTGGCGCTGGGCTCAGCACCAAGTTCAAAGTGGGAGCTCGTGGGCCGAACGGCGGCCCCGACTGATCCCAACACGATTGGCCCAGGAGTAACCGGCGAAAACGGCTTCCGTTCTTGCTTCGCGCAGTCCCCAACAGGAGCGCTCTATGCAGCTGCCAACATGGTGGCGCTCGGTGGCCTGAGCGATGAGGGAATTCAGAAGGAACTAATTGAGAAGCTTGTGGTCCCCGGTCCGGGGCGGGATGCAGCTCTAAGGGACATCCGTACTCCGTCCAGTGCAGATTCCTCGTCCATCCAGATCCGCGGGTTTGTCATTAAGGCTTATTCCACCACTGCGGCTCACGTGGACCTGGCCTTCTCAACGCCGACGGGCGAGTACGGCCACGGCGTTCTTCCGCTCAAGTGGATCGACGGCGACTGGAAAGTGGAGATTTCCGATGCTGGTGAACTCCTCAACGACGTCGCCCAGGTTAGCGACTTGGGGGGATTCATCCCTTGGTCGGGAGCCTGACATGGACAAAGAATGCGGATTGATTGACTGGAAGTGCTCGACTCAGCAATTCATTGGTGGAATCACAGATGACGCTATCGGCAACTTGGCCAAGGCCATCATGGAGGGCATGAGTCAGATGGTGACGACTCTGTCTACCTTCTGGGTTTCAATGCCCACCGTGAACCTGGTCAGCGAGGATGGCAGCACACCAAGCCCTGTTGTTGCTGCGGTCAATAGCGAGTTGATGCCCTGGACGCTGACGCTGGCAGTTCTTGCCGTCATCCTCGGCGGCATCCGGATGATCTGGGAACAGCGCGGGGCACCGCTCAAGGACCTGCTCCGTTCGCTGCTCACCCTCACCCTGATGTCGGGCCTTGGCCTTGGTGTCATCTCAATTCTGGTGATCGCCGCCGACGCATTCTCTGTCGCCATCATTGAGCGTTCCACGGACGGCAAGGGATTCGCTCAGTCGATGAACATCCTGGTCATGACAAACCAGACTGAGGTCGGCGTGTTTATTCTGATTGTCCTGGGCCTGATCGGATTGATCGCTTCACTGGTCCAGATCGTCCTGATGGTGGTCCGGAGCGGCATGCTGGTAATCCTGGCGGGCATTCTGCCTACCACCGCCGCGTTCACGAACACCGAGATGGGCCGACAGTGGTTCCAGAAAGCAGTCGGCTGGACCATCGCGTTCATCCTCTACAAGCCGGCAGCGGCCATCGTGTACTCGGTCGCATTCCTTCTCATGGGCACCGGTGAGGGGCGCGACGCGCTGGTTAAGTCCATCACGGGCTTCACGTTGATGATCGTTGCCCTGTTCGCGCTTCCGGCGTTGATGCGGTTCGTCACGCCGATGGTTGGTGCTGTTGCCTCGGGCAGCGGAGCGGCGGCCGGGGCTGCCGTTGGTGCGATGGCCACCGGTGCAGTGTCCCTGGGCCGGAGCGGCAGCGGACGAGGAAATGCCGCACCTACCCCTGCGACCACAAGCACTACAGCCAGTACGCAGAGCACTCACGCCGGGGATTCGCCGAAGGGCAGTGACGGAGCGCCTGGTCCTCGGGGCGGGGGAGGCCAGCCCACCCCCGGCGTTACGGGTCCGGGCGGAGCCGCTGGCGCTGCAACCGCCGGCAAAGCAGGCACCACTGGAGCCGCGGCAGGGGCAAGCGGCGGGGCAGCAGCTGGCCCGGCCGGTATGGCTCTGGCCGCCGGGGCGCAGGTGGCTACCAAGACGTCTCAGGCAATCGAAAAGACCGCGCAGGATTCAACCGGGGAGGGCCCCAGTGGCAGCAATTAACTCCGAATACAAGGAACCGTCCTACGGCAACTGGCGCGTACCGCGCTCCGCCGGCCTGGGCAACCTCGGCGCCATCGGCACCGGGATTGTCATGGCCGGACTGTTGATGGGCATCACCACCTTCGCGATTTGGGGCCTGTTCCCGGGGCTCGCTGTCCTCTCCCTCGCCGGAGCCAGCGCCCTGTTACTGACGGTCAAGGACAAGCACGGCCAGTCCGTCGTAGACCGCTTCGGCACCCGCATGACCTTCCGGCTCTCCAAGTCCACTGGAACGAACCTCTACCGCTCCGGCCCTTTAGGTGTGACGGAGTGGGGCATGTACCAGCTCCCCGGCCTGGCCGCGAAGTCGACCCTCTACGAGTTCGCCGACTCCTACAAACGCCCGTTCGCCATGCTGCACGTACCGGCCACCAGCCACTTCACCGTCATCTTCTCCACCGAACCCGATGGAGCCTCCCTGGTGGACCCTGAGCAAGTCGACGCGTGGGTCGCCAACTGGGGCGGCTGGCTCGCCGGCCTGGCCGACGAAGCAGGACTGGACGCCGCGGCCGTCACCGTCGAGACCGCACCCGATTCCGGGTACCGGCTCCGGAACGAAGTCGAAATGAACATCGACCCGAACGCACCCGAATTCGCCCAGGCCATTCTGCGCGAGGTCGTTGACACCTACCCGGAGGGATCGGCCACGGTCCGCGCCTGGGTGTCCCTGACCTTCAACGCCGCCCTGCGGTCCGGGTCAAAGAAGCGCACCCCCGAAGACGTGGCCCGGGACCTCGCCTCCCGGATCCCAGGCCTGTCAGCCCGGCTGCAGTCCACCGGTGCCGGTATCGCCCGTCCGATGTCGGCGCAGGAACTCTGCGAGGTCGTCCGCGTTGCCTATGACCCTCCCGCTGCGCTGATCATTGATGACGCCCACGCCGCCGGTTCCCCGGTGGCCCTGACCTGGGGCGAGGTCGGCCCCACCGCCACGCAGGCGAACTGGGAGGACTACCGCCACGATTCCGCGTTCTCTGTCTCCTGGACGATGACGGGCGCACCCCGCGGGTCCGTGAACTCCTCGGTCCTTTCCCGGCTGCTGGCACCGCACGGGGACATTGACCGCAAACGGGTATCCCTGCTCTACCGTCCGATGGATTCCGCGAAGGCTGCAACCGTGGTCGAGCGCGACCAGAACAACGCCAACGTCCGCATCACCTCCGGTACCCGGCCCAGCGCCCGCGCACTGGTCGATGCCCGCTCCGCCGTGCAGACCGCCCAGGAAGAAGCCCGCGGCGCCGGCCTGGTGAACTTCGGCATGGTCGTCACCGCCACAGTGACCGACAAGGAACGGCTGCCTGATGCCGTGGCCGCCATCGAACAGACCTCCGGCACCGCCCGGGTGCTCCTTCGCCGCGCCTACGGCGCGCAGGACACCGCCTTCGCCGCCTCCCTGCCGCTGGGACTCGTCCTGCCCAAGCACAGCATGGTGCCCTCCGAAATCAAGGACGCTCTCTAATGGCCCTCAGAGACCTTTTAACGTCAATGACAGTAAAGCCAGCAGAGGGCGCGCCAAAGGGCAAAGCCGGGAAGCAGCCGCGCGAGGCCGGCCCGGGTGCCCGCGGCTGGTCCGGACCTGGTGGCGGCATGGCCCAGCTCGTCCCGTCCGTAAAAGAGTACCGGGGAACCACTGTCCAGGTCTGCGGTCTGTGGCCGTTTTCCTCCGGCGCGTCCTCGCCCATGATCGGCGTCCCGCTCGGCCGTCACGAGGAAACCCAGGCCACGGTCTGCTGCGACCCGATCAGCTGGTTCCAGCGCGCACGCCTCATCTCCAACCCTTCCGCTTTCATCCTTGGCAAACCCGGGCTGGGAAAGTCCACCCTGGTCCGGCGCATGTTCCTGGGCCTCGCCGCACAGGGCGTCAACCCGCTGGTTCTCGGGGATCTGAAAGGTGAGCACGTTAAAGCCGTCGAAGCTCTCGGCGGGCAGGTCATCAAGCTCGGCCGCGGCGTCGGCTACCTGAACATTCTCGATCCGGGCCAGGCCGTCGAGGTCGCCCAGCTCCTCGAGGAACACGGCCACCACGATGCCGCCACCCGGGTCCGGGCCGACGCGCACGGCCGCAGGCTGAACATGGTCGTCTCACTCATCACCATCAGTCGGAGCAACCCGCCCACCGACCAGGAACAAACCATCCTGGACCGGGCCCTGCGGGTCCTCGATGACCGATTCGACGGCATCCCGGTCCTGAAAGACCTCTTGGACGTCATCGTCTCCGCCCCGGATGAGCTGCGGCAGGTCGCGCTGGACCGTGGCGACATGAACGTCTACCTGCAGGAAACCCGGGCGCTGGAAGCGACCCTGCTGGGCCTGACCGGGGGAGGGAAGCTGGGAGAAATCTTCTCCCGACAGACCACCAACCCGATGAAGCGGGACCGCGCCGTCGTCTTCGACGTCTCCAGCATCGACGAGACCGAAACCGACCTCCAGGCAGCCGTGCTGCTCGCCTGCTGGTCCTACGGATTCGGAACGGTCAACGTCGCCAACGCCCTGGCAGACGCGGGCCTGGAACCACGGCGGAACTACTTCGTCGTCCTGGACGAGCTGTGGCGTGCACTGCGCTCCGGCAAGGGCATGGTCGACCGGGTGGACGCCCTGACCCGCCTGAACCGGTCCGTCGGCGTTGGGCAGATCATGATTTCCCACACCATGTCCGACCTGCTGGCACTGCCGGCAGAAGAGGACCGGATGAAAGCCCGCGGATTCGTCGAACGCTCCGGCATGGTGATCTGCGGCGGCCTGCCCGCCTCAGAGATGCCGCTGCTGACCTCCGCGATCCCCCTGTCCCGGCAGGAGCAGCAAAAGCTCATCTCCTGGCAGGACCCGCCCGCCTGGGACTCACGCGGCCTGGACGTCGAACCCCCGGGCCGGGGCAAGTTCCTCATCAAGGTCGGCGGCCGCCCGGGCATTCCCGTCCAGATCGGGCTGACCTCCATCGAGAAGAACGACGGCCTGAACGACACCGACACCCGCTGGCACGCACCGGCGGAAACGCTCATGGACCCGGCAGCACCAACGCTGCCGACAGAAGGAGGCGCGCTGTGAGTGCACCTAACCGCAAAGGAATGGGCCTCGAAGATGCCCTGCTGGTCTGGCTGGCCATCGGCGCCATCGTCATCTTCGGCGGCGGCACCTACGCCGCCGCCCACCTCGGGTCCTGGATGGCCGGCATCGACGCCCCGCCTGCCCACCCCATCGACCTGGTCGCCGGACTCATCAAGGGCAAGGTGCCCTGGCCCAGCCAGTCCACCGTCGCGGCGTGCCTTATGGCCGGCCTGATCCTCGTTCTGGCCATCGTCGTACTCGTGGCATGGCGGAAAGGCGCATCCAAGCGCGCCCGCGTGGATAAGGCCGCCCGCTACCTCGGCCGCGGCAAGTCCCTCGCCGCGTTCTCCGAAAAGGGAGCACAGGCCAAGGCAGAGCGGCTAGGTGTAAAGGACACCCCAGGGATCGTCGTGGGCAAGGTCGTCTCCACCGGCCAGAAGTTCGTCCAGTCCTGGGAAGACCTCAGCCTCGACATCTGGGGACCCCGAACAGGTAAGTCCACCTCCCGGGTGATACCCGCCATCCTGGACGCACCCGGCGCCGCTGTCTCAACCTCGAACAAGCGCGACGTCGTGGACGGCACCCGTGGCGTCCGCGAGGCCACGGCCCCGGTATGGGTCTTCGACCCACAAAAGATCGCCCAGGAAGAACCGGACTGGTGGTGGAACCCGCTCTCTTACGTCACCGACGAAGAAAAGGCCTACAAGCTCACCCAGCACTTCTCGGTCGGCTCCCGGGTCCCGGGGTCAAAGCCGGACGCCTACTTCGATCCCAAGGCCGAGGACATCCTCTCCTCGTACTTCCTCGCGGCCGCCCTGGGCGATTTGCCGATCACGCAGGTCTACCTGTGGGTGACGGAGCAGGTCAGCCAGGAACCCATTGAAATCCTCCGGGAGCATGACTACGAGCTGCAGTACAAGGGCCTGGAGTCCACGCTGAAGCTGGCTGACAAGCAGCGCGACGGTATCTTCGGCACCGCAGAGAAGATGATCCAGTGCCTCAAGAGTCGGAACACTCTCCGCTGGGTCGCCCCGGCCGGCGGCGCAACCGTGGCCAGTGATGCCCGCCGGCAGTTCGACCCGCACGCCTTCGCTGCCTCTCAGGAGACGATCTACATCCTCTCCAAGGAAGGGGCCGGCTCAGCCGCCCCGCTCACCACGGCACTGACCGTGGCCATCGCTGAGGCGATGGAGGAACGCGCCGAGCGCAGCGGCGGCCGACTGCCCAAACCGGCCCTGTTCGCCCTGGACGAGCTGGCAAACGTTGTTCGTTGGGCCGGCCTGCCGGACCAATTCAGCCACTACGGCTCCAAAGGCCTGATCGTCATGGGCATCCTGCAGTCCTGGTCTCAAGGCGTCGAACTCTGGGGCGAAGCGAACATGCGGAAAATCTGGTCAGCCGCGAACGTCAAGGTCTACGGCGGCGGCGTCGCCGAAGAAGGGTTCCTCCGCGCACTCTCGGACCTGATTGGGGACTACAGCTACATCAACGTCTCCGTCTCATCAGGGAAGTCCGGGTCCAGCCGCTCCCGGCAGGAGAGCAAGGAACGCATCTTCGACGTCTCCAACCTCGCAGAGCTGGACCGCGGCCGCGCCGTCGTCCTCGCCTCCGGTGCACCCGCCACATTGGTCCGGACCATGCCCTGGTACACAGGCCCCCACAAGGAAGCCGTGGAAGCATCCATCAAAAAGTACAGCCCCCAGCCAGAGGAAGAACCAGTACCGGTAGCAGCGGCGCCGGCCGCAAATCCATGGGTGACCGGGTAGGGGAGTAGGGCATGACTATCGAGATTGGCCGGTTCAGTGAAGCTCCCAGCTCGGACGTCGAGGACACTGGCGCTAAGGCCGGGGAACAGCAGAAGCCCCCGCAGTTGGTCTATGGCTCTGCCGAAGAGTTCCTGCACGAGCAGCTGCTCCCCACTTACGTCCGCGACGTTGACGGGCGCGCAGCGAAATGGTGCATCGAATGGTACTTCCACCCGGAAGCTGTTTCCCGTGTGGAATCGCTGTGGCGGGCCTGAGAACACCTCAGACTCGACGGAGCCACCGGCATCAGCGTCTGGTTCAAAGACCACGCGGACCACCACATGAGCGTGCTCCTCGACCCACGCGGACCGTTCTACAAATGCGACATGCAAAAACACCGGGACCCCGAACACCTCGAACCCAAAAAGGCTCCGGACGGCTGGTTTCCCGACGTGAGGACTATCTCTGCCTAAAAGACTAGATGCGGGCTTGTGTAGGGGAAAATAAAAAATCAGGGCCGGAATCAGTAATGAATTCCAGCCCTGATTTTTTCTTGACTCTAGTGAGCCGCTTCGTACTTCTCTACAACTTCCGCTTGAATACGACCACGCGTATTCACTGGTATGCCGTTCTCAGCCGCCCACATCCGTACCGCTTTGGCGTCCGGGCCACCGTGCGAGGAGGACTTAGTCCGGGCTGCCGGACGGCCTCGCCCGCCAGCTACCTTGCGGCCAGCGTCGGCAAAGCGCGCCAATGCTTCACGGAGTTCGCTAGCGTGTGCCTCCTTGAGGTCAATCTCGTATTCACTGCCATCTAGAGCGAAAGATATCGTTTCGCTAGCTTCCGAACCGTCAATATCATCTTCCAGCAGAACGACTGTCTTTTTTGCCATGAAATAAGGCTAGCAGCCTATTGAACAAGCAGATCACGAGAGCATCAGAACCTTAAGACAAGGCCTTCAATACTCGAACTGAATGGGAATTAGGAAAGCGGGCACACACACGTCGTAACGGCAAGCAGAGAACCGAGCAGTCCACAGTTGGGGTCAATCCGGGTTATCCACGGCTGGAATCGGGAGCCATTGAGGTAGCTCCCTCAGCAGCCGTAGCGGTGGATAACCCATCAGGATTGTCCCCGGCTGTGGGCAGCGGAACTGACTGTGCAGACAATCTCTGGACAATTGCGCAACAGGCTGTTGCACAATTGCCAGGCACCCGCCCACTCGAGCTCACCACCAGGGCCGGCTGTCAGGTTTAAATCTGAGACTGTTCGCTAGGGATGTGCAGGAACTGCCTTTCGGACCCTATTCTGACGCTCATTTCGTGTCCGCCTGGCGTCAGGTTGGGGTGTGCCCGAACTAGACTCGTCTCGATCACGCACCGGCACGGCGCTGTTCTCCACGTGTTTTCGGTGACCTTTGGTGAAAGAGCACGAACTTCGACACCTCGTCGGAATCGGCGCGGCACACGTCGGCGATACCGTCGCCGTCAGCGTCGGTTCACTGTACTTCCTTTTCTAGCGGGGGCAGGAAGCTCAGGTTGATCCTCTACATGAAGAGAGGACCAATCATCCGGTGGACCCGCGCATGTCTCGGAGCTGATGGTTATGCAGCGAGCTGACGTAGCTGGCTGCCGTAGAACACCAGGGGATTGGTGTCCATGTTCCGGTGCAAGTTATGAACTCGTAGGAGTACAAGGGCGTGGTCGCCGGCATCCACTTCGGTTTCGAGGCTGACCTGGAAAGTGGCGGAGGATCCTGTCAGCAATACAGCCCCGTCTTCGGTCTCATACCAGTCGATGTCGGTGAATCGTTCGGCTGAGGGGCGGGAAAGCATCTTGACCTTATCGACGTGGTCGGCGCTGAGGATGCTGATGCCCCATCGTGTGGTGTTGCGAAGAGTGGGCCAGGTCGTGGAGGTTAGGGCGACGTTGACTGAGACGAGCGGTGGGTCCAGGGACACGGAGGTGAACGAGTTCGCCAACAGGCCCACCGGATGTCCGTCGACGATGGCAGCGACGAGACTGATCCCGGTTGGAAAGGCACCTGTCACCCGCCGCATAGCCTGAGCGGTGGGCTCAGCCATCTCTTCCCGCACGGCGGGCGCGCTCACGCCAACACCGCTCTCGTGAACCATCGGATTGTTCGCTGAGTCCTGCATGTTAACCCTTACTCGTCTTCGGAGATACTCTCCGCGTCCAGTTCTTACTGTCACTGCCACGAGTCACCGCCAGCCTTTGGACGTGCATTGCACCGGAAGCTCGCACGTGGCAGGCGCCCCGCAGCTGTGCCGGCAGTTGTGCCGGCATTTCCGGCTAATGCCCCACTGGGAGATCAGTAGGGACCGATCCTGCGCGACGGGGCAGGAGGAGCGCCCCGGCTGCCGAGACCAGGGTCAGGAGCAGTGCGGTGATGAACGTCGCTCGCATGCCTTCCAGTGATACGCCGGCACCTGCACTCTGGGCACCGGTGAACAAGGTCAGGACGGTTATCAGGACTGCGATGCCGGCCGCCCCGCCCAGCTGCTGCAGGGTGTTCAGGGCGGCGCTGCCGTGGGGGTACAGGTGGCGTGGCAGGGAGCCCATGGCGAGTGTGAACAGCGGTGTCCACATGAACGCGAGCCCGATGCTGATCAGCAGGTGCAGGGTCAGGAGGATGCCGATAGCTGTGTCCGTGGTGACGGTGCTCAGCAGTGCCCAGCCCGCGGCGGCCATGACAGCTCCGGCGACCACCAGCAGGCGAGGTCCGACGCGCTCGTATACCCGGCCGACGGACGCCGCGGTGATAGCGATCGCGGCCCCTCCGGGGATGAGCAGCAACCCGGTCTCGAGCGCCCCCAACCCCAGGACGTTTTGCAGGACGAGGGGGAACACGACGTTGAGTCCGAACGCGGTCATCACCATGGCCAGGAAGATGCCGGTAGACAGGCTGAAGTCACGGTGAGCGAAGACGCGCATGTCGAGCATGGCCGCGTCCCGGCGCTGCAGGCGCCACTGCCGGGCGACGAACGCTGCCGTACCCATGACTCCGACAGCCAGCGCCACTGCGGCAATCAGCAACGAGGATCCACCGTGGGACTCACCGATCGTCGACAGCCCGTAGAGCAGGGTGCCGAACCCGATCGCGGCGAGGATGAGGGAGAGAACGTCGATTCTCACCGCCGTCGTCGGATCGAGGTTGCGGATCTTCCACCCACCGAGGACCAGTGCGAGGACTGCCAGCGGCAGCACCAGCAGGAAGATCCAGCGCCAGCTCAACTGCGCGACGACGATGCCGGAGATGGCGGGGCTGATCGCGCCGGCGAAGGCCGGGACGGCGGTGGTGACCGCCATCAACCGACCGCGTTTGCCTTCGGGTGCCAGTCGGATCGCGGTGGTCGTGAGCATCGGCAACAGGACCGCGGTCCCCAGCGCCTGAACGATCCGGCCAATGAGCAGAAGTTCGAAACCCGGTGCTACCGCGGCAATCACGGTTCCCAGAGTGAACAGGCCCATGGTCGCGAAGAACAGTGCTCGTAGCGTGAAGCGTTGCATCAGGAAGCCCGAGGAGGGAATGATCACGGCCATCGTCAAGGCGTAAGCCGTGGTGAGCCACTGACCGACACTGGCGGTCACCTTCAGCTCGTCCATCACCTGCGGCAACGCCACGCCCATGGCGAGTTCACTCAGGATCATCACGAAGGCACTCAGGGACAGGACGGTGATGACCACGATTTCATCGGGGCTGAGGCGCTCCCGCGCTGGTGCTGGCGTAGTAATTCCCGCCATAGCGGTGTCCAGGTGTTGACTCATGCCGGATCCGGCCCTTCTCGTAATACGGAATTCAAGATACGGAGCCACACTCCGCTTTCTTGGTGAGGCTACGGGACGGGATGACCTCTCGTCAAGGAGACAGTCTCCGTTTTGTTGGGGGGAGGCGCTCTGTTTGGTTTATGCGGGGTAGGGCTGAGGCTGCCGCCTTGCGCCTCCCATGTAAAGGAGGTAGTCTCCGTTTTGTCGAAGGAGCTGACGATGACTGCAGGGACAAGCGCCCCACGCACCCGCGCTGACAAGGAGCGCAACAGATCGCACATCCTCGAGGTTGCCCAGGAGTTCTTCTCCGAAGAAGGTGTCGCGGGGTCACTGGACACGATCGCGAAGCGGGCAGGTGTGGGGCCGGGAACTTTATACCGGCACTTCCCGACTCGCGAAGCGCTGATCGCGGCGCTTCTTCAGGCCCGGTATGACGAGCTCTTTGACCGTCGGGACCTGATTGAACGCGATGAGCCGGACACTGCCCGTGCCCTGGAGCGGTGGCTCGAAGCGCTCTATGACTACTCGACCGCCTTTGACGGGCTCCCCGAGCCGCTCCGCGTCGCCCTGTTCGAGGAATCTTCTCCCTTGGCGACCACGTGCGAAAACTTCATCACGGCCACGGAAGGATTCCTCGTCGCGGCGCAACGAGAGAACCGCGCGCAGTCGTGGGTTCGGGGCCGTGACCTCTTCCTGGGGGTGCTGGCTACGGCATGGGTCAGCGGTGCCGTTCTTGCGGATGACTCCTCGGCGACGGTGCTGCGGGCCGTTCATAAGTCCGGCTGGATGATTCCCAACCCCTAGCGAAAGCCCCGGCGAAGGCCGGCATGGCCGAGAGGACCGAGATGGTCGAGCTTGACTGCCGACGACCGGGCGGTACCCGCGCCTTCGTGGAGAAGGTGCTTCAGTTACCTACCCACCGTCCTGCACTCGGGGGCCCTGTGCCTAGACATCAATAGCAAGACCCTGGTCCTGGCCACAGCCGAGGGCCGCGCGATCCTCGACGCAGGTGCGCCCTCACCCCTGAACGGACCGGCCGCCCCACCAGAAGCCCCCGCCGCACTGCTGGCCTGGTTGGCAAGTGCAGAGAACACACACGAGACCGGGCAGGTCATCTTCCTCGACGGTGGCGCTGAGAGCATCCACCGCCCCGAGTCCATCTAGCCGCGCATGCCCTTCGCCTCACGAACACCGGGGTGGCCCGTCACCTAACGACCATCGCTTTGCAAAACGGAGATGTTCTCCGTATTCTTTTCTTGAGTGACCTTGTGATTTTTGGGGTCAGATCCAGCCATAAGAGAAGGACGGCCATGAACAACAATCCGATGCTGCTCGGAACGGTGTTGGGGACAACGTATGGGGCTCACCCGGGGGCGTGGCGGATGCCCTGGGCTGACCCCAACGCCTACACCGACCTCGAGCCTCACGTGCGTGCTGCACAGATCGCTGAGCGCGGCGGGCTGGACTACCTCTTCTACCCCGACCGCGTCTTCATCTGGGGTGACCTGGAGTCGGGGCCGCCCATCGTATCGATTGACCCGGTCATGTTGATGGCCGCCATCGCTTACGCCACTAACAAGGTCGGCTTGGTCCCTTCCATGTCCACCTCTTTCAACGAGCCGTACGGCATCGCACGCCAGCTCAGGGCGCTGGATATCATGAGCCGCGGCCGCGCCGGATGGAACCTCATCCCCAGTTATGAACCAGAGGCCTTCGCCAATTACGGACGTCCTGTGCCCTCACGCGATGAAAAGTACGGACGGCTTCATGAGGTCGTCCAGGTAACCCAGGCGTTGTGGGCGAGCTGGGGAAGGGAGGCCGGCAGCCCGGACAAGGTGAGCGGACGGTTCGCTGACACATCGCACATTCAGCCGATCAACCTGCAGGGTCGTCAGGTCGGCTCACGTGGACCACTCCAGATCCCGCCGTCGGAGCAGGGTCAGCCGGTGATCTTCATGCCCTTCGCCAGCGGCGCCGGCATTCAGGCCGCGGGCATGTATGCCAACGGCATCATCGCCGGACCATCGTCCTTGGAGGAATCTCGAGCCCAGAGGGACATGATTCGCTCCGTGACCGAGGCTGCCGGCCGCAACGCGGACGAGGTGAAATACCTTGCCTTCGTATCCTTCGGGCTCGGCGCGACCCAGCAGGAAGCCGTTGAGCGGCGGATGGCCCTGGAAGACGCCGCCGGTATTGAACAGCGCATCGCTCAACTGTCCAGGATGCTCGGCCTGCGTCTGGACGCAGCCGATAGGGACAAAGCGCTCACAGATGCTCAGGTCCGGGCGCTACGACCCAGTTCCGGATCGCAGCTGGCGGACCGAGCTCTCAGACTCGCCGGCCAGGGTCTGACGCCACGCGAGATCCTCGGACACGGAGTCCTCGACCTCAATCCGGGTCTCGTCGGAACTGCGGAGCAGGCCGCCGACATGCTCCAGGAATGGATGGAGGCAGGCGTCGCCGACGGTTTCTCCGTTGTGGTCGATGACCTGCATGACGGGTTCGATGATTTCGTCGACCATGTCGTGCCGATCCTGCGCCGACGTGGCCTTCGACCCGACGATTACCAGGGCTCCACCCTGCGCGACCACCTCGGTCTCCCCGAACAGCTCGGCCTCGATCCCCGCCTGGCTAACGGCAAGGCAGATGAAAGCCACTGAACAGAGGATGCGTAGCGCGACTCGACACAGCCATTGGTAGCTCCCTGAGAGCAGTAGGGGGTGAATAACCTATGAGAATTTTCCCTGGCTATGGGCGGGCGGGCCGGACCTCAAACGTAGATGACTCCCGGGCGTTCAAGGAAAAGGCCAGGATCCGTGTGTCAGCTTTGGGTGTAGTCCAGCTTGTTAGGATCCGCTTAACTTCACCCTGTCAAAGGTCCTTCCAAATAGTGCGGTCATGTGATTAGTGCTGGCCGCCTAAGCCGGCGAGATCCGATAGGACGAGAGCGAGGTAGAGGGAGGTCCGACGCCAGCCGTCTTCGAGGGCATCGCCTATGTGGCCCCGGCACCGGTCGAGACGGTAATAGAGGGTGGTTCTGTGGATGTTCAGTTCAGCGCAGGTTCTTTGGGTGTCTCCGGCCCAACGCATGTACATGAGTAGAGTCTCGGAGTTTACCGTGCGGCCTTCAGCGAGCAGAGCTGCGGCATCTGCACTGATCTCCTCTATGGATCGTTGGGTCCATGGGATGTGGCGAAACAGGACAAGGGCGCCCAGGCTGTCATAGTTCGTCCGATGTGGGGCTTCGGGGACCCTTCCGGCGATGCGTGCGGCGTATGCCGCCTCCAGATACACGTCCCGGAGGCCGTCTTTCCAGTCCAGAGTTTGGGAACTGCCGACCGCCCGGACCCTGATGTGATTGGGGCCGTGCTTGAGAGCGGCTTCAATACGATCGACTAAGGCGCGGTGCTTGGTGTCGCTGGATACGAGGACTATCGCGCCATCGACGATGCCTAGAAGTGTCGGTTGATCGAGGGCTCTTAGTGCGGGGGCAACCATCTGCGCGAGATCGGTTCGTTCCCCTGCCGTTTCTGCAGGGAGGGTTTCCTCCAGTTCAAAAACTGATACGACCAACCGCTTGAACTGCTCAATGGCGTGTTCGCTGACCAGTTCGGCTACTGCATATCCTGCCGTCACCGTGTCTGGGTGAATGAGCCGTTGGAGGTGGCGGCTCTGTGCGACGAGAACGTCAATTCCTGGTGCTGTGGTAGCCAATAGCGCATTCCGGATGTCTTCCGCCGCTGCCCGGGCATACGAATACTCCGTGGTGGTCAGTCCCGATTCTGAATCCAGGACGATCCACAGGAAAGCGATGTTTCGTCCGTTGGCCTCAATCGGGATGCACATCCGGGGCCGCAGGCCGGGCAAAAGCCCGCCTTCGAGCACGAAGGGATCCGCCCTCGTGAGCATTCCTTTTTCGTGGAGCATACGGACGACCGGCGTTGGTGTTCTCCGGCGCAGGATGCTCTCCACGCGGTACTGGTCGACGTTTGGGTCCTGTGCTGATGCGGCTAGCAGGTTCAGGTCAAAGTCATTGACTGCAACGGGTTTTCCGAGTTGGTCGGCGAGTTCGGCTACGACGGTCTGGAGGTCGAGGGGCATGGGACAAGTTTCCTACAAATGTCGGAAATAGTCTCAACAGCCCACTCATGCGTGTGGCTCACATCACTCCTAGACTCTAAGTAGGCGACCGCCAAATCGGAGAGGTAAGTCAAAGGTGACTTTGAAGATGCAATTTGAAAAGCTCGCAGGGCACGTGGGAACTACGGCGATCCAGGTGCAACAGTTGAAGAAGAGCTACGGCTCGCTCGAGGTGTTGCACGGCATCGATCTCGAGATCAACAAGGGCCAGGTTGTGACCCTTATCGGTCCCAGCGGTTCCGGAAAGAGCACTCTCATCCGGTGCCTGAACCTTCTCGAAGTGCCGAACTCCGGGACCATGAAGATTCTGGGACAGCCGCTTTTTGAAAACGGCAAAGTCGGGCTAAAGAAGTCGGATCTGCAGAGGTACCGGACGAAGGTCGGAATGGTATTTCAGTCCTTTAACCTCTTTCCCAATCTTTCGGCCTTGCAGAACGTTTCGCTGTCCCAGATCCACTCCCTGGACCGCACCCGGGCCGAAGCTGACGAGCGGTCCGCCCAGCTTTTGACCTCCGTCGGTCTCGGTTCGCGCATGCACCACATGCCGCTGCAACTCTCCGGGGGGCAGCAGCAGCGCGTGGCGATTGCCCGCGCGCTGGCCATGGACCCGGAGATCATGCTCTTCGACGAACCGACCAGCGCCATTGACCCGGAACTCCGCGTTGAGGTGCTGCAGGTGATGAAAGAGCTGGCGGGCGCCGGTATGACGATGGCGATCGTCACCCATGAGCTGAAGTTCGCGCAGAAGATCTCTGACAAGGTGCTCTTTCTCGCCGACGGCAGCATCGTTGAGGAAGGCACCCCGGAGCAGCTCTTTGGCTCACCAGCCCATGAGCGCACCAGGCAGTTCCTCGCGGCGGTGGAAGAGACCGAGCTATGACGTGGGTATCGGACCTTCTGGCGGTCGTCCCTGCCACGGTCCTGATTTGGGCCTCCTCCATCGCTATGGGAGCGCTTCTCGGTGTCGCGGTTGCTGCGGGAAGGAGCAGCCGAAACTCTGCACTGCGGATCATCGCAACCGTCTACATCGAAGTGGTCCGTGGTATTCCCACCCTGGTGTGGTTGTTCATCGTCTTCTTCGGACTTAACACCTTCGGATTCAGCCCAACGGCAGTCTTCAGCGCAATCCTGACGCTGGGCGTCGTCTCGTCCGCGTATACAGCCGAAATTTACCGTTCGGGGTTGAATTCGGTTCCTGCTACCCAGCGCGAGGCCACCGTGGCGCTCGGTTTGCCGCAGCACATCGCCCTGTCCAAGGTCGTAGTCCCGCAGGCCAAACCGATCATCTTCGCCGGGCTGGGTTCCTTCGGCATCCACCTGCTGAAAGAAACAGCCCTAGCTTCCCTGATCGGAGTCGTGGAAATCATGAACGTCGCTAACTACCTGGTCGAACGTGGAGCCAATGGGCTCAGCGTCTTCCTGGTTGCGGGTCTCATCTATATCGTCCTGTGCCTGCCGATTGGCGGCCTCGCCGCCCTTCTCGCACGACCGGCCCGCGTGAAGGCGACCACGGCAGACCAGAAGATGGCGGTATCGCGATGACATACTTCCTGGACCTGATTCCGGGTCTCGCCACTACCTTTGGGCTTTGGCTGATGATTCTGGCCATCGGGCTTCCGGCCGGCCTGATCTTCGGTTATCTCCTGGGCGCAGGGAAAGGCGTCGTCCGCGCCGTTGCGCTCTTCGTTGTCAACGTCGCCCGCGGTTTTCCTGGCCTGGTGACCCTTTACTTTGTCTACACCGGCCTACCGGAGCTGGGAATCTTCCTCTCCAACTTCGCCGCAGTGGTCGCCGCGTTTTCCTTCACCACCATGGGATACACGGCCGACATCTTCCGCTCAGCCATACAAAGCGTTCCCCGGGCACAGTCGGAAGCAGCCACCGCTCTCGGTCTCAGCTTCTGGAAAATCCAGGGACTGGTCATCCTTCCGCAGGCACTGAAAACAGTCATTCCTGCGCTGCTGGGCTTCACCGTCCTCGTCCTCCAGGCCACCTCTTTGGGCTACTCGGTAGGTGTCAAAGAGCTGACAGGCCTGTCCTACAACATGGGATCCATCACCTTCGATTCCCTCTCCTACATGCTCGCCGCCGGCACCATCTACCTGGTCCTCTGCCTGGGAATCTCCCAGCTGGCCGCCAGGACCAGCAGCCGCCGACCGAGTTTCCGCCGCCGCCTCCCGGCGGCAGTATCAGCCACCCTTTCCAAATAAGACCACGGAGTGAACACCATGAACACATCACTGCGCGCCATCCAAGTACTCCTTGTCGGTGCACTGGCCGCGTCGGCCACAGCCTGCGCTTCCAACGCCCCCAGTACCGCTCCTGCCGCTGACTGCAAACCCGTCGCGGAATTCGACACGATCGTTGACGACACACTCACCGTCGCTGCGGTCCAGCAGCTGCCCGGGATCAATGTGGACGTCAACACTAAGGAGATCACTGGCCTTGACTCTGTCCTGCTGACGAAGTTCGCGGAGGAGAATTGCCTGCGCCTTGACGTTCAGCCACTGGCGGGAGCAGCCGCTGTCGCTGCCATGACCGAGGGCAAAGCCGACGTTGCCGGCGGCGGCTGGTACAAGACGGCCGAGCGCGCCAAGGTCCTCGGCCAATCAGAAACCCTGTGGTACGACCAGGCCGGCATCGTGTCCAAAACCGGTCTGGCCTCCATCGACGAGCTGGCAGGCAAGAAGGTCGGCGTCGTCGGAGGCTCCCTCTTCGAGAAGCCGCTCGGTGAAGCCATTGGCGCAGAGAACGTGGTGTCCTATCAGTCCATCGATGCCATCTTCAAGGATCTGGAGTCCGGACGCATCGACGCCGCCCTGGGCGCCGGTGCCACACTTGCGATCCAAATCAAGGACCGTGGCAACTCAGAGCTGAAAATATCAACCCTGGATCCGAACCCGAAGTACGAAGTTCTCACCAAGCCCGGCGAGCCGAACTACCCCTATACAAAGTCGAACGAGCAGCTCGGCGCGGCCCTGAATGACTTCATCAAGCGAGCCAAAGAAGAAGGGCTGATCAAGGACGCCCTTGCCGAATACGGCATCACCAGCCAGACAGCCCTGGAAGGACCGTCGAAGTGACGGCAGCAGCAGGCATCGACACGACCGCGTCCAACGCCTTGCTAGGGCTGACAGTACTGGTCACCGGGGGAGGAAGCGGCATTGGTGCAGGAATCGCTGCGGAGATGGCTAAAGCGGGAGCAACGGTGGTGGTCAATGACTACGACGAGCGTGCCGCGAAAGAGGTCTCTGAGGAACTTGTCGCCCAGGGCTACCTCGCGCACGCCGTCGCCGGGGACATCACCGACGACGCCACCATCCGGGCTTTGATCGAGGAATGCCAGCAAATTGGTGGCGGGGTTGACGTCCTGGTTAACAATGCCGGCATTACCGGCAAGCAACACTTTGAAGACATCGATCCGGCGACCTGGAACCGGGTGCTGTCCGTTAACCTCACCGCGCCGTTCGCGCTTTCTGCAGCGGTTATCCCTGGGATGAAGCAAAAAGGCCAAGGCAGAATCATCAATATCGCGTCCATCGCCGGCATCCGCGTCAGCGTTCTTGGCGGCGCCGCCTACACCGCTTCCAAAGCTGGCGTTCTGGGGCTGACGAGGCACCTGGCGAGCGAGCTCGCGCCCGACAACATCACGGTCAACGCCATCCTGCCCGGTGTGACCCTGACACCCCTTGTTGAAAAGGCCACCGATACAGCGGGCAGGACTGCGATAGCAGCGTCAGTTCCCCTTGGCCGCATGGGCACACCGCAGGACATCGGACGCCTTGCCGTTTATCTTGCGGGTGAAGACAGCTCCTACATCACGGGCGTTTCCATCCCCATCGATGGCGGTATAACCGTGCTGCCAGGGGACTACACCGAGTACCGGCAGTCGAGAGGCGAGAACTGATGTCCCTCACCAGCAATCACACCCCGACTGATGTGCAAACCATCCCAATAACAGCCTGCACTCATTGCCGGTTCCGCAGCCCGACCCCCGCTGCCTCCTGTCCGCTCTGTGGCGAGGCTACAGAGCAGCGGGAAGTCGAAGCGATCGGAACGGTCTGGTCCCACACGCTTGTCCATCTGCCCCACGGAACCAACACCACCGGCTACCGGCTTGTCTACGTCGACCTCGACGACGGCCCCCGAATTCTCTGCCAGCAAGCACCCGATGAACCCCCGGTGAAGGTGGACGATCGCGTCCTGATCGGCTCCGGCAGCGAGGACACCTACTTGATCAAGGAAGTAACACGGTGAGCATCACCGAACCGATCCTCACCGGAGTGGGAACAAGCAACTTCGGCAAGCAACCCTTCTCAGCCGAAGAACTCGTCACCCAGGCCATCCAGGAAGCCCTCCTTGCATCAGGGGTCACGGCCCGGGACATAGACGCCATCTACATCGGCACCGTTTTTGCTTACCCGGGTACCGCACACCGCGCCCTCCGAGCAGCCGGATTGGCTGGCGTTCCCATCATCACCGTGGAAAACGCCTGCGCCAGCGGGACCCTGGCCGTCCACATGGCAGCGCAATCCGTGCGGTTCGGCGAAAACTCCACTGCACTGGCCGTGGGCTTCGAGAAAATGTCTGACTGGATCAAGGGCCCCATTCCTACCGACACCAAGGACAGGGAAGCCATCCAGGGGATGCAGCTGCCTTCAATGTATGCCATGACGGCGACCCGATATATGGAGAAATACGGGGTCACCGCCGAACAGCTCGCCTACATCTCCGTGAAAAACCACGCGAACGCCATGCAGAACGACAGGGCCCAATACCGCGGCGACTACACGATCGAGCAGATCCTCGGCTCCCGCCCCATTTCAGATCCCCTGACTCTCCTGCAGTGCAGCCCCATTTCCGACGGGGCAGGAGCTGTTGTCATCAGAAGCAAAGACGTGGTCGATCCAGGGACGCAAGGAGTCAAGGTCCTGGCATCAAGCTTCCAGAGTGGAGCCATTTGGCCGTCCCCGGACTCGGACAAGGTCTGGAACTGGGAACTCATCGACCGAACAACCCGGCGGACTCTTAAACAAGCCGGCCTGACCAACAACGACATTGATGTCTGCGAGGTCCACGACGCGTTCACCATTGGGGAAATCATCACCGTTGAAGCGATGGGATTCTGTGAGGAAGGCGAAGGCGCCGCGTTTGCCGAAGAAGGGCACACCTCCATGGGTGGTCAAGTCCCCGTCAACCCCTCCGGTGGGCTGCTTTCGAGAGGGCACCCCCTTGGTGCAACAGGACTTGCGCAGGTCGCCGAAATCTATTGGCAGCTCACGGGCAACGCCGAAGGGCGCCAGGTCCCCTCGGCCCGCCGCGGCCTCGTCGAAACGATGGGCGGCAGCGCCAGTGGCCTCAGCGGCAACGGATGCGTCGTCACCGCCTTTGAAACTCTGACCTAGGAAGAATCACACATGCACGCCCTTGAAGACCCCTGGATCATCTACTCCAAGAGCCTGACCGATAACGCCACTCAGCCCGCCATCGTGGCCGGAGACGACGAAATCACCTATGGGCGGCTTCACGCCGCCGCAGCCTCACTGTCCAACGCACTCGACGAGGTTGCCCGACCGCAAACCAGTGTCTCAGTGCTTCTGGGGATGCTTCCCGAATTCATCGCCGCCGACCTGGCCATCCTCCGCTCCAACCTGGTCAAGGTCCCGCTCAACCCCATGCTGTCCGCCTCGGAAATGAGCTACATCATCGAGCACTCCGAGAGCCCAATCCTGCTCACATCCTCGAAGCTGGACAGCGGCTACCTGGACAAGGTCGAATCCATCAAGAATGACCGTCCCGACCTGGTGGTTATCGACGTCGACCTGGCGGAACTTAAGACCAATGAGCCGTTGGACAGCCACCGTGTCAACGCGAAGGGAAGTGACCGCGCCGCCATTTATTACACCGGCGGAACCACCGGCCGCCCTAAAGGAGTTGTGCACTCGCGTGCGTCGGTCGCTACCAACATCATCGCCCATATCCTCGAAGCGGAAGTGACATCGCGCGATACTCTGCTGCTTTCAACCTCGTTGTCGCACTCGGCAGGGGCATTCGCAGCTGCAGGCATCGCACGAGGAGCAAAAACGGTGCTCCTGGACAAGTTCTCCCCACAGTCGTTCAGCGACACCGGTACCCGGCACGGGGCAACGTTCGCCATGGTCGTTCCCACCATGCTGTACCGGCTGATTGATTTTCATGCCAACGGCGGAGATCTCCCCAAGCTCAACACACTCGTCTACGGATCGGCACCCGTCACCCCTTCCCGGCTCAAGGAAGCGATCGATGTGTTCGGTCCGATCCTCATTCAGCTCTTTGGACAGACCGAATGCCCCAACTGGGGAACCGTTCTGACAAAAGGCGACCACGCTCTTGGGCTGCAGGACCCGACCATTCTGAGCAGCTGTGGAAAGCGCAGCCTCTTCGCTGACGCCAAGGTTATCGACGAAAACGATCACACCCTCGGCCACGGGCAAACGGGCGAGATCTGCCTCTCGGCGCCTTTCAACATGGACGAATATCTTAAAAATCCCGAGGCTACAGCGGAAACTAAAATCAACGGATGGATCCATACCGGTGACATCGGCCAGTGGGATGAACGCGGATACCTCTACATCAAGGACCGCAAGGCAGACATGATAATTACCGGCGGATACAACGTCTACTGCTCGGAAGTCGAAGCCGAAATCCAGAAAATCCCCGGCGTGGCACAAGTCGCAGTCATCGGTGTGCCCGACGAGGACTGGGGCGAAGCTGTCTGCGCCGTCGTGGTCCCGACGCCCAACAGCCAGATCACCGAAAATGACATCCTGTCCCAAGCCCGCACCCTGCTCGGGAACTACAAGCGGCCGAAGAAAGTTCAAATCATCGAAGCCATGCCCTTGACCCCGTTCGGCAAGGCCGACAAAAAAGCCCTCCGGGCCCCTTACTGGGCCGGCCGAGCACGGGCCATCTAGTAATGATCCGACATCAGGAAGTCCAAACCGCCACGGGAACGACAGCAACCCTCGTGGACTCGATCTCCTTCGTCACAGAAGAGGACACCGGGGCCGTCATCGTCTGTGCCTCACACGGCGGCGCCAGCTCCGGGGAATATGCGAGCAAGTACCGCCTGGGCCTAGTGGTATTCAACGACGCCGGAGTCGGCAAGGACGAGGCCGGAATTCAAGCGCTCACCCTGTTGGCCCAGCATGGCACCGCGTCCTGCGCAGTCAGCCATAACAGCTCACGGATCGGCGATGTCCTCGATCAATGGGAGAACGGCGTCATATCGTGCTCCAACCCCCTCGCAGAAGACACCATCCGCCCGGGAATGACGGTACAGGCAGCCGTCGACGCGTGGCTGATCAAGCACCCTGTGTCAAAGTCCGGACCCTCAACCACCTCTGCGTGATTGAGGAACGAACCAACAGGACGACGCACGATCACTGGGCCCGCGGAGGAATCCGGGTCCAAACGGCACAACGCCAGGAGCCCCTTATGAACATTTCAATGGGCGACCGCCGCCCCAAAGTCGCGGACACCGCCTGGATCGCTCCCACCGCTGTCCTCATTGGTGACGTCCATCTAGGGGACAACGTCAGCGTCTGGTACGGAGCAGTCCTACGAGCCGACGGCGCAGGCATCACTGTAGAAGCTGGCTCCAACATCCAAGACAACTGTGTCTTCCACAGCGATCCGGGGATGCCCGTGCACATCGGTACAGGTGTGAGCATCGGCCACGGAGCAATCATCCACGGAGCCACAATCGAGGATCACGTTATCGTCGGCATGGGCGCCACGGTGATGAACGGAGCACGCATAGGCGGAGACTCCCTGATCGCGGCCAACGCACTGGTCACGGAGGGAAAACAAGTTCCCTCCGGGGTTCTCTTCGCCGGAGTTCCTGGAAAAGTAGTTCGGAAGCTTTCCGAACAGGAAACTTCAGCTATACGCAACAACGCGGACAAATGCCACGAATTGGCGGACACCCATGCCTCGTCCCTCCTGGCTCAGGATTGACGCACCGACAGACTTTAGTGGATACCCCAAAGCGAATTGTCCCCGGCTGCCGGCGGCCAGGTAGCAGTTGCTATGCGTTACTGCTTTTTGAGCGGCTGCTAGAAACCCACGACGTCAGGTTGGAGTGTGGCTCTATCTGACTGGATAGCTGAGGGTTGCGTCGAGTAGGAGCTGAAGCCGGAATCCCAAGGGCATCAAATTTGCCAAGGCGTTGGGCCAAATAGCAGAGGGATCCCTGCATGCCCCTTTGGCGAAGGGTTCGGGTTTGCTGACGGCACTGTCGTTCACCTCACGAGCGTCTGCGCGAGCCGCGACTAGAGGCCAGAGGCGGTGGCCCCTCGCCCACCGCTTTTTCATTCGCCGAAAACAGGCCTCCTTTAAGCTGGCAGTCGCCAAGTACAGCGGAGATGCCTGTTTGTTCTACTTGGTCAGGACAGACGCGCCACGCTTCGGCGGCTGGGCCGGGCGAGGGTGCCGTCGGAGAAAAGTTCTGGGGTGGTTTCCTGGATCCGCTGGACGTCCTCGAAGACCCCCCGCAGGTGCAGGCGCAGCGAGCTGTCGGCGTCATCGAGGTTGTTGGTTTCCAAGGCATCCACTACTGCGGTGTGTTGTTGGATCAGAGTTGCGATGGGTCTGGTGTCCAGCAGGCTCAGGCGTCGGGCGCGGTCAAGGTGTGCCTTGGCTGAGTTGACTGCAGACCAGGCGGACTCATGCCCTGCAAGGCGCAGGAGCTCGCGGTGGAATTCCTCATCGAGACGGAAAAACTCCTCGACGTCTTTCTGTGCATCGGCTTCCGTCTGGCTTTTGAGTATCAGTCGTAACCCGGCAAGGCCTTCATTGTCCACGGCCAGGTCCCGCAGGGAGGCGCATTCGATGGCCTCCCGCACGAACTGGGCTTCCGAGACGCGGCCAAGATCCACCAGAGAAACAAAGGAGCCAATTTGGGGGAAGACCTGGATCAGGCCCTCTTCCCGAAGCAGGATCAGGCTTTCGCGGACCGGCGTGCGGCTCACGCCCAGTTCCTGGGCCAGCTCATTCTCTGAGAGCGGCTCGCCGGGGGGCAGCTGGAGGGAGATGATGCGGCGCCGGATCGTCTCCAGCGTTTTGTCCCTCACGGACAGCCGTGGAGCGGCGCCTCTTTTCTCGGTTCCCATGAACTCATTCTAAGTGGTTGACACACTAGAATGGTAGTGCTTGTATGGTAGTAGAATAGGTGCTGCCGGTCACACCGCCGATGCCGGCAAACCTTCCCCTTTTCGAATCTCCCCTTCGTTTTTCATCGCCTGCAAAGGAGCATCAGATGACTGAGAGCATCTCGCCGCCCGTAACCAAGCCGGAGGCAAAACCCACCAAGGAATTGGCCAAAGTCGCCGTATCCGGTTGGCTGGGAACTGCCATGGAGTTCATGGACTTCCAGCTGTATTCGCTGGCAGCAGCCATCGTGTTCAACAGGCTCTTCTTCCCCGACGTTAGCCCGGTCATTGGCCTGATCGCCGCAATGGCAACCTACGGCGTGGGCTACGTTGCCCGTCTTGCGGGTGCCGTCTACTTCGGCCGAATGGGCGACAGGATCGGCCGCAAGAAGGTCCTCTTCATCACGATCGCCCTGATGGGCGCTTCCACCACGCTGATCGGTGTCCTCCCCACCTACGCGATGATCGGCATCTGGGCCCCCATCCTGCTGGTGGCATTGCGCCTGGCACAGGGCTTCGGCGCCGGTGCTGAGATCGCCGGCGCAACCGTGATGCTGGCCGAATTTGCCCCGGCCCGCCGCCGCGGCCTCATCTCCTCCCTCGTGTGCCTGGGCACCAACTCCGGCACCCTCGCCGCCTCTGCCATCTGGGCAATCCTCGTCTCCACCCTCTCTGAAGAGGACCTGCTGAGCTGGGGCTGGCGCATCCCGTTCCTGTTCAGCTTCGTGCTCATGCTCTTCGCCGTCTGGGTCCGCCACCACGTCAAAGAAAGTCCCGTCTTCGAGGAGCGTGCCGACGTTGTCGACGGTGTTGCACTGTCCAAGCGCGAAATCGCCGCCGCGGAAGAGCTCGCCAAGACCAGCACCATCGAAGCCGCCCTGCACCAGCGCAAGGGCAAGGCCTTCCTGATCGCTCTCGGACTGCGCTTCGGTCAGGCAGGCAACTCCGGGCTGATCCAGACCTTCCTCATCGGTTACCTCGCCACCGTCCTCCTCGTCGACAAGAGTGTAGGCACCACTGCCATCATGTACGGCTCGCTGCTGGGCTTCCTGACCATCCCGGTCATGGGCATGCTCGGTGACCGCTTCGGCCGGCGGCCGCTCTACCTGGCGCTGAGCGCCCTCACCGCACTGTTCGCCATCCCCATGTTGATGATGGTCACCAGCGGCAACACCACACTCATCACCATCGCGATGGTTGTCGGCCTGAACCTGGGCGTACTGAGCCTGTTCGCCATGGAGAGCGTGACCATGGCCGAGTTCTTCGGTGCCCGTACCCGCTTCACCCAGCTCGCCCTGGCTAAGGAAATCGGCGGCATCCTTGCCACCGCCATCGGCCCCCTGCTGGCCGCAACACTCACCGCAATCACCGGACACTGGTGGCCCCTGGCAGCGATGCTCATCGCTTACTCGCTGATCACCCTCATCTCGGCCTTCGTGGGTCCCGAGGTCCGTGGCCGCGACATGGTCCGCTTGGAAGACGCAGTATGAAAGCCGTCGTTGTCCATGGCGCAAACGATCTACGGATCGACGAACGGCCCGAGCCTGTAGCCGGCCCCGGCGAGGTAGTGCTCGACGTCGAATGGGGAGGCATCTGCGGATCGGACCTTTCGTACTGGCGCCACGGCGCCTCGGGGACGGCGGCGCTGAAGTCACCGCTTGTCCTCGGCCACGAAGTGGCAGGACGGATCGCCCAGCTCGGCGACGGTGTAAAGAACCTCGAGGTCGGCCAGCCGGTTACCGTCCACCCCGCAGAACTGGTGGGGGACGGCATCTTGCCGGACCGCCTGGCCGGGCGCACCAACCTGTACCCGCAAATCCGCTACTTCGGATCCGCCGCCTTTGATCCGCACACTGACGGCGGCTTCAGTGAACGGAAGCTCGCCAAAGCTTCCCAGATACGGGTGCTTCCCGACGGAGTGGACACGCTCCGCGGCGCCCTGGCCGAACCGCTCGCCGTCGCAATGCATGCAGTCAGCCGTGCCGGTGACCTTACCGGCCGTGACGTCCTCGTCAACGGTGCCGGGCCCATCGGCTCCCTGGTGGTGGCAGCGGCAAAGTACGCCGGCGCCAGGACCGTCATCGCCGCTGACATCAACGACGCGGCGCTGAAGATCGCTAAAGCCATGGGCGCCGATGAGGTCCGGAACGTTTCCGGTGGTGAAAGCCTTCCCGAGGAAATGGAGCTGGTGTTCGAAGCGTCCGGCATTCCGGCAGTGCTGGGCGCTGTTCTCCGCGCCACTGCACGCGGTGGCACCCTCGTCCAGGTCGGAAACCTTCCGGGCGCGCCGGCACCGGCCGCCTTGGGCGACCTGGTCACGCGCGAGATCACCTGGATCGGTTCCTACCGCTTCGCGGACGAAATCAGTAACGCCCTTAGCGCCATGGCCGGAGGCCTGGACGTATCCCCGGTCATCACGCACAAGTTCGGGATCGAACAGGCAGCCGAAGCCATGAGGGTTTTTGGCGATCCTGCTGCCGGCAGCAGCAAAGTCATGCTCAAGCTCAGCTGAGCCACAGCTGACAGTTCCGGCCAATACAACTTCTCCACCATCAACATCCAAAGGACCAACCAGTGAAGATCACCGACGCACGGGTAGTTGTTTCGTCGCCCGGACGGAATTACGTCACCCTCGTTATCGAAACCGAGGACGGCATCACCGGCATCGGCGACGCCACGCTCAACGGCCGCGAGATGGCGGTGGCGTCGTACCTGTCCGAGCACCTGTGCCCGATGCTGATTGGCCGCGACGCGCGTCGGATTGAGGACGCGTGGCAGTACTTCTACAAGGGGGCTTACTGGCGTCGTGGCCCGGTGACCATGACGGCGATCGCCGCCATCGACGTCGCGCTCTGGGACATCAAGGGCAAGGCAGCGGGCATGCCCGTCTACGAATTGTTGGGCGGTGCGGCCCGCGAGGGTGTCATGGTCTACGGCCATGCCAGCGGCTCCACTCTGGAGGACCTTAGCGCCGACTTCCAGCACCACCTGGACCTCGGCTACAAGGCCATCCGGGTCCAGGCAGCGGTGCCTGGACTGGACAAAACCTATGGCATCGCGCCGGTGGACGGGAAGCTGTACGAGCCTGCCAGCGGCAACGTCCCGCAGGAGGACACCTGGGAGACGTCGGCGTACCTGGACTTCGCACCCAAGATGATGGCTCACGTCCGCGAGGAATTCGGCTACGGCACCCATGTCCTGCACGACGTGCACCACCGCCTCTCCCCGATCGAGGCCGGGCGGCTGGGCGCTTCACTGGAGCAGTACCGGCCGTTCTGGATCGAGGATCCCACACCGGCAGAGGACCAATCAGCGTTCCGCCTGATCCGCCAGCACACCACCACGCCCATCGCCGTCGGTGAGGTGTTCAACTCCATCTGGGACTGCCAGCAGCTGATCACCGAACGCCTCATCGATTACATCCGCACCTCCGTTTCGCACGCCGGGGGCATCACGCACCTGCGCAGGATCTTCTCCCTGGCGGATCTGTACGGTGTCCGTTCGGGCTCCCACGGTGCAGGCGATCTGTCCCCTGCGTCGTTCGCCGCAGCCCTCCACGTGGATATGAGCATCCCCAACTTCGGCATCCAGGAATACATGGGCCACCGGGAACCGGCCAACGAAGTGTTCACCACGTCCTACACGTTCAACGACGGGTACATGCACCCCGGAGACGCCCCTGGCATCGGGGTGGAGTTCAACGAGGAAGCCGCCACCCGCTTCCCCTTCGACCCCAAATACCTGCCCATCAACCGGCGGCTCGACGGATCGGTGCACGACTGGTGAACGACGCAACAATGCATAGCGCGAACCAGCCGTTCGACGTCGTCGTGATGGGGGAGATCCTCGTTGAGGTGGCCACAGACGTGGCCTTTGGGCACGGCGTGCCCGCCCAGCTCGGCATCTCCGGGGACGCCCTGAACGTCGCCGCCGCCGCAGCCGCAGCCGGCGCCCGCGTCGGGTTGCTGGCGGTACTGACCGACGACGACCTAGGCAAGGCGATCGCCGCGCGGATCGTTGAACTCGGCATTTCCCCCGACCTCCTAAAGTTCCGGCAAGGCCAGCAGGGCGTCTACCTGGTGCACAGCGATCCCGACGGGCAGCGCGAGTTCTCCTACGCCCGCAGCGGCAGCGTGGGATCCAGCCTTGGACCCGACGACGTTGACCCGGCAGTGTTTTCAGCCGCCGGCGCCGTTGTGGCAGGCGGTATCGCCTGCGCCATCTCAGACTCCTCCCGGGCCGCGGTCCTGAAGGCCGCTGCACTGGCAAAACGCTTCGTGTTCGATCCCAACTTCCGCCCCCGCCTCACGTCCGCAGAGGATGCGGCGGCAGTCCTCCTCCAGCTCGCACCGCGGACTTTCCTGGTGACGCCGTCCTTTCCGGGCGAAACATCTGCACTGCTGGGCTGCTCCACAGCGAGGGAGGCAGCAGCCAAACTCCGGAGCCTGGGCGCAGCGAACGTAGCGGTCACGTGCGGAGCCGAGGGTATCCAGCTTGAAGGCGAAGGCCAGAACAGTGCATGGATTGACTCGATCCCCGCCCCAGCCGTCGTGGACCAGACCGGGGCGGGGGACTCGTTCGTGGGCACGCTGACCGCGCGGATGGTCCTGGGAGACGCACTCCCCGTCGCTGCCCGGTACGGTGCGGCGGCAGCCTCCTTGGTCGTCGGCGGCAAGGGCGGGACGGGATACATCCCCACCTTCGAACAGACCCACGCCCATGCGGCCGGATCCCCCGAAGGAGCACTGTCATCACACGCCTAAGCGCAGCCTCCCTCGCCAGCGGCAAACACCAGCCGCGGGTGCCCACAGGCACCTTCCAGCCCGGCATTGTGCACCTGGGCCTTGGCGCTTTTGCCCGGGCCCACACCGCCGTCTTTACAGAAAACGCCATGCTCGCTACCGGCGCGTCCGACTGGGGAATTATTGGGGTGACCCAACGCTCCGATACTGTCGCACGCCAGCTAACACCCCAGGACGGGCTGTTCACCGTTGCCGAGCGTGGCAGCGGCGCCGCACCGCTCCGCGTTGTTTCCAGCATTGTGGAAGCCATCTCCGGCAGGGACAACCCGAAAACTGTCGTGGACCGGATCGCCGCACCCGCCACGCAGGTGGTGACACTGACCATCACCGAAAAGGGCTACCGGATTGATCCCCACACGGGATCACTCAACACCGCAGATGAACAGGTGCAGGCCGACCTTGCCGGCCACCCACCCCTGACGGCGATCGGACAGCTTACCCGGGGAATCCAGCAGCGGGCCCGCAACGGGGCAGGGCCGCTCACCGTCGTCTCCTGTGATAACCTCCCGGGCAACGGGGAGCTGACCGGAAACCTGGTCCGCGCCTTCGCCCGAGCCCTGCCCGAAACGGAAGCAGGGCCGCTTCTGGCATGGCTGGATGCAAACGTAGCGTTTCCCAGCACCATGGTGGACCGCATGGTCCCGGCCACCACCAGCGCCGACCTTGACGCCGTCGAACGTGAACTTGGGCTGCGCGACGAGGCTGCTGTGGTGGCTGAACCCTTTATGCAATGGGTCATTGAGGATAACTTTGCTGGGAACCGGCCGGCCTGGGAGGAAGCCGGCGCACTGTTCAGCAACGACGTCGCCGCGTGGGAAGCAGCCAAGCTGCGATTGCTCAACGCCAGCCACTCATTGCTCGCCTACCTTGGCCTTGCCGCGGGCAAGGAGACCATCAGTGATGCCGTGGGAGAGGACTCCTTCCGCACAGCATGCCGGCTGATGCTGGCCGAGGACGGCCTCCCCACCATCAGCCTGCCCGACGGCCTGGATGGTGAAACCTACTGCGCCCAGATTCTGGAACGCTTCGCGAACCCCGCCCTCGGACACACCACAGCCAAAGTCGGCAGCGACGGCTCCCAGAAAATCGGCCTGCGCCTACTGACCACAATCCGCGCAAACCTCGATGCCGGCCGGGAGCCCCGATGGGCTGCCCTGGCCGTGGCTGCATGGATGCACCATGTTGCCTCCACCGGCACAGAGGAGCTGAACGACCCCCTCGCCGCCGAGCTTCAGGACGCCCTTCCCGCCAACCGGACAGCGGACACCGTCATCCCGGCGCTCCTCGGCTGCCGCAGCGTCTTCGACGCCGGGCTCGCGGCAGACAGCACCTTCACGGGACTCCTCACGCACTGGTACCGCATCATTGATACCCAAGGCCTGGACGGCCTGAGAAACGAGATTAACCATGACTAACGCCAACAGCGTCCTGCACATATCACCCGTCATCCCGGTCGTAACCATCGATGACCCGCAACACGCCGTTCCCCTTGCCAGGGCCCTGGTCGCCGGCGGGGTCCCAATCATCGAACTCACGCTCCGCACCGAAAGTGCGCTCACGTCACTGAAGCTCATCGCCAACGAAGTGCCCGAAATCCTCGTCGGGGCAGGCACCGTACTAACGCCCGGCCAGGCGGACGCGGCGGTCACCGCCGGCGCACAGTTCCTCGTCAGCCCTGGCGTGACACCGTCCCTGCTGGATTACATGCTGACCCTCGGAATCCCTGTCCTGCCCGGCGTGGCCACCGTGGGCGAGACGATGGCGGTGCTCGAGCACGGGCTGGACACCATGAAGTTCTTCCCGGCCGGACCAGCCGGTGGCCCGGACTATCTCGCCGCCATCGGCGCTCCCATCCCGCAAGTCCAGTTCTGCCCAACCGGTGGTATCAGCCTCGCTTCCGCACCGGCCTACCTTGCACTGCCCAACGTATCCTGCGTCGGCGGCAGCTGGCTCACCCCCCGCAGCGCCATCGAAAACCAGGACTGGCAGCAGATCACCAAGCTCGCCGAGGAGGCTGCGTCCCTCCGGACGGAGTGATGCGGGATAGCGATTTTAGAAGAAAGTCAAGACATGCGGACCTCTTTGTCACGTTGAGGTGTACTTTAACTGTCCTCACCGGCGAGGCAGGTTCTTCGGATTCAGGAGTCCCGCTACGCAAGGGACCGTCGTTGCCAGAACTTTGAACGGCTGCCGCCTTACGGCTTTACGGTACAGATGTCGCCGGGAGGACCAATTTTCCGCGTCAGTCTCGGAGCATTCAGATTACTCTCAGGCTGGATGGTTAGCATCAGGCTAACCTTTGAAGGCTGCTCAGTCTTTCAATAGGGGAAAAGTCACCGATATTGAATGAGGAGCCATGACGGAACAGCCGCTTGATCAAAAGTTTCGACGTATCATCGCCGCTATTGCGGAAGGGAATTTGGATTCGCTAAACAGTCTCGTCCGGTATGACGTCATCGACCACAACCTCATTGTGGCCCAAGGGGACGGCCTTCCCGGCCTCAAGTATTGGGCGCGTACGCTACGAGAAGCCATCCCCGATCTTCAGGCAACGGTTCAGGACACGGTGATGGAGGACAGCAAAGTCGCAGCCCGCGTACGGTGGACAGGCACCCACACACACCGGCGCTTCCTTGCCCTTGCCGCCTTCGGACCTCTGGGTGGAGTTCGATTCCTTCTACATCCTGCATTTCGAGGACGGTATGGCAGCGCAATGGTGGGACGGAACAGATACCCGCGAATCCGTGAGCTTTGGCCGTTCCAAAATAAGTCTGCCCCCGCACCTTCGAACCCGTTATCCGCACGACGCGGCGTGAAAATGTCGGCTCCTAAGCCAGGCGTACTGGCATGGAACCTTCTTGACAGCCATCGAAGGCTGCCGAACTAGTTCCAAGGCGGAGAACTAGGGCGCGGATTGCGCGCCCAGGATGCGCAGTTCCCGAGACAAAGCGCTTAAGCCTGTTTCCAGCGCTCGGAGCTCGTCCAGGCTGAGCCCGTTCAAAACGTTTCCACCGAGTTCAGGACGGGCGGCCATCAGTTCACGGACGACGGAGCGGCCGAGGGCTGTGGCGTAAATCCGTCGGACTCTCTGGTCCTCGGTATCGAACGTGCGCGTGGTCAGGCCGGCGGCTACAAGGCGGTCTACGAGTTTCGACATGGACGCCATTGAGACGCCAAAGGTTTCGACGAGGCCGCCGCTGGTTGCGCCGTTCTCTGCCGTCACGATGACGGAAAGGACTTTCAGTTGCTGAATCGTCAGATCCGTAGTTAAGAGCCGCTGAAGGACCATGGGGATCGAACGGACCGCAATGGCAATAGTCAGTGCGTCAATACTCTTTTGTATCGACTCGCGGTCGTCTCCTGGGTCGGGCATGTGCCCACGATACAGCCCTAATCGCCACCACTTTCGCAATTTACTTAGCCTGAAGCTAAGCTTTATTTGTATTCGATACGGAGTCGTGTTGACGCGCAGGGGCCGCTGGGACGGTGCCCGGGGATGCGGGCACGGCCCGTTCCCGCGCTGGCTCGGCATAAGGCACTAGTGAAGCGAGGACGCCCCATGACCACCACCAAGGACAAACCGGCAACAGGTGATACACCGGACATTGAATCGGTGCGGGACAAGTACCGTGTGGAACGCGACCGCAGGGTTCGCCGGGACGGGCTGGGCCAGTACCGGAGTGCGGCTGGGCAGTTCGGGTACTACGCCAAGGACCCCTACACGGAAAAAATTGATCGCGAACCGCTTACGGACAGGGTGGAGGCGCTGGTCATCGGTGCTGGCTTTGGCGGACTGCTTACGGCTTCCCGGCTAAGGAAGGACGGGGTCGAATCGATACGGCTCATGGATGAGGCCGGTGACGTCGGTGGCACGTGGTACTGGAACCGGTACCCGGGAATCCATTGCGACATCGAATCGTATGTGTACATGCCGCTGCTGGAGGAAGTCGGGTATGTCCCGAAGTGGCGGTACGCGCCGGGCGAGGAGATCCGACAGCACGCCATGGCCATCGCTGAACGGTTCGACCTGTACCGCGATGCGGTGTTCCAGACCCGGGCGACCGGGCTGACCTGGGACGAGGAAGCGGCGGAGTGGATCGTTGAAACGGACCGGGGCGACCGGTTCCGGGCACGCTTCGTGATCACCTCATCGGGAACGCTGACGCAGCCAAAGCTTCCCGCCATCCCCGGAATCGAGACATTCCAGGGACACACTTTCCACACCAGCCGCTGGGACTACGGTTACACCGGCGGCAGCGCAGACGGCGGACTGACCGGTCTTGCGGATAAACGCGTCGCAGTTGTCGGCACCGGCGCCACCGGCATTCAAATCATCCCCCACCTGGGACGCGACGCAGAGCAACTGTTCGTCTTCCAGCGCACCCCTTCCACTATTGATGTCCGCGACAACCGCCTCACGGACCCGGACTGGGCGTCTTCACTCAAGCCCGGGTGGCAGCGGGAACGGATGGACAACTTTTTGTCGGTCCTGGCAGGGGAACCGGTGGAGGAAAGCCTTGTCAGCGACGGCTGGACGGCTACAACCCAGCTGCAAAGAAAGATTCTCTCCGGGGCGGTAGATGACAGACTGTCCCCCGAGGAACGTGAACTCGAGGACGAACTGGCCGACCTGGACACGATGAACCGTCTCCGCGCACGGATCGATGAGGTGGTTGCTGACCGGCGGACCGCTGAGCTGCTCAAACCGTGGTATCGGTATATGTGTAAGCGCCCGTGTTTCAGCGATTCCTACCTGCAGACGTTCAACCGGCCGAACGTGACCCTTGTTGACACCGCAGACTTTGGCGGCATTACTTCCATGAGCGAGGACGCGGTCATTGTCGGCGATACGGAGTACCAAGTGGACTGCGTCATCTTCGCCACCGGGTTCGACGTCGGTGTCTCCGGCGTCGTTTCCGGAACACTTCCCGTGGTTGGCCGCGGTGGGCGTTCGCTGCTTGAGGCGTGGGCGCGGGGACCCCGGACCCTTCACGGGTTTTATGCGCATGGGTTCCCCAACCTGTTTCACCTTGGCGCTCTTCAGAATGCCAACTCGGTAAACTTCGTGCACCTCCTGCAGGAGCAGGCCGAGCACATCGCTGCGGTCATCTCCCGGGGACGGGCTACAGGATCCTGCGTCATCGAACCCACTGAGGCCTCTGAGGAGGCCTGGGTGCGGACCGTAAGAGAGACAGCATCCGACACCGCCAAGTTCCAGGCCGAATGCACACCCGGATACTACAACGGTGAAGGAACCCGAACGATCACCGGCGCGTCCTTCAGCCCAGGCCCGGTTGTCTTCCACCGCCTGCTGCGCGAGTGGCGCGAAGGCGACATGAGCGATGTACTCGAACCCGCACGGGTTGGGGCATCGCGGTGAGCTCAACAGCCCCGAGGTCACCCAAGCCCAGGGAGATAGCGGCGTCGCTCATACTTGTCCTCGCCCTGGTGGGATGCACCCCAGCAGGGCCTCCAGTTCCGGCCGCCGCTGCCCCAACCCGCACCTCCGCGGAGCAAAGGGCAAAAGAATTCGTTCAGGTCACTTCAGTCCACCAGGCCACGGGAATGACACTGCTCGAAGGCCCCACCTTCGGGCCGGACGGGCACCTGTACGTTGTCGATGTCACGGCACCTCCTGGCGCCCCCAAAGTCTTGCGCGTTGACGTCGGAACAGGAGAAACCAGCACTGTCTACACCGACCAAACGAGTGCGTTTACCTCCGCTCAGTTCAGTCCGCATGACGGACGCCTGTACCTGACAGATTTCAGGGGCGGAACAGTCCAAAGCATCACCGCCGACGGCAGCGATCCACAAGTTCTTTTCTCGGGCCCTGTCGAGGGGACGCCGATGAACCCGGACGACATCGCCTTCGACGAGGAGGGAAACCTGTACATCACGGACTCAATCGGAGCACGGGATCCCTACTGGAAGCCCCAGGGCCGCCTGGTCCGCATTGAGAGGAACAGCCGCGAGGCTACCGTTTTGGCCCGGGAGTTGCCCGCCCCGAACGGCATCGCCTTCACACCGGGGTTCGACGGACTCTTGGTCAGCCACAATACCGCCAACCGCATTGACTACGTCATTCTCGATGAGAACGGAACCAGCGTCCTCTCAGCCCACCCCGCAATTTACGTCAACGGCGGCTCCAGCCAGATTGACTCAGCCGCAGTTGACGCTGACGGCAACCTTTACATTGGCCTGCACAACCGAGCAGCCATTCTTGTGTACAACCCACAGGGGGAACAAGTCTCCACGATCTCTATCCCCACGGACGGGACGGTGAAGGCCTGTCATCGGCGACGAACATTGCCATCAAACCCGGCACAAGAAGTGCGTATGTGACGGCAAGCGGGGAGGCGAGAGGACGGATTTTCACCTTCGAGGCCCTGGCAGACGGCATCCAACAATCGAATGGGGGATAGCCACGGCCAGAAGCGCCCACCGCGCCACTCCCGGCGACGCCTCAGGTTTCGGGGTAGTCAGCTGACGACGATGCGTGCGCGTGCCAGATTTTCGATCCTTGCCCAGGGGGAGCTCGGGTCACCTTCTCCCTGGGCAGTCACCCGGGCGGTGATGAAGTAGGTGCCAGGCGTGGTGAAACGGGCCGTTTGAGTCAGGTCAACCCGGGTCTCCGGCTGGATCCTTTCTGTTGTGTCGTAGACGCCGTCGCCGTCGAGGTCCCATTCGACTGCGACGATCTCCCCCGAGTGGGGAGGCGTGTCTGCTGTTAGTCTCAGCAGAACAGCTGTCCCCGGGGAAACCTCGGCACGGGAGCGCGAGTTCGCAGTTAGCTTCGCGACCGGCTGCACACCGCCTCTTTCGGCAGCAGTAAGCGGCACGGTGACTTGTCCGTCCACAACTTCATAGGACGTATCTGCTGCGGGGGCTTCATCCTTTTCAACCCATGCTGCCAGCTGCCGCAAAGCTTCCTGCAGGACACCAATGTAGGGGATGGAGCGGGTGGGGTGTTCTTCCTCAGTTCCGCTGTCCCCGTGGAGGCCATGGTCCACGTACCACAGGCGGAAACGGTCATCGAACTGCTCGCCCAGGTGTTCTCGAACCTTGCTTGCATACCAGTCGGCCTGCCAGGGAAACGCCTCCCGGTCCAGCAAGCAGGCGACGACAATCATTTTGCCTTCGTACTTCCCCGTTTGGACCGTTCCTGAAGCACCCTTGGCCAGCATCGGTCCGAGGAGGAACGGTCGCTGTGGATAGCTGGGCGAGCCGTCCGGGTTGCGGTACTGGTCCCACACGGGGTACTCCGGGCCCGGTACTTGGTGCCGGTGGTAAGTCTGTGCGGCAAGAATGTTGCTGTTGTCGATCTCGACGGTGTCGCCTGGCTTGAGGGCATCCAGTGACGATCCTGCCTCTGGGTTGCCGATCGTGGCAAGATCGGCTTCGACGCGGTCGAGGAAAATACGAGTGCCTTCTGCCGGGCCGGAAGTGACCACCAGTTCAGCATTTTGGGTGTTGATAGGTGCGTTGGAGGACAGGCGAACAGCAGTGACCTGCCCGTGCGCCGTTTGCGGACCTCGGAACGCCTGGTCCACGCCGCCCCGCGGCCCATGACGCCTGCCGACAGATGCTCCCCGGATAAGTCCAGCGACTTCAGTAGTCCACTGCAATCTGTCACGGTGGACAGAGGCCTCCGGATCGGCGCCCAGGTAGCCCGGTGTCGTCCAGAACTTGGTGAAGTACTCGGGATCGATGGTTAGTAGCCCGGCAAATAGGGCCCCGAAGGCGTGGGTACCCATGGTGCGGTGGCCGAACCACGATCGCGGGGGGAAGCCCATCTTGGTGACTTCCGTAAGTGCGTCCTGTTCCTCACGAGTCAGTTCCAGCGCCGGCTCGCCGCTTGCGCCCACATCATAGGCGTCGTCAATGACGTCTAATTTCTGACGAAGGACGCGTTGGGCATGCATGCGGACGGTGAAGACGTTGGGCAAGGCCATGGGGCTTCCGATGACGTAGGGAACGAAACCGTCCCATACTCCGGTAGTGTTTTCCGCTCCGCCGATGGTGCGGAAGCCTCCGCCGCTGCCGCCGTAGGCATAACCGAACGGCCGGTGTCTCCCATAGATTTCGGCGGCCAGGATGCGGGAGTAGTCTGCCGCTGCGGCGTTGGCGCGATAGGCGGAGATGCTTGGGTCGTGGTCCTGTTCAGGACGTGAAGAGTCTTGACCGCCCCCATTGGTCTCAACGAAGTAGGCGCCGCTGGAGAAAGCAAAACTGATCTTGTCTTCGCGCCCAACCGCTGTCTGGGCCAGGTTCTCGCTGTCGGGAACGGGCGTGATGTGTTGGAAAAAGCGACCGTCGTAGTCATGTGCTGGTGGGAAGTAGATCGAGAAGCGTGTGCCAGTCCCTTCGAAGCCACCATGGACGTATCTGTGCCGTACTGGCAGCTCACGCTCCTCGTTGATGTCCACGTACGGGGCTTCAAATCCGGGATGGGCCAACAAATGGCCAGATTGGGTTTGCTCCATTGCGGTCAATCCTCCGTGGTGTCGGGTTCCTGGGATGGGGGCCGAACCGACAATTTGGTACCAGGTTTTCCCCTTGCGCTGCGTGATCAGGGACGGCCCCTTGAAATTAGTGACGCGTTTCTAGATTCATGTTAGCATTCTTCAAGTGGCAATCGGTTTCCAAGTCTGGAACCCCAATTCCGACAGATCGGTACGTACAATGACGAACTTTCCGAACGGCTTCCTTTGGGGAGCATCCACCGCCCCTCACCAGATTGAGGGAAACAACGTCAACAGTGACTTCTGGGCGCGGGAGCAGCTTCGGGCTGGCATGGAGCGCAGTGGTGATGCTGTTGACAGCTACCACCGGTACGCCGAAGACATGCAACTGCTGGCTGACGCAGGCCTTAACGCTTACCGTTTCGGGATTGAGTGGGCGCGCATCGAGCCTTCGCCAGGCCACTTCAGTGCTGCCGAGCTCGCTCACTACCGCCGCATGATCGACACGGCGCTGGGGCTTGGCCTGAAGCCGGTTATTACGCTGCATCACTTCACGAATCCCCGATGGTTTGCCGAGGAGGGCGGGTGGATGGGCCCCCGGGCGGTGGAGCGTTTTGCCGCCTATGCGGAGGTGGTGGCAGGCATCCTTGACGGTGTTGAGTGGATTTGTACCATGAACGAACCCAACATGCTCGCGTTGATGACGACGATGAGCCGGGCAGCGGAACAGCAGAAGGACAAACAGTGGCAAAGCCCAACCGTTGACGGTGATGCCCGCCCGGTCCTGCCTGACCCGGACCCGGAGGTTGGTTACCGGCTTGTCGAAGCCCATCACGCCGTCCGGGACCTGCTGCGTGAGCGGACCGGCGCCGCGGTGGGGTGGACCGTGGCGAACCAGGCACTGGTGGCCTTGCCTGGCGGGGAAGACATGCTGCGCAGGAAGCAGTACGTCCGGGAGGACCTTTACCTTGAAGGTGCCCGTGGCGATGATTTCATCGGCGTCCAGTCCTACAGCAGCCAGAACGTCACCGCCGACGGCATAGTGCCCCACCCGCCGCATCCTGACAACACGATCGTTGGGAACGCCTACCGGCCCGACGCGCTTGGCATTGCCGTGCGCCACACTTGGGAAGTCACCGGCGGCGTGCCGATCCTCGTCACCGAAAACGGTATCGCAACGGCTGATGACGAGCGGCGCATCGCGTACACGGAAACGGCATTGCAGCACCTGTCCGCGGCGATGGACGACGGGGTGGACGTCCGGGGCTACCTGCACTGGAGTGCCCTGGACAACTATGAGTGGGGCCACTGGGAACCAACTTTCGGGCTGATTGCCGTGGACCGGACAACCTTCGAGCGGCACCCCAAACCGAGCCTGGCATGGCTTGGGAACGTCGCCAAGAGCGGGTCTGTTTCCTCGCAGGACCAGCAGGTCAGCACTGGAACGAGGGCGTCATGACGGCTCTCCAGAACCCCGATACCGTGCAGGCAACACTGGGCTGGGGGATTGTGGGCACAGGGCGGATCTCAACCAGCGTGGTTGCGGACCTGGCTCAATGTGACGGCGCGAAGATCCTGTCCGTGCACAGCCGGGACGCGTCCAAGGCTGCTGCCTTCGCGGAGCAGTTCGGTGCCTTACGCTCCACGGACAGCTATGAGGAGCTGTTGGGCGACGCCGGGATTGATGTTGTGTACATCGCCACGCCCTTCGCCACTCATCATGAGATGACACGTCAGGCGCTGTTTGCAGGCAAACACGTCCTGGTCGAGAAACCGATGGCAATAACCGCTAACGAGGTGGAGGACCTGTTCCAGCTCGCGGCGGAACGGAACCTCTTCCTCATGGAGGGCATGTGGATGAAGTTCAACCCCGCCTTCAATCGGCTCCAGGAAGAAATTGCAGCGGGCAGCATCGGTGAGCCCCGCAGCCTGCGGGCAATGTTCGGCATGCCGTTTCCACAGGACGGCGGCAGCCGCTGGGACGTCAAACGCAGCGGGAGCACCCTGCTGGACCAGGGAATATACCCTGTGACGCTGGCCCATGTGGTCTTCGGTGCGCCGGAATCAGTCCACGCCGCGGGCACGGTCCGCAGCGATGGCCTGGACCTCGCCGGGCACTTCACCCTCGAGTACAGCGACGGGCGCTTCGCCCAGTGCGCCGCCTCCGCCCTGGAGTTCGCAGACCTCGCCGGCTCGGTCAGCGGAACCAAAGGATGGGTGGTCCTCCCCGGCCCGTTTTGGGCAACCACGGCATTGAGGATGCACGCCGGATCCTGGCAGAACATAATCCACGCGCCTGAGGCTATCGACCTTGACCGTGAAGGCAATGGCTATATCCCCATGCTGCGGGGGGTCAGCGACGCTATCGCCGCGGGACTAACCGAGCATCCGGTACACACGGCCGCGGACACCATCGCCGTGTTCCTCACACTGGATAAAATCCGCGCCGCCATTGGAGCAGGCACACCAACCGTGGAGAAAAACAAGCAATGACCGGCACCGGCTTCACAGCAACTCCTGCTGATTTCTCGGGGCTGCATCCGATGGGACGGCTGCCGATGAGCTCGCTTCGACGTCCCGCCGATGTTGACCTCAATGGAACATGGGACTTCCAGTTGCTGGAGCGGCCGGACGCCCCGGTCGGCGACACGTGGGGAACGACGACGGTGCCCGGCCTTTGGACGATGTCCGAGCCCAGTGACCCGCCGCACTACACCAACGTGCCCATGCCCTTCGATGAGATCCCTCCGGAGCTTCCCAAGCGCAACCCCACCGGCCTCTACCGACGGACCTTCGAACTGTCCCCGGAGCCCGGACGCCGGGCGGTCCTGCACGTCGGTGCAGCGGAGTCAGCCCTTCGCGTGCTGGTTAACGGCGTCCCCGTGGGACTGAGCACGGACTCCCACCTCGCGGCCGAATTCGATATCTCGGAACACGTCACCCACGGCATAAATGAGCTTGTGCTCGTGGTCACCAAGTTTTCGGCCGAGAGCTACCTCGAGGACCAGGACCACTGGTGGCAGGCGGGCATCACCCGGCCGGTCTTTGTCTACACGGTGCCGGATGTGCGCATCACCGATGTTGTGGCGGTCGCTGACTACGACGCAGACTCCGGCAAAGGGTCGCTGACGGTTGATGTCGAGACCGCGGGACTGGCCCACCTGACAAAGGTCGACTGGTCTGTGCAGATAACAGTCCTGGGCCGGGAGGAGACCCTGCCCATCGCCCCGCGGCGGGCGACAATGACCCTCCCCAAGCCCACCGATGAACGAAGCAGCAAACCAAGTCCCCGGTTCCCGTCCGACTTCATGGACCTGCTGAGCATCCGGGCCGCCGGCGCGGAAGTGCCCGAACGGTTCGCCGCGATCGCGGGGAACTTCGCCCAAACAGTCACCCACGAGACGGCCGCCGGAAAGGCGCGCTTCGAACGGAAGGGGCTGGACGTTGCACCCTGGACGGCTGAAACGCCCCACCTGGAAAATCTCGTCGTCCGCCTCCTTGATGCAGAGGGCAAGATTGCCGATGAGGTAAGCCTCCGTATCGGCTTCCGCCGGGTCGAAATCCGGGGCCGCGATCTTCTCGTCAACGGCCAGCGCATCCTCATCCAAGGGGTAGCCCGCCACGACGTCGACCCCGGCACAGGGCGGGTGATGACACGGGAGTCCCTCCTGACGGAACTTTCGCTGATGAAACGCAACAACATCAACGCCGTGCGGACAGCGCACTACCCGAACGATCCGGTCTTCCTGGACCTGTGCGATGAAATCGGCTTCTACGTCGTAGACGAGGCAGACATCGAAGGGCACGCCTTCGCCGGTGGGATCGCCGACGATCCGTCGTTCCTCCCAAGCTTTATGCGCCGCTACTCACGGATGGTGCTGCGCGACCGCAACCACCCCAGCGTCATCATCTGGTCCTTGGGAAACGAGACAGGGTACGGCGCGGCGCACGACGCCATGGCTGCCTGGTCCCGCAAAACCGACCCCACCCGGCCCGTGCACTATGAAGGCGCCATAGCCAACGATTGGCATGGAGGCCACGCCGCAACTGACATTGTCTGCCCGATGTACGGCTCATTCCCGGCCCTGGAGGCATACGCCAAGGACGCCCGGGCGGACCGCCCACTGATTCTGTGCGAGTACGCTTTCTCCCTGGGCAACTCCATGGGCGGGCTGGACGAGTACTGGCGGCTCTTTGAATCACTGCCGGGGCTGCAGGGCGGTTTCATCTGGGGATGGCGTGACCACTCATTGGACCCCGACGGCGACGGCCACTACCGCTACGGCGGTGACTTTGGGGACGAGCCCAACAGCGGCGCGATCCTCAACTACGGCATCGTCTTTCCTGATCTCACACCGAAGCCGGCTCTCTTCGAAGCGCGCGGCATCTTCGCCCCGGTACGGATCATCTCAGACGCTGCAACGGCCCGGGATGGGCAGCTGCAGATCCTCAACCGCCAGGCGTTCGGGGACCTCCGTGAGCTAAGGGGCGAGGTGCGGATCGAAACGGCGGACGGCCCCGTCGCCCTAACCGCCGTCGACCTCCCCGACGCCGCTCCCGGTGCGGCCGCCGCACTGGAACTTCCGCCCCCCGTGCGCGCAGCAGCGCGAAAGCCCGGTGCGCTGGCGGTGACGCTGACACTGCGGACGCGGGAGCGCACACTATGGGCGCCGGCCGGCACCGAAATAGCGGCACTCCAAGTAAACCTGGAAGCCGAACATCACCAGCTCGCGTCCGTCGACCCGATCGAGCTTGAGCTCGACGACGACGGGTCACTTTCACATCCGCTGCTGACCCGCGCCCCCGAGCTGTGCCTCTGGCGCCCGCTCACGGATAACGACCGATCCTTTGCCCTCGATAACCGCTTCGTACGTTCCGGTTTCTTCCGCCTGAACCTCGTTGATACAGAGGTAAAGCACCAAGAAGCGGGTGCCGTGGTAACCCGGACCTATCGCACTGCCTTTGGCGATGACGTGGTCACCCACCGCCGCAGCATCACGGCAGCCGCCACGGGCGACTGGATCATTGATGAGCACGTCATCCTGCCGGAATCCACCCGGGACGGTCTACGCGTCGGCATCGAGTTCGAACTTATCGACGGCTTCGAGGACGCACACTGGGTGGGGCTCGGGCCGTGGGAAAACTACCCGGACCGCGCACAGTCTGCGCTTCTGGGAACCTGGGAAAGCAGCATCGATGACTTGGCTGTGCCCTACATCGTCCCGCAGTCCAACGGCACACGCGGGGGAGTGCGCGAACTCCAGCTCAAGGGTCCGGCAGGCACCGTAAAGACGGAGCACACCAGTGCCTTGCACATGACCGTATCCCGTTATTCGACCGAAGAACTCGAGTCAACAACCCATTACTGGCAGCTGCCCCGCTCTGGGAAGACCATCGTCAACCTCGATATAGCTCACCGGGGCGTAGGGACTGTGTTCCTCGGACCCGACACCCTGCCCAAGCACCGCCTCGACGGCCACGATTACGCCTGGCAATGGCGGCTCACACTCGACAACCCGGCCCCCGGAACAACCACCAAGAATTCAAAGGAATAACCCTCATGCTTAAACCGCAAATGTCGCCCACCCGTGAACTCGTTTCCCTTGACGGGCTCTGGGCGTTCGACATCGAACGCGAGTCCCGACCAAAGACCTGGACCGGCACCCTTGACAGCGGACTTGAAGCCGCAGTCCCTGCCAGCTACAACGATCTCTTCGTTGACTCCACCATCCGCGACCACGTCGGCTGGGCCTGGTACCAGCGCAAAGTGTGCGTCCCCCGCGGATGGACTTCAGACCGGATCTTCCTGCGAGTCGACGCCGCAACCCATGAAGGCCGTGTTTACGTCAACGACTCTTTCGTGGGACAGCACATTGGGGGTTACACGCCGTTCGAGATGGACATCACGGACCTGGTCGCTCCGGGGGAAGAGTTCCGGCTGACAATCGGCGTAAATAATGAACTGACAAACATCACCATCCCCCCTGGATCCATCACGGTAGCCCAGGATGGCCGGCGGCAGCAGAAATACCTGCACGACTTCTACAACTACGCCGGGCTTTCCCGCTCCGTTTGGCTCTACAGCGCGCCCCGGCAACGGATTGAGGACATCACCGTTGTCACCGGGATTGAGGGCACCACCGGCGTCGTGACGTACGACGTCCAAGCATCCGCCTCTTCGACAGTGCGGGTCCGCGCGCTGGATGCCTCCGGTACCCAGGTTGCCGAAGCTGAAGGAGCAGCCGGAACCTTGCGCATCGAGGCCGCAAACCTCTGGAAGCCCGGGGCCGCCTACCTGTACAACCTGGTCGCAGAGATCGTCGACAATGGGGAACTCATCGACAGCTACACACAAACCTTTGGCGTACGGACGGTCGAAGTGCGGGGAACCGAATTCCTTATAAACGGCGAGCCGTTCTACTTCACGGGCTTTGGCAAGCATGAGGACTCACCGGTGCGGGGCAAGGGCCATGATGACGCTTACCTGGTGCATGACTTCCAACTGCTGGAGTGGGTGGGCGCCAACTCGTTCCGGACCTCCCATTACCCCTATGCCGAGGAGGTCATGGACTTTGCGGACCGTCACGGCATCGTCGTCATCGATGAAACCGCCGCAGTTGGGCTCAACCTCGCCGTGCAGGGAGGTCTTGCCGGTGGAGCAACAACGCCTACGTTCTCCCCCGAAACCTTCAACGACGACACCCAGGCTGCCCATGCCCAGGCGATCCGCGAGTTGATCGCCCGGGACAAGAACCACCCGAGCGTCGTCATGTGGTGCATCGCAAATGAGCCATCGTCCAACGAAGAGGGCGCCAGAGAGTACTTCGCACCGCTCGTGGAACTGACCCGGACACTTGATCCAACCCGCCCGGTCACCTACGCAGTTGTCATGTTCGCCACATTCAAGAATGACAAGATCGCAGACCTCTTCGATGTCATGTGCCTCAACCGCTACTACGGCTGGTATGTAGCCACCGGAGACCTGGCAACAGCCGAAACTTACCTCAAGGGCGAACTGCAGGGATGGGTTGACAAGTTTGGAAAGCCCATCATGATGGCGGAGTACGGCGCGGATACCCTGCCGGGCCTCCACTCTGTCTGGGACATGCCGTGGACGGAGGAGTACCAGGCCGACTATCTGGACATGAACCACCGGGTCTTCGACAGCATCCCGTCCTTTGTGGGGGAGCAGGTCTGGAACTTTGCTGACTTCCAAACGTCCAACGGCATCCACCGCGTCGATGGCAACAGGAAGGGCGTCTTCACCCGGGACCGTAAGCCCAAGTCGGCAGCCCATGCACTCCGAACCCGCTGGCGAGGCCTCGAAAACCAAAAGCCCGGAACCAGCAACTAGAGGATATACGAGCCGAAACACATTACAGCGTGGACGTCCTGCCTGGTCGTGCGGCGGAGCTCCCGGATACGAGAGGTGGTGAGCTCAGTGGCACCTGAGGAGGAAGCGGCGGGGCGTTCCGAGCTGTTCGAGGCAGAAATCGGGCGCATTCCAAAGTCAAACGTAGCGTTGCCGTCGCCCCCCGCTACTGATTCCCCCCCACCTGACACTGCCGGGAATCCGCAGCAGCCTGTCAGCCGGGCAACGGTCGCCCTACTCGTCCTGGCCACCTTCGGCGGGGGCATGGCGATGATCGTGCCGATGGCCTTTTCCCTGGCCCTCAGGCTCAACCAGCTGGCCCCTGGGCGGGAGGAGTTTCTGGGGTACATGCTCGGCATTGGTTCGCTGTGCTCCCTGATCGCTGCACCGCTCACAGGCATCCTCAGTGACAGAATGCGGTCCCGATGGGGCAGGCGACGGCCGTTTACCGTGATCGGTACAGTACTTGGGCTGGCCGCGATACCGCTCATGGCGTTCGCTCCGAACGTTGTCGTACTTGGTGCCGGTTGGGTCCTGTCCACAGTCGGATGGGGTACAGCTGTGGGGTCCATAGGCAATTACCAGGCTGACAACCTGCCTGGGGTCCAGCGGGGCAAGGTGTCCGGCCTGACGGGCCTAACGATGCAGATTTCCCCGGTGATCGGAATCATCCTCGTCGGACGGGTTACTGCTGACGCATTATGGGTGTTCCTGCTCCCGGCTGCCATCGGAACACTTCTGGTTGGCGCCTTCGTCATCCTTGCTCCGGAAAAGGACACCCGCGGCGCCGCCTCAGCCGGCCCACTTTCAATTGGAAGCGTGTTCAGAAGTTTCGTATTCAACCCCAAGGAGCATCCGGCGTTTGCCTGGACATGGGCGGGGCGTTTCGTGTTCTTCCTCGGACTGACCTTCACCACCAGCTACGCAACTTTCTTCTACGCCCAACGGCTGGGCATCAGCGTCGCGGAGGTCACGACTGTCATCGCGGTGATCTCAGCTGCAAGCATCGTCAGCTCCACCGCCGGTGCATTAGGCGGCGGGTGGTTCTCCGACCGCGCCAACCGCCGCCAACCCTTTATTCTGGTGGCTGCCGTAATTTACGCGGCAGGCACGGTGGTGTCGGCCTTCTCGCACGACTTCATCACCCTTATGGCAGGATCCTTGATCTCATCCCTGGGCATTGCAGTCTTCATCTCGGTAGGACAGGCACTCGTCCTTGATGTCCTCCCACACCGGGAAACACAAGCAGGAAAGTTCATGGCGATAACGAGCTTCTCACAGAAGATTCCAGCCGCGCTGGCCCCCGGGCTGGCCCCCGTCCTCCTCTCCATCGGGGCGACCGGGACCGATAAGAATTACACGGTACTGTTCCTGGCCGCCGGTGCCCTTGCCCTTGTCGGCGGACTGATAACAGTGCTCGGCGTCCGCGAAACTAATAGCTGACAGCACGGGACCCACCAACTCACCGGCTGCCGTTCATGCCGGCGCCCCGACTCCTTTAAGCCAGGACAAAGCTGCACTCCAGCCCCGGGCTAGGTCCTTGCCCCTGGCGGGATCCGGCCTGTTGATCCGCGAGCCACGAGTTCTGTCACCAGTTCCACCGGGGCAGGTTCGTCATTACCCCGCACGCTCTCTACGAGGCGACGGACCGCGTATTCGCCGGCTGTGCCGAGAGGCGTGCGGATTGTGGTCAATTGGGGAGAAGTGAACGCGGAACCGAAGATGTCGTCGAATCCAACGATGCTTAGCTCTTCCGGTACGGAGATGCTTGCTTCCTGGCAGGCTGTGAGCAGACCGATGGCCATGAGGTCATTGTAGGCAAGGACCGCTGTGGCGCCGGCTGCCCGGATTCGGCGCAGTCCCTTATGGCCACCCTCCACAGTGGGCTGGCCTGGACCTATCTCAACAATCGACATGCCTCGGTCCAGGGCTTCTTCCAGGATCACTTCCCAGCGCAGCGAGTTCATCCAGGAGTTGGCCGGGCCTGACAGGAAGGCGGCAGAACGATGGCCGAGCTTGTGTAGATCATCCAGCGCATGCCTGATTCCCGGGACGACATCGGGGACCACACTGGGCAGCCCGGGCACAGCACGGTTAACCAGGACGACGGGTTTGCGGCCTGCGGAGGCACGGATGTCGTCCTCGGACAATCGGGTACCCACCAGAACCAGCCCGTCAACGGAGGCCAGAAGCCGCTGGACGGTTTGCGCTTCCAACTCCGGGGACTCCTGTGACTCGGCGAGGACAAGGGTGTAGCCTTCGGCCTCTGTGGCACGCCCCGCGCCACGAATAAGGTCAAAGTAGACAGGATTCGTAATGTCGGACATAACGAGGCCTACCGTATTGGTCATCCCCGTGGGCAGCGCCCTAGCCATCGGATTGATCCTGTAATCCATGGCGGTTGCCGCATCCCTGATGCGTTGAGCCGTCTTGGCATTGACCCGACCAGGATTGCTCAACGCTCTGGACACTGTGGACGGATTGACGCCCGTCGCGCGGGCGATGTCGTAAATGGTCGGCTGGGCTTTACGGGCGGGACGTATTGCCTTCTCATCAGCCACAATCTTTTCACTCACCCGAAAATCTCCCCGGCCAAAAGCAGCTTCACGTAAACGCCATCCTGCCTAAGGATCAAACGCCGGGTGGCTGCCCCCTCGTGGGCAAGCCACAGAATGGAGCCGTCATCCGTCACGGCATCAACTAGGCCGCGGTCAAGGAAGGTGCAATGTCGGTGGATTTCCACGAACCGGTCCTGGAGCTGTGTCCAATCATCGACGGGCTGCCAGTAGCCACCCAGCTCGCCCGGACTCTTCACAGGGCTTTCTTCGCGGCACATCATTTCCTCCCTTGCCGGCCCCCAGGCAACGGCTCTGTTTGATGATGATTGATTGTCAATTCCACCAAGTGCGTACCAATGAAATTTCAATCCTGATGCTATTTTGGTGTTAGAAACGGCGACGATAGGAATCACCATGCCCACGGCCACGGCCAACCAGCGCGGACCGTATGCGAAGACCGCGGCACTGCAGTTGAGAATCCTTGAGACGTGCATCGAGCTCTTTGGGCAGACAGGCTTCCACAACCTGACCATGAAAGAGGTGGCGCAGCGCGTTGGCATAAGTCACACGGGGCTCCTCCATCACTTTGCCAATAAGGACGAGCTGCTCTCCGGCGTTCTGAAGCTCAAAGACCAAAAAAGGAGGGAGTTCTTTCGTGACCGCGGCGTGGACGTGTTGAACGTACCGGAAGGTACCGCGGCCATTATGGCAATGCTGAAGACCGTAGCGGCAAATGATTTGCAGCCGGGTCTGATCGAGTTGCACAGTACGCTCTCCACGGAGGCCACTTCTCCAGACCATCCAGCCCATGAGTACTATCGGCAGCGCTATGCAACCTCCATAAGCGTCTACACCCGAGCGTTCGCGGCATTGGCAGAACGTGGTGAGCTGAAAAGCGACATCGCCCCCGAAGACCTGGCGGCTATGTTCGTGGCATTGACTGACGGACTGCAAATTCAATGGCTGTATGACCGGGACACGGAACGGATTCAACGGCATGTCCACCTGTTCCTCCGTTCGTTCATTCCTGACATTGACTAAGGTGTTGCTGCGGTTGTTTCCAGGGTTGCTTCGTTGATTTCCGATGCGGGAAACCCCTGGTACTCGAAGCTGGCGAGTCTTGCGGGCGAACCCAGCGCCTCGACGCCGATGACCCGCCCCGTGAAGCCGCCGGCGACCTCAGTTGAGAGATAGCGGCCGTCCGCGCTCGCGAGCCTGCAGAACTCGTTGTTCTTGAGGTACCCCAGCTCGAGTGTGTCCGGGCCGCTGCGGAACCGGCGCCCGGCCTCCGGTCCCACGGCCCGGATAGCGAGCGGCGACACAGGAAAGACCCCGTCCTGGACAGCCAGTTCCTGATCGAGCGGTCCCACCACCAGACGCGCCTTTAGGTGATCTCCACATCTTTCAACTCCGGCCCAATGTTGATCATCGATGCCCACCACGAGGGCGGCATCACCGTCAGGAATTGTTGCAACGGCGGTCCATTCCGGATCGCGGGCTCTTACAGCCAGCAGGTTGACCGCCTCTGTCTCCTTAACCCCTCGGCCCTCGGAGAGAATCAGCCCGGGTTCGCCGTCCCGGGTAGTGAAGGAACGCGGGTTGACCCCTGGAGAAATCCATCGAGGGTGCAGCTCATTCGTGGAGAAATTGTCGCCAAACGACGTTGCGGCTCTCGGGGGGTCAAAGGATTCCGGCCGGACGACGGGCCAGTCCTCCACCCAATCCACGCCGGCGAGAAAGGTTTCCCTCCCATTGACATGGTATTTCGGGAACGAACCGCGCGGACGCACGCCCAGGTAGACCATCGCCCAAGTGCCATCGGTGCATTCCACCAGGTCAGCGTGGCCCGTGTTTTGGACAGAATGCGGGGTACTCCGATGCGAGAAAACCGGGTTCTGCGGATGTCCTTGAAACGGACCCTCGATGCTACGGGAACGCGCAATTGAGACGGAATGTCCGTGATGGGTGCCGCCCTCCGCGACCAGGAGGTACCACCAGCCGTTGCGTTGGAATAGGTGCGGCCCCTCGGGATGGGCAAGGCCGGTACCTTTCCACAATTCATGTGGAGCCGACTGGAGGTCACCGGTAGTCGGGTCCACGGTCGCGTGAAAAATTCCGCCCATGGGATGGGACCAGGTGAGGTGGCAGGTTCCCTCGTCGTCCCAGGACAAATCGGGATCAACCCCCACCGCACCTGTCGTGTACACAGGGTCAGTCCATGGACCCGAGGGGTCCTTGGCGCGGACGATAAGGTGACCGCGGCGGATGTCCGTGATGTTGGTAGTAGCCAGCCAGAACTCGCCGTCGTGGAACCGGAGCGTTGGTGCATAAATGCCTCCGCCGGCGCCCGTGATGCCCGGGCGCACATTCAGCTGGGTCTCCCGATTTAGGACATTGCCGATCTGGGTCCAATCGAGCAGATTCTTGCTGTGGAAGATGGGCACGCCTGGAAAGTATTCGAAGCTGGAGTTCACCAGGAAGTAGCTGTCGGCTACCCTGCAGATGGACGGGTCCGGGTGGAAGCCGGGAATGATCGGCTCCGTGGTCATGCGCGGACAACACCTGCTTGCAGGTCCTGTTCGCGGTGGAGCTCCAGGAGCCGGCGTCGTTCAGCCCGTCTTTTCTCCTGAGCCACAGGATCGGCAATCGGGGCTGCGAGCAAGAGCCGCTGTGTGTAGGGGTGTTCAGGGTCCGATGTCACCACTTCAGCTGACCCGGTCTCGACGATATCTCCCTTATAGACAACGCTGACCCTGTGGCTGACATGCCTGACCACGGCAAGGTCGTGGGAGACGAACAGGTAGGCCACCCCGGTTTGACGCTGAATATCGATAAACAGGTCCAGGACCCGCGCCTGGGTGGAGAGGTCAAGTGCAGAAACCGGCTCGTCGCACACAATGAGCTTGGGCTCTGGGGCCAGGGCGCGGGCAATTGCAACCCGTTGGCGCTGGCCACCGCTGAACTCACGTGGGAGCCGTTCGATGGCATCAGCGGGCAGCCCCACTTGGTCAAGGAGCATCTTCACACGCGTTCGAGCATCCGCCCGGGTACGGCCCTGAATAATGAGTGGCTCGCTGAGGATGTCGCCGATTGTCATGGACGGGTTAAGGGAGGTGTAGGGGTCCTGGAAGACTACTTGGATGTCCTTGGACAGTTCCCTGCGTTCCTTGGGGCTGACATGGGTGATGTCCCGGTCCCTGAAAGTGATCTTGCCGCCGCTGGGTTTGACCAGTCCCAGTACTGCGCGGCCAATTGTGGTTTTTCCTGAACCGGATTCGCCAACGACGCCAAGAGTCTCGCCTTCGCTGATCGTCAGGGAAACTCCATGCAGGACCTCGTGTGGCTTGGCGCGGAAACCGCGACCGGGGTAGGCAACCCTCAGCTGGTTTACATCGAGCAGGGTGCTCATCAGTGCTGCTTTCCGACCGGGCTGTGGAAGGCCATAGGGCCATCCTTACGCACCGTGGTCTCGTCGAGAATGGAGTCTAGAAGCATGGTGGTGTAGGGGTGCTGGGGATTGTGGAAGATATCCAATGCAGTTCCCGATTCCACAATCTGTCCGTACTGCATCACGGCGATGCGGTCACAAATGTCCGCTACAACGCCGAAATTGTGAGTGACCAGGAGTACAGCCATGTTCAGTTCTGCCTGCAGGTCACGCAGGAGGTCCAGGATTTCGGCCTGAACGGTGACATCAAGAGCGGTGGTCGGTTCATCGGCGATGAGAAGCTTCGGCCGGCTTGCCACGGCTCCGGCAATCAGAACCCGCTGGGCCATACCTCCGGAAATCTGATGCGGGTAGGAATGGAAGGTCCGATCAGGGTCCGTGATGCCGACACGCTTCAGGAGCGCGAGCACGCGTTCCTTCGCTTCCTTAGCCGACATGTCGGAGGATGCACGGATACCTTCGACCAGCTGGGCGCCCACCGAAAAGGACGGATCCAGATTCGACATCGGTTCCTGGGGAATGTAGGCGATGGACCGGCCACGGAGGGAGCGAAGTTCCCCTTCGCTGAGGCCAAGAAGCTCACGGCCGTCCAACTTTATTGATCCGCGGGTGATAACGGCCTCAGGAGGCAGGACGCCTAGCACAGCAAAAGCTGTCTGCGTCTTTCCTGAGCCGGACTCACCAACCAAACCCAAGGTCTGGCCGGCAGCCAGCTCCAGGTTAACGCCGTTGACCACTTCGCGGAGTTCCCCTGTAGGTGTGGGATAAGCGATTGCGAGGTCCCTAACGGTCAGCAGCAGGGGTTCGTCGATGGTCGCCTCCTGCTGGTCCGGTGGTGTTGCCTGGACCTTCGCCGTCGGACGCTTTGCGGCTTTGGGCCGGACGCCTTCGAAGGCGTCACGCAGTGCATTGCCGAGCAGCACCATTGACGCGGTGATCACGCCCAGAAGCAGGCTTGGCCAGAGGAATTGGGTGGGCTCTTCATACAGGTTCAGGAATCCGTCAGCGATCATCGCACCAAAGCTGGGGATGGTGTTGGAACCGACGCCAAGGAACGCCAGGCCCGACTGCAACGTGATGGCTGAGCCGGCAAGGAAAGCTGTGGCGATGATGATCGGTCCGCGGACAACGAAGAGAACATGCCGGGCCAGGATTCTGATATCCGAAAGGCCCGATACTTTCGCGGCATCAACGAACAGTTCGTTCTTAACCCCGACAACCTGGTTTCGGACAATCCGATAGATCCCCGGAGAAAGCAGGACCCCGTAGATCAGCATTGTGGAGCGGTAGTCGCCTTTGGTGACAGGCATGAGGATGATCAGGAGGAGGATGCCGGGGAACGTCATGATGAGGCTGAAGACCCACTCGGTGACGCCTTGGAGCTTGCGCCCGTAGTAGCCTCCGATCAAACCAAAAGTCACGCCGATTACGAGGGCAACGCTCGCTCCGATCAGCCCGGAGATCATGCTGGTGTTGATGGAGTGGAGCAGGCGCGTAAAGATGTCCTGCCCGTTCTGGTCACCGCCCAAAGGGTATCCGGGAGTTCCCATGGGTGCGTTGATGGCATCCAATGAGGCCTCGTTGGGCCCATGCTGGGTCAGGAGCGGGGTCAGGATTCCGAGCAGGGTGATGACCAGCAGCAAACCTGCCGTGATGACAGCCTGGGGGTCCTTAAGCAGTTTCCGCCATGCCGACTTACGGGGGGCAGCTGTGTGGACCGGTTCGACGATGAGTTCTTCGACGCTCAAAAGATTCTCGCTTTCGGATTGAGCCACCCGTTCACAAGGTCGACTAGTAGGTTGATGCAGACCACGAGCAGAACGCTGAACAGCGTGATGCCCATGATCACGGTTATGTCCCCCTGCAGGGAGGAGTTGAATGCAAACGTGCCGAAACCGGGCAGCGCGAATACCTTCTCAATGATGAGAGCCCCGCCGAGCATGGCGATGAACTCGAAGGACAGCACGGTCAAGGCAGGCCCGGCGGCGTTCCGCAGGGCATGTTTGAGAACGATGGACCGTGTCGAGATCCCCCGGGTGCGCAGGGTCCGGACGTAGTCCTTGCGCATTTCGTCGATCATCGTGCCACGGACTTGGGCCGTGATGTTCGCGGCGCCGCCGATAACGAGCACGATGACGGGAATAGTGATGGTGGCTGCCCATCTGCCCGGATTCACACCGAAGGGGGTATATCCCGTTGCGGGCAACATTCGGAGGTTGATGGCGAAGACCACAACCAGCACAATCGCGATGAGCAGGCCCGGAATGACGTAACCCACCAGGGACGCTGCCTGTGCCAGGCGGTCCACGATGCCGCCTCGGGTAGCTGCGACGACTCCGAGAGTGACACTGATCAATACGGTAATAGCCAAGGCCACGAGCACGATGGACAGCGTGACGGCCAACCGTGAAGCAACCGCTGGTCCGACCGGTTCGCTGGTGAACAACGACGTACCAAAGTCACCGCGGAGCACTCCGCCGAGCCATTCAAAATACTGGACCAGTACGGGACGGTCGAAGCCAAGTTCGGCCGTCATTGCTGCCACTGATTCGGGAGTGGCGACGCTTCCGAGGCGGGCCCGGACGACCGCGTCGAACGAGAGGCTAAGCAGAAAAAAAGTGATCAGTGTCACCAGCATTGCGAGCAGGAGTCCTGTCCCAAGCCGGCGCAGAATATAGGTGGTCATGAGGGTCCTTCAAAGAAGTAAGCAGGGGAGGAGAGCCCCGGACAAACCACGCCCGGGGCTCTCCGTTATCACTTCGTGGCGTTGAACGCGCGGATAGTGCTCATGGTGTTTGAGCCATCACCGAGATACTCGATGCCGTCCTTGGTCGCCCAGATGGTGCCAAGGTAGAACAATGGCGAGGTCAGGGCGTTCTCTACGATGTGTGCGTTGATTTTCTTATACAGATCTGCGGCCTTGGCTTCATCGGACTCAAGGGAAACCTGGGAGGCGAGCTCCGTCAGTTCGGGGTCTTCAGTGCCGAAGGGGTTAAGGAATCCGGGATTCCCGAAGTTGTTCTGGAGTTCCCGCTGTGTCACGTTGAGCCCATCGATGAAGAACACCATGGGATATTTCTTCGAGGAAACAGCTGCGGCGGCGTTCTGCGGAGGAACTGGCTCCCAGTTCACCTTAATGCCAATGTCAGCGAGCGGTTGGGTGATAAGGGGTTCGAAGGACTTCGAAATCACGGTGCTCGGCATAGTGACTTCGAACCCGTCCGCGTATCCTGCCTCTGCAAGCAGCTTTTTCGCTCCGGCAGGGTCGAACTTGTACGTGTCATCCAACGAGGGGTCGTAGGCTGCACCCTTGGGATTGAAAATTTGCACTGTTGCCTTGCCGGATCCGCGCAGGACCTGCTGGACCAGCTTCTCCCGATCAAAAGCCATATTGATGGCTTTGCGCACGCGTTCGTCAGCCAGGGGCTTCAAAATCGTGCCCTCGCGGTCGGCAAGTACGAGGTTGGCAACCGCAGTGGCCTCCACCTTTTTGGTCTTAAAGCCCGCGCCCTCGATCTGCTGGACCTGCTGGGCCTCAACGTTTCCCGCATCGAGTTCCCCGGCCTGCAACGCGTTAAAGACGGCGGTGCGGTCCTGGATGACCCGGACAGTCAGGGTCTTGAAGGGGTACGCCTTGGCGTTCCAATAATCGTCGCGGCGGTTCAAAACGTAGGTGGTACCTGGAACGGTCGCGCTCTGATCAAGCGTGTACGGGCCCGAACCCGTGGGGTTCAAGGCAGTGGTTTTGTCGTTGAGGGTCTCGGGGTCACCGATGACGCCGGCTGCCAACGCCATGTTCTGAAGAAGCGAGGGGTCCTGTTGCTTCAACTTAAGGACGACGGTCTTGTCGTCCGGGGCTTCAATGGACTCGACGGACGCCAGCTTCCCCTGTTGCTGGCCTGGCGTGGTCCGGGTCCGCTCCAGCGTTCCCGCGACGTCTTTTGCCGTCACCGGCTCGCCGTTGCTGAACGTCAGTCCGTCCCGCAAGGTCAGCGACAATGTCAGGCCGTCCTCGGAAAGCTTCCAGCTTTCCGCTGCATTTGGCTGGAGCTTGCCCGCGTTGTCGACGTAAAGGAGCGTGTCAAAAACCGACCCCCAGACATAGGTCTGCTGACCCTCCTGGAGCTGGGCGGGATCAAGGGACGCCGGAGCTGAATTGACTGCCAGAGCAATGGTGGCGTTGGAGTTGGCGCCGGTCGAACCGGAATCGGCCTCTTCCTGGGCGGGGCTGCCAGAGCAGGCAGTCATGGCCAGCAAGACAGCTGCTGCAACTGAAGTAGCGATTCCGGAACGGAATCGAGGTCGGGTCACACGGGTGTTCACAAGAACTCCTTTGGTCATGGAATGAGTTGCCTGCACTGTAGAACGTCAACCTGCAGTGGGCCTCGCGGAAATTAGTAACAGCTTTCTAATTTCGTACTGAAACCAGTGAAGCATCCTTTGAGGGCCCTGACAACCGATTGCGTTAACTTTTTTGAGGTAACTTCAGCGGCAGATGGAGGCGCAGGGCGGCTGTAAAGCCTGAGGCCATCTTCTGGGGCGAACTCAGCGCTGGTGGAGCCGACGGAAGCCCGGATTGGGCGGTGCGGTGCCGTTGTTGCGGACTCGGCCCAAGGGAGCGGCCGGGAAGGCGCGTGGAGCGAAGGGGTCAGAGCCTGTCTAGATGCAGGACAGCCAGGGCTGCCTCCAGGTGTGCTGTGGGCGAAGGCTCATCGCCGACGGCCCACTGCAGCCAAGCCTCAAATGAAGCGCCAATAAGGGCAGCGCAAAAATATCGTGCTGAAGTCTCCGAGATGCCGCGGGCGGTCAGGTAGGAGCGTGTCCGATCACGCTGCCCCCCCAAAAATTCGTAGCTTCGGCTCATCAGTTCCGGATGTTCCGCGATCAGCCGCAGTCGTCCGCGGGTAACTGCGAGGTCCGGAAGTGCGTCAACACCGGCAATCAGCGCATCGCGAAGGCCATCCAGGATCTCCTGGGCTGTCGCATTAGGAGCTGGAGGCGCGTCCAATAGAGGCACGGAGGCCTGGATCGCCGGTCCCATCCCGCCCCACACCAGGTCCGCCTTGTTGGCGAAATGGCGGTATAGGGTCTTGCGCCCGACCCCTGCCTCACGGGCGATGTCTTCCATGGAGGTTTGCTCGTACCCGTGCTCAGCAAAAATGCGCAGCGCTAGGGCCGCCACGGCGTCAGGGTCGATGCTCACCGGCCGCCCCCGGGCCCGGGTGGGGGTGACCAAGTTGTCCGAAGGCATCCCACCAGTATTCACCCTTCCATAATGACACAGTGTGTCATAAGGTGGGTGGCGCGGCCATCACCGAATCTACTCAGCGTCTGGAAGGACATCATGAGCAACGAAGCCACGTGGCAAGAAGCCATCACCAACAACCGCTTTGCAGGGAAAACCGTCATCGTCACCGGTGCAGCCTCCGGGATCGGTCAGGCAACTGCCCTGCGTATTGCGAAGGAGGGCGGCAAGGTCATCGCCGCCGACATCAGCAAGGAACGCCTGGACGTGCTGGTGGAAGAGAATCGCGGCCTGGACCTGGTGCCTGTGGCCGGCGACATCTCCACTGAAGAAACGGTCGCCGCCGTTGTTGCCGCGGCCGCCGGGCGGGTGGATGCCCTGGCCAACGTCGCCGGGATCATGGACAACTTCGCTCCCATCCACGAGGTGGATGACGAACTTTGGGACCGCGTCTTCCGGATCAACGTCACCTCGCTGATGCGCCTCACCCGCGCCGTAACACCGTTGATGCTCGACGCCGGCGCCGGCTCGGTTGTGAACGTCTCCTCCGAGGCTGGCATCCGCGGGTCCGCCGCCGGTGCCGCCTACACCGCCTCGAAGCACGCCGTCATCGGCCTCACCAAGAACTCCGCGGTGATCTATGGACCCAAGGGGCTTCGCTTCAACGCGGTGGCTCCCGGCCCCACCATCACCGGCATCGAGGCGAACTTCGGATCCCGGATGGCCGCAGAGCGCCTTGGCCCGCTGATGCAGGCCAACATCCCCACCCCGGCAACAGCCGCGCAGCTCGCTGCATCCATCACCTTCCTGCTCAGCGAGGACGGCACCAACGTCAACGGCGCCATCCTCGCCTCTGACGGCGGCTGGTCAGCCCTGTAATGAACTGAAACGGACGACGGCGGGAGGTTCCGTCGTCGTCCGCGTCCAGAGCCAGTCCCGGTTAAAAGCGGAACCGGCGCCCATGTACTGAAGGAGCAGAGCATGTCAGAGTCAAAGCCTTTTGACCACAGCTATGACGTCGTCGTCGTCGGCACAGGTGCCGCGGGGCTGGCGACAGCAATGGGTGCCGCGGATGAGGGCCTGCGGGTCCTCCTGCTGGAGAGCACCGGGAAGTGGGGTGGCAACACGGCCATGTCGGGGGGCGGCATGTGGCTGCCCAACAACCCGCTGATGCAGCGCGACCGCGCCGGCGACTCCCGCGAGGAAGCGCTGACCTACCTCGAGACGACGGTCGGCGAGGAGGGGCGCGCCACCACACGGCTCCGGAAGGAGGCGTTCGTCGACGGCGTCTACGACTTCATCACCACGGCGGAGAAGTACGGGGTGAGGTTCGAACGTGCGGCGGACTACCCCGACTACTACCCCGAGCTCCCGGGCGGCAAGATCGGCCGTGGCCTGGAGGTGAAGCCGTTCGACATCAAAAAGATCGGCCACTGGTGGAAAACCTGCCAGGCGCCCGCCGCGCTGCCGATTAAAACCGACGACATATGGCTCCTGGGCCGTGCCTGGTCGACCCCTGCCGGTTTCATCCGCGGGACGCAACTCGTCTTCCGCGCCCTCGGCGGCCTGGCCACCGGCAAGAAGCTTGCCGGCATCGGCGCAGGATTCGCCGCTGCGTTCCTTGACGTCGTCGTGCAAAAGCAAGGTGCCGACCTGTGGCTGAATGCCCCGCTGCAGGAGCTCATCGTCGAGGACGGCCGTGTCGCAGGGGTTCGGATAACGCGGGATGGCAAGCCCCTGACCATCGGCGCTACACGCGGCGTGATGCTTTCCGGCGGCGGTTTTGACCACAATAAGGACCTCCGCCAAAAGCACCACGGGATCGACGGCGCCCCATCCGGCGCTCCGGGCAACCTGGGGCGCCCCATCGAGATCGCGCAGGACAACGGCGCAGCACTTGAGCTCATGGACGACGCATGGTGGGGCGGATCAATCGCCGCAGCACCCGGCCACGGCGCTGCGTTCATTGTGGGGGAGCGTTCCCTGCCATACTCGGTCATCCTCGACGCCAAGGGTGACCGGTTCGTGAACGAGTCCGAGTCCTACGTCGACCTCGGTCACCACATGCTCGAACACGACAAAGACGGCCCGTACTGGCTGGTCGGAGACGCCCGGCACGCCCGCCGCTACCTTCGCACCTTCGCGATCGACCCGAAGAACAACAAGGCAATGAAGGACGCGGGGATCATGGTCAAGGCAGACACCCTCGCCGAGCTCGCCGCAAAGCTGGACGTGGATCCCGCACGGCTGGAAGCGACGGTTCAACGGTTCAACGGCTTCGCCCGCTCCGGCGTCGACGGCGACTTCGGCCGCGGCAACTCGGCCTACGACCGCTACTACGGCGACCCTACAGTTCGTCCGAACCCCTGCCTCGGCCCGCTCGAAAAGGGCCCGTTCACCGCCTTTAAAGTGGTCATCGGAGACCTCGGCACCAAGGGTGGCGTTGTCACCGACGGCGATGCACGTGCGTTGCGCGAAGACGGCACGGTCATTGAGGGTCTTTACTCCGCTGGCAACAACTCCGCCTCCGTCATGGGGCGGACGTACCCCGGCCCGGGCTCCACCATCGGACCCGCCGTCGTGTTCGGCCTCCGCGGGGCCCGACACATGGCACGCTAAGCCGGCTGAAATCGGAGGGAAGCATCCCAGGGGACTGGCTTCTCGTTTGTCGCAACCGAATTCGACGCAGCGTGCAGGGCGCAGGCTACGCACGCTCGTCGTCGTCAATTGAGAGCCCACGCCCGCTCGAGGCTTACCTGTCCGGTGGGCACCGGTTCAGCCCCTGTGCGCTAAGGCACTGAAAGCAGGGGGTCCCTGCCTTCGGGAACCGCATGATGAAACTCCAACCACGGCAGGAGCGCCCGCTGCGGGCGCTCCTGCCGTGTCTTGTGACGGCTGCGCTCAAAGATGGTGCGATCTGTGCCCCCTTAGGGATGTCCATCAACTCCACGCAGGTCAACAATATCGGGGCGCCCCTGGCGTCCGAGCGGGGCGGGAGGGCTCCTATTGCGGGAAGCAGTCGGACATCAACGTAGCCGGCAGCCTCCCTGCCGAAGAACCCGCACGTTCCAACGTTGCGCTCACCTGAACCCCCAGGCCGGTAAAGACCATGCGTGAAACGCAAAAATTGGCATCCGAAAAACGGAAACCGATTGCCAAGAAGATGCTAGGATGAATTTCGAAACGTGTCACTAAATTCAGTAGCGGGTCCCGTTGATAGCCGCACTACGGCATGCGAGCCACACGAAAGGTCACCGATGACTTACCAGAACCCCTCTCTCCCTGTAGCCGAGCGTGCGTCGGACCTGCTGAGCCGCATGACTCCGGCGGAGAAAACCATGCAGCTCGTTGGGATCCTGCCGCAGCCGCTCCTTGGAGCCGACGGAATTGCCAAAGGGCAACTGAGCCGGCACCTCGGCCAGGGCATCGGCCACATCTCCGGTGTAGGCATGGCAGGCGGTGGACCTGAGCGTTTGGCCAAGATGAACAATGACATCCAGTCGTTTTTGCGCGACTCCACCCGGCTGGCAATTCCCGCCATCCTGCACAACGAAGCGCTCAATGGTGTTGTTGCAGAAGGCCACTCCTCTTTCCCTACGGCTATCGGTCTGGCTGCGACCTGGAATCCGGCCAAAGTCCGTGAAATGGCAGAGTTGACCAGGCGGCAGATGCTGTCACTCGGTATCCGTCAGGGGTTGGCGCCCGTCCTGGACGTGGCGCGGGACGCCCGCTGGGGCCGGGTGCATGAAACGTATGGCGAAGAAGTCCTGCTCGTCTCGGCAATGGGCGTGGCTTTTGTGCAGGGCCTGCAGGGGGAGGACCTCCGCCAAGGTGTTCTGGCCACAGCCAAACATTTCCTTGGTTATGCGATGACGGAAGCAGGCCAGAACCTTGCTGCCACGCAACTCGGAATGCGGGAACTCTACGACGTCTACGCAACGCCCTTTGAAGCTGCCATCCGCCTCGCCGGCCTTCGCAGCGTCATGAACAGCTACTCGGAAATTGACGGTGTACCGGTAGCAGTATCGTCAGCCGTGCTCACGGACCTGCTTCGACAGAAGCTGGGCTTTGAAGGGACCGTGGTGGCTGATTACCGCACCATTCAGTATCTGGTGGAACGCCAGCGGGTGGCCCGGACTCCTGAGGAAGCGGGAGTGATGTCACTGACCGCAGGCCTGGATGTCGAACTGCCCAGTGCCTACGGCTATGGACCGGCACTGGCCACGGCCGTGGAAAAGGGGATGGTCGATGAAGCTTTGGTGGACCGGGCTGTTCTAAGGGTCCTTACCCACAAATTCGAACTCGGCCTGTTTGAGGACCCTTTTGTGAACGAGGATCCAATCCGGTTGAGGTCCGTGGCGAAGGAAGGCCGTGAACTGTCGGAGGAACTGGCCGCCCAATCGGTAACCCTGTTGAAGAATGAAAACAATCTGTTGCCGTTTGACCGCGGTGTTCGCCGCATCGCGGTCATTGGCCCGCACGCGGACTCCGTGATGGTCAACTTCGCCAATTACACGTATCCCACGGCTCTGGAAATGATCAAGGGGATGATGACCGGCCGCTCGCGGATGGTCGGAATGGAAGGGGCGCTCGATGGCATGCCCGAGGCAATGAGAAAAGCTGCCGAGGAGCGCGTCAGTGCCATGGAGAACCTCGATTTGGAGAAGGTTGTCCGCGAAGAATATGGGAGCCAGAGCCTGGCAGAGGCAGTCGGGATGCTCATGCCAGAAGCGGAGGTCGTCACCGTTTCGGGTACAGGTGTCCTCGATTCAGATCCGCACGACATTGAGGCGGCCGTGGCTGCCGCCTCAGCAGCTGACGTGGTCATCCTCGCTATTGGCGGCAGGGCGGGCGCCTTCTCCGGAACAACCACGGAAGGTGAAGGCACGGACTCCGCAAACATCGACCTCCCCGCACGGCAGGTACAGCTTGTAAAGGAAGTGACAGCAGTCGGGAAGCCTACCGCAGCGGTCCTCTATATGGGCCGCCCCTACGGGCTCTCCGGCGTGGATGACGCCCTGCCCGCCCTGGTGACCGCCTACTACCCAGGCCCGGAAGGCGCCACGGCCCTCGCCCGCGTACTCTTTGGCCTTGCTGCTCCTTCAGGCAAGCTCCCATTTTCGATCCCCCGGCACTCAGGGCAAGTACCGATCTACCAGGCGCAGAAAAGAGGCAGCGGCTACCGGCGCGAAAGTATCGACATGGCCAAGGCCTACGCCGACATGCCAAGCACCCCCCTGTACGCATTCGGGCACGGGCTGGGCTACTCCGAGTTCGAATACGGTGAACTTCGGATTGAGCCGGCGGCCATCACTGCAGAGCAGGAAGTTACGATAACTGTCCCTGTCAGGAACGTAGGAACAATCCGCAGTGCAGAAGTTTCCCAGCTGTACGTCGGCCTGCTGGGAACGGGAATCACCCGGCCCGCACAACAGTTGGCAGGATTCGCGCGAATAGAACTTGAAAGCGGCGACGAGGCAGAAGTCAGTTATAAAGTCCGGGGCTCACAGCTGGGACATACTGCTCACGACGGCCGGTTCGTCGTCGAGCCGGGAGAAGTTTCAGTGTGGGTGGGCTCGGCCTCAGACGACCTCCGGGCTCATGGCTCCTTTACGGTTCTTGGTGACCAACCTGTAGACGTCTCTGGGACCCGTAGTTACTTTCCTGAGGTCAGGGTTCTTCAAGCAATGAGAGCTGAGTGAGTTGACGAGTATGTCACAGTCGATTGCCGCCCACCCAGACAGGCTCCTGCCCGCAGATCCCGGGACGCGCAGCATCGCGCGTTCCTTGCTGGAGCGAGTGCAGGACCTGCCCATAATTTCTCCGCACGGCCACGTTGACGCCGCAGTCATCGAGCAGAACACGCCGTTTCCCGATCCTGCCGCCCTCCTGGTCAGCCCTGACCACTACGTCACCCGCCTGATCCATGCCAGCGGGGTCCCCATGGACCGGCTGCGCGACGGAGCGGCGTCGGCACCCACATCGCGTGAGGTCTGGAGGACGTTTGTGGAATCCTGGCCGCTGTTTGAAGGCACGGCCTCGGGCTACTGGCTGCGCACCCAGCTCGATTCCGTGTTCAAGCTGGGTACAGACCTTGGGGAGATGTCGGCTGATGCCAGTTATGCCGCCCTTGCCGCCAAGCTCCAGGAGCCGGGCTTCCGGCCGCGGGAGCTGTTCAAGGATTTCAACATCGAGGTCCTGGCCACCACGGATGATCCGCTGGACACGCTGGAAAGCCACAAGGCCATCGCGCAGGACCCCAGCTTCCACGGGCGCGTCCTGCCCACCTTCCGCCCCGATGCCTACCTCAACATCGCCCACCCGGCGTGGTCGGAGAACGTGGATAAGCTCATCGCGGCAGCGGGTGACGGCGGCACGGGCTATGGCGCTTACCTCGCCGCGCTGGAGAACCGGCGTCGTTATTTTGTGGAGCACGGTGCCGTGTCGGCGGATCACGGGGTGCTGACGCCCGCGACGCTGAAGTTGGACGCCGCTGATGCGGCCAAGCTGTTCGACCGTGCCCGTTCGGGCGAGGCAACAGCCCAGGACCGGGACGCCTTCGAAGCGCACATGATGTACCAGATGGCGAGGATGTCCGTGGAGGACGGCCTGGTAATGACCATCCACCCGGGCTCGTACCGCAACCACCACGAGCCCACCTTCAACGCCTTCGGCGCTGACACCGGACACGACATCCCGTTCGCGATCAACTACACAGAGGCCATCCGGCCCGTGCTGCAGGACTTCGGCACCGCCAAGGACTTCCACCTGGTGCTCTTCACGCTGGACGAGACCGTGTTCTCCCGCGAACTCGCCCCGCTGGCGGGCTTCTATCCGTCTGTGTACCTGGGCGCTCCGTGGTGGTTCCTGGACGCACCGGACGCGATGCTGCGGTTCCGCTCCGCAGTGACAGAGACTGCTGGTTTTTCCCGTTCCTCCGGCTTCATCGACGACACCCGGGCTTTCTGCTCCATCCCGGCCCGGCACGACGCCTCCCGCCGGATCGAGGCTTCCTTCCTGGCCCGGCTCGTAGCCGAACACCGTGTCAGCGAGGACCGTGCGCACGAACTCATCGTGGACATTGTGGACAGTTCACCCCGGCGGGTGTTCAAGCTGTGAGCGCGGAATTGCACCTCTCATCCTCCACCACGGACGTTCCGCAGCTGGACCGGGCGCTCCGCCCGGGACCCAAAGCCCCGATCCGCATCGTCCACCTGGGATTGGGCGCCTTCCACCGCTCCCACCAGGCGTGGTACACCCAGCAGGCAGGGGACGCCGCGGAGTGGGGGATTGCCGCTTTCACCGGCCGCCGTCCCGATGCCGCCGTCGCGCTGGCCCAGCAGGACGGCCTGTACACCCTGGTGGAACGGGCAGACACAGGTGACTCGTTCACGGTGGTTGACAGCATCGTGGACGCGGTGGATGGGGCAGACGTTGAGCGGCTTTCCGGGCTTGTGGCCGCACGCGGCACTGCCGTGGTTACACTTACCATCACTGAGGCTGCCTACGGAGTGGTAGCTGACGGACGGCCCGACACGGCAGCGCCCGAGGTCGCCGCGGACCTTGCGCTGCTGGGCTCCGGCAGTGGGACACCGGCCACGCCGCTGGGACGGCTGGTGCTGGCACTTGCCGCCCGCCGCGACGCTGGGGCCGGGCCCATAGCCGTGGTCTGCTGCGACAACCTGTCCAACAACGGCGAGGTTGCACGGCGGGCAGTGGCCGGGTTCGCCGGTGTGCTGGATGCCGGGCTCGCCGCCTGGGTCGACGCCAATGTCAGCTTCGTCAGCACCTCCGTTGACCGCATCACCCCGCGGACCACGGATGAGGACATCACCGGCGTTCGGGATGCATGCGGCTACCGGGATAATTCACCCGTGGTGGCGGAACCCTTCTCCAGCTGGGTGCTGAGCGGGGATTTCCCCGCTGGCCGCCCGCGCTGGGAAGACGCCGGTGCCCTCTTCGTGGAAAACATCGAACCCTACGAAAACCGAAAGCTATGGCTGCTCAACGGCGCACACTCACTGCTGGCCTACAGCGGGCAACTGCGCGGGCACGGCACCGTGGCAGAGGCACTGGCGGACCCGGTGTGCCGCCAGGCCGTGGAAGCATTCTGGGACGAAGCCGAGGCCAACCTTCCTGGTGGGGAACTGCAGATCCCTGCCTACCGCGCCGCGCTGATCGCGCGGTTCAGCAACGCCAGGATTGCCCACAACCTCGCCCAGATCGCCATGGACGGCAGCACCAAGCTTCGGATGCGCGCTGTACCGGTACTGCAGGCCGAACGCGCGGCCGGCCGCTCAGGGGCTGCCGCTGCGTCCATGATCGCGGCCTGGATGAACTACACCGCAGCCAGCGCATCCTTTCAAGACCCGCTGGCTGACGCCGTGGACGCCGCCAACCTGCTCACCGACACCAACCGGACCCGTGCCCTGCTGGCCCTGGTGGACCCCATATTGGCCGCTGACGAATCTGTGGTTGAGCTGATCGAGAGCTTGCAGGGAAGCTTTGACAAGCCCGCCTCCACTTCAACTGAGGCACTTGCCTCCCCTCGAAAGGATTCGCTGTGAAAATCATTGCCGCCGACGTCTTTGTAACAAGCCCGTCCCGTAACTTCGTGACGCTCCGGATCACCACCGAAGATGGCGTGACCGGTATTGGTGACGCCACGCTGAACGGCCGCGAGCTTGCCGTCGCCGCGTACCTGAAGGAACACGTAGCGCAGCTGCTTATCGGTAAGGACCCGCACCGGATCGAGGACACCTGGCAGTTCCTGTACCGCTCCTCCTACTGGCGCCGCGGCCCCGTGACCATGGCTGCAATCGCCGCAGTGGACATGGCGCTGTGGGACATCAAGGGCAAAATGGCCGGCATGCCGGTGTACCAGCTCCTGGGCGGGGCATCCAGGAACGGTTTGCGCGCCTACGGCCATGCCTCCGGCGCGGACCTGCCGTCTCTGTTCGACTCGGTCCGGGAGCACCTGGAACTCGGTTACAAATCCATCCGTATCCAGACCGCAGTCCCCGGCATCAAAGCCGTGTACGGTGTGGCCGCCCAAGCACAGGCCTCCGGCGAACGCTACGACTACGAACCCGCCGGCCGGGGCACTTTCCCGCTGGAGGAGGACTGGGACACCCGCGCCTACCTGCGGCACCTGCCCACCGTGTTCGAAGCCGTCCGGAACGAGTTCGGCCCCGAGATCCCGCTGCTGCACGACGGCCACCACCGGATGACTCCGATCCAGGCCGCCAAACTGGGCAAGGCCCTGGAACCCTACGACCTGTTCTGGCTGGAGGACTGCACCCCGGCCGAAAATCAGGAAGGCCTCCGCCTGGTCCGCCAGCACACCACCACCCCGCTGGCCATCGGTGAAATCTTCAACACCGTCTGGGACTACCAGACCCTCATCAAGGAACAACTGATCGACTACGTCCGCGCGGCCTCGACCCACTTCGGCGGGATCTCCCCGTTGAAGAAGGTCATGGATTTCGCCGCGCAGTACCAAATCAAGTCCGGCTTCCACGGCCCCACCGACATCTCCCCGGTGGGCTTCGCCGCGCAGCTGCACGTGGGCCTGGCCATCCACAACTACGGCATCCAGGAATACATGCAGCATTCGGACAAGACCAACGAGGTCTTCGAGCAGTCCATGACGTTCGTGGACGGCTACCTCCACCCGGGCGACAAGCCAGGGATCGGCGTTGAATTCAACGAGGAAGCCGCGGCGGCCTACCCCTACCAGCAGGCCTACCTGCCCTACAACCGCCTCATCGACGGAACGGTCCACGACTGGTGAGCATTTCCAATACCGAAACCGGGCAGCCCAAGCTCCGCGTCATCGTGATGGGGGTTTCCGGGTGCGGCAAGACCACCATCGGAGACCTCGTCGCACGGGAACTTGGCGTCCCGTTCCTCGACGGCGATTCTCTCCACCCCTTGGAGAACGTCGCCAAGATGGCGGCCGGCACGCCCCTAACCGACGAGGACCGCTGGCCATGGCTCGCCACCGTAGGCGCCGAACTAGCGAACGCGGGCGACGGCGGCATGGTCCTAGCTTGCTCGGCGTTGCGCCGCAGCTACCGCGACGCCATCCGTGCACATGCCCCGGACACGATCTTCCTGCACCTGCACGGCAGCAAGGAAGTGCTCAGCCAGCGCCTCGAGGGCCGGTCCGGGCACTTCATGCCGCCGGCGCTGCTCGAATCCCAGCTCACTACGCTGGAACCACTAGCAGGCGACGAACCCGGCGTTGTGGTGGACATCGCAGCACCCATCCAGAACGTAGTATCCGCGGCTTTATCGATTCGCGGGACCGCTAAGCCCCGATAGCAAATCATGAAGAAACCAGCGAAGCCAACGCCGCTCCAGCGGACCACGCTGAACTCTTCAAGCAGGTCCTCCAACTCAACGGCCGGGAGTAGCCACGAAACTTTAAACCTTTCAGTCCGTGGACTCTCTAGCAATACCGAAATGACACTGAATCCCGGCACGACAGCGAATCTGGTATCCGAGATATTTGATCTCCAACGGGCAGTGCGTTGCATCACTGCAGCCAGCTCGCGGCGGGAAGGAACTGGACCAGCACTGCACTTCGTACTTCGGCTCGTAAATGAGGGGGAGTGCCGGGCCACCAGGCTCGCCGAGCGACTCGGTGTTGGTACTCCAGTCCTCAGCCGCCAAATCGCGGAGTTGGAGGAACAGGGTTTGGTGGTCCGGAGAAAGGATCCCGATGACGGCCGGGCCCACGTCGTAGCCCTAACACCGCTGGGCGCGGACAAACTTGAGCACCTGGAAGGCCAGCGGTCAGCCATGTTCCAGGAGCATCTATTGGACTGGACCGAGGACGATGCGACGAGAGCGGCGGCCGTCCTTCGTCAGCTCACTGATTCGCTAAGGAAGACCTGACCCCGGGCGTCAGAAAACACTGCCTAATGCCCTTAGTCAAAATGCAAACCCCAGCCTCAGCGCTCACTACAGCACGTCGACATGACTACAGCCGTGTGCACTCACATCAAGCGTCAGCCTATAACCCGGGAACACACCAGGTTCGCCGCGCAACGGGAGTTCTCACAGCTACTTTTACCCCCGTGCTCTAACTGGCATGCACGGGTATTCATGAGCCGGGAGTTGCTACGTCCGTCATTTGCGCGACGTAGAACGAGACTCGGGCTGCTCATGGACGGGGACCGGTGGGCTCATGACAGAAAGGTCCTCCGGTTGTAGGCTCCGGATATGTCTGAGGGTCGGAAGCGCCTTGAGCCGCGGATGACGCGGGGCGGATTTCGTTTGCAGCTGGTCATGGTGGCCTTGCTGGCCGCTAATGCAATCGTGCAAATTGCATTCCGGTGGGATGAAGCTTGGGATGCATTCCGCTACCTCATGCTGGCGATGCTGATTATGTGCGCGGTCTTCACGGCCTACCTGTTCTACGTGCGCCACTACGACGGTCATTTCTGGGACGAGGAAGAGACCCGTCGCAAGGACTGGGATCGTCGGGGCAGGCAGCTTTAGGTTTACCGTCACGGACGCAAACGGTATCGACCCGTTCTAGTTCCTCGGACTTCCATCCTGGGCTGCCTCGTTTACTGCCGCGATGTAGCGAGCATATGTCGCGGCTGAACTGGTGGCGTGGCGTTCGATGGTTTTGGGGGAGTAGCCAAGGGTCTCGGCGATGATGGCGACCGGGGCGAGTTTGGTGAGTTCGTGGAGTGTTCCGAGCCGTGCGGCGCGGGTGCTGAAGATCCGGGTGAGGCGTTCGGTTAGGTGGCCGGGGTGGATATGTTTTCCGGGGGATCCTCCGGTGAAGACCCAGTTGCTGTTGGGATGTGCGGCTGTGAGGCCATGCCTTGGGTTCTCAGCCAGCTCCCGCCAGGGCTCATCCAACGGGGCTGGCAGCGCGATGTTTATTGATCCGAGCTGGACGGTGACGAGTTCTTCAGTGACCGTCACGTCTTCCCACGTGAGCTGCGCCATGCGTTCGGCCTGTTGCCCGAAAACCAGGACGAGGACCGCGGCGGCCTGATCGCGTGCCTCGATTTGTCCGCCGGCGTGAAGCACGCGGTTAAGTGCTTCGTCCTGCCCTGTTTTATCGAGTTTGGCGCTCGTTCCACGACGATGCGAGATGATAGTCAGCCCTGCAGGAGCGGCCTTCGCCTTGATGGCCCATTTCAGGAAGTGTTCGGCGATCCGCCTGGTGGTGGGTCCTTCTGCTTGCCAGAGGTCGAGATGAGCTTGGGTCAGCCCGGCGAGGCTGGCGCCGTGGCTGGTGAGCCAGTTGAGCAGGTCGATTGCGACCGTCACTTGCTGCTTGGCTCGGAGGAAGGTGCCACGGGTGATTTCGTCCATCTGGTTCATCCGACGAAGGTGATGCCACCGGATGTAGCGACGGATAATGTCGCGGTTCTCAGGGTTGTTGATTCGGTCGAGGGCTTGTGCAGACCAGCTCTCGTAGCGCGTGCGAAGTTCGTCGCGGCGGGGGAGAACACCGTGCTCGATGAGGAGGCCCCGGACGTATTCACGGGTCCGCGAGTCGGGCAGTTCGTCGAAGACGTCATGCGTGATCGTTTGCGCGACGGCGAGGTTTCGGAGGAAGGCGGTGACGTGCTTTTGCTGAATCCAGGTAATGCCGCTGTTGGCGCGTTTCATAGACCTTAACGCCGTGGCGAGCGGAATCAAGTCCGGGGCCATTGCTCCCGTTGAGGGGTTTGTGAGCACCTCATCGACAACTGTTGTGAGCACGCATTTCCAGCAGCGTCCGCCGCTGTGGAGCTCGTCTTCTGCTCCGCAGGCCTCGCAGTCGACGTTGAGCCGAACTCCCGAGCACTGGCGGCAGGCAGGCTGCTCATCAATAAGGCCTGGCAGGACGCCCTCATGCCCGCAAACGCAGGTGCCTTTCGTGCGTTTTGCCTGTTGGTAGCAGTAGCCGCAGATTGCACCGTCGGGCCACCTCGCAACGGTTTTGTGGTGCTGGCGGCAGCGGGCGCAGGGGACTGGCCAGCGGGCGGGGTCCTCTGGCTTGCGTGGCCTAGTCACCGTTCTCGGGACTGACGAGTCGGATACGTTTAGCGATCGGGTTGCCGGGCTGAATTCCGAGGTCTTCGCTGCGTTGGGGTGCGTTGGCTGTGGCCGCGGCGCGCATCTCCACGAACGGTTCGAACAGGTCGTTCGGGGTGCAGTCCAGGATATCGCAGAGAGCTGCAAAGGTCCTGGCCGGGATGCGTTCCGGCGCTGTGGTGACTAGCCGGTAAACCTGGCTTTCAGAGAGGTTGATGCCGCGGGATCGCAGTAGGGGCATCAGTTCGGTGGTCTTCCAGAGGTTGCGTTTAGCCATCAGGGCCCTCAGGTTCCAGCGGTATCCGATCCGGCGCTGTTCAGGCATCTGGGTCCTCCAAGTTGGTGATGCGGCGTGCGATCATCTGCTGCACGGTTTTCTGCTTGAAGTCCGACGATACCGATGTATATAGGCCGGTGGTTGAAGCGTACGAGTGGCCAACCTGGGTCTGTACGAACGCCGCATCATAGCCAGCCTCGATCAGATGGGTCACGTAGGAGTGCCTGAGGCAATGCAGCCCCAATTCTTTTGGCAATCCAACGGCGTCCCGCGCGGCCGCAAAGGCATCCCCGAAGGAACCGAGCGACATCCGCGCGCCACGCTCGCTGGGCCAAAGAGCCGAGGACCTGTCAGCGGTGGGGAACCGCTCCCGCATCCCGTTGGACGTCCAAGTCCTTAGCTGGTCCACGACCCAGTCGAACTCCGGGACGGTCAGGACGGTCCGCCGTCTGGGCCCGGATCCTGCTGTGCCCTTGGCGAAACGGACCTGCAGGGCGCCGAAGCGTCCATAGTCGCTGATATGAGGGTTGGGGCCGAAGTCCTCCAGGTCCAGCATGGTCATTTCGCGTCGGCGGAGACCGTAGGCATAGCAAACCTTGAAAGCCACCGAGTCACGGAACAGGGGCAGCCACCGCTTGCTGCCGGCCGCGTATTCCCGGTCGATGAGATCGTCGAGGTAATCGAAGAGCCGTTGCAGTTCTGCCTTGGTGAATGACCGCCGCTGCGCCGGAACCGCGTCGTCGGTCGTATGCCTGGGCATGTTCCACTCGAAGCAGATCTGGCTTGGTATATTGCCAAAACTGCGTTCGCAAAACTCGCCCCAACCATAACCGGGATGTGTCAGGTAGGCGCAGAACATCGCCACGGCGTTGCTGTACGAACGCAGCGTTTTCAGACTGATCGGCTTCTCACCGGAACGCAGCTCAGCCAGGAAATCCTCAATGTCCGCCGGACGCCATTGCCACGGAAACTCACCGGTGAACTTTTGAAACCGTTCCAGCAGCTGGCAGCGCTGTTTGATGGTTTCCGTCGTGAGGCCGCGTGCGAGCATCTGTGCGCGCCAGCCATCCAGCATCGCCGCGAAAGCCCGTTCGTCGGCCCGGAACAGCCCGATATCCGGATCAACCAGCATCCGCGGGACGAAACCCGGGACGGAACCACTCACCGCCACCCCTAAACCGTGGAAACATGCATTAGATGCAGGAAACATATAGCTTCAGCGGTCAGCGCGCCAAATCGGGCCGGCTTTAATGTGAGTTGGCTTCGAAGCAAAAGCGGCTTCTGACCTGCGGAAACGTTGAATACGTCAAGAGGCGGGAGTTCTCGCAACTACTTCTACTCCCGTTATTTAAACGCCGATAACGGATATTCCGTCAAGCTGGCAGCGGTGTCAGGTTTGGGTGGGTGTGAACCCGACACAATCGCGCCGCGGGCGCCGATGGCGGTTCACCACGCCGCGTCGCCCTCACGGACTAGGACTGCAACTTCAAGGTTGGCTAGGCTCTGCACAGAGGGTACGACGTCACTCTTCTACCAGCTCTGGGGCGGATCGCTTACTTCAGCTGAATATTTGTTGCCCGCTGAATGATAAGTCATGACAATGAATGGTGATGGAACTTAGACAGCTTCGGCACTTTGTTGCACTGGCGGAGGAGTTGCACTTCAACCGTGCTGCCAGGCGCCTGCAGGTCGCCCAGCCGGCCTTGAGCCAGCAGATCCAGCGGCTTGAGCATGAGTTGAAGACGCAGTTGTTTGTGCGGACGACTCGTTCTGTTGAGCTCACTGACACCGGCCGGGTGTTGCTCGAAGAGGCGCGGCGGGTGATCGCTGATGCCGAGCGTGCTGTGGCAGCGGTCGAGCATGCAGCCAGCGGCCGAACAGGAGTGTTGGAGGTCGGCTTCGTCGGGTCTGCAGCCCTGCAAATAGTGCCCCGTCTCGTCCTAGAGATGCAGGTCCAGTGGCCTGGTTTGCGCCTGCAACTGCAGGAGAGCACAACGGAGCTGCAGATCGAGGCCATTCTTGAGGGGCGGCTTGACGTAGGGATCGTGCGGGAGGTTGGCAGGGTCGAAGGTCTGCACGTTCAGGAACTCGGTCACGAGGCATTGGTCGTGGCGGTGCCGGCCAATCACCGTCTGGCGAGGCATGTCAACGTGCAACTGGCCGAGCTGCACGGCGAGGACTTCGTTGTCTTCCCGCGCCGCCAGGTTTCGCGCTTGTACGACCGGATCGCGGCCCTGTGCCATCAAGCCGGGGTGCGTTTCGTTGTAGCCCAGGAGGCCGTGCAGTTTCCGACAATTCTGGGGCTTGTTGCCGCTCAAACCGGCATCGCGATCGTGCCGGCTTCTTTGTGCTCACTCCATATCCCCGGACTCGCCTATATCGCCCTGACGGATCCCGAAGCGTTTTCAACAGTCTCGATGATCTGTGCCGGCAGCCGCCGCGACACGCCTCTGGTTTCACAGTGCCTGGACACGGCTAAACGTCTGGGCGTCACCGGTCCCTGACGGCAGGGTACGGCGACGCCCGGACGTCGACGGTACGTCCTTCCAGGTTTTCCCTGTGCTCTTAGTGGACGGCCACAGGGGCCGATGTACGCGGGCGCACGATGCCCTGGTCAAGTGCCATCCGGCGGACGAAGATGGGGGCGGCCCACACGGAGGGGAGCATCACGAAGGCGACCGGGACCGCGGTAATGACGATGAATGACTGCAGTGCTGATATTCCGCCATCGCCGATGGAGATCAGCACTGCCGCGGCCGCACCCATGATCAGCGCCCAAAGGGCCCTGAGCCTGGATGAAGGTTCACCTTCTGTTGTGCATGACTGGGCGATGCTGTAGGACATGGAGTCTGCCGTTGTCGCGACGAACATGATGGTCAGAAGCAGGAAGGCGGTGCCGATGAGCCCGGGCAGTGGAAGTTGTGCAGAAATGGACATGACTGCAGCCGGAAGGCCGGTGTCGGTAAGCGGTCCTGAGATTGATCCGGGGGATTTCTGTTCCAGCATGATGCCGGTTCCGCCCAGCACTGTGAACCAGAAGCAGGTCACGACCGGCGGCAGGACTGCGGTGCTGACGATGAGGTCGCGCACTGTGCGGCCGCGTGAGATGCGGGCTACGAAAATTGCCATCAGCGGCCCGTAGCCGAGGAACCAGCCGAAGAAGAAGATTGTCCAGCCTGACAGCCAGCCCGCATCGCCTTGGTACAGCGACATGCCAAAGAAGTTCTGTACGTAGGTGCTGAATCCACCAATGAACGCGTTGAAAACGTAGCCCGCCGAACCCAGCACGAGTACTGCCGCCATCAGGCCCAGGGCCAGCCAGACATTGGCCCGGCTCAGTAGTTGAATACCTCGGTTGACGCCGGACATGACGGAGAGAACGGCGACGGCGGTCAGGACGGCGATCACGGTGAGCTGCATGGGGTAGTTATTTGGCAAGCCAAAAAGGGTGGACAGACCGTAGGAAACCTGCAGACCGAGAAATCCGATCGGGCCGACCGTTCCGGCAACTACTGCGATGATGCAAACGATGTCGGCGGCGGCGCCGATGCGGCTGGTGGCCGCACGTTTACCCATGATGGGATAAAGCAAGGTACGCGGTCGCAGCGGCATGCCCTGTTCTGCGGCATACAACATTACGATTGCGCCCAGTGAACCGAGGATCGCCCAGGCCAGGAAGCCCCAGTGCACGAAGCTTTGCGCCAGGGCAGCATCTGCGGCAGCTTTGGAACCGGGAGCAGTGTCGGCGAAAAACGGCGGTGTGTTGATGAAGTGGTACATCGGTTCCGCGGCTGCCCAGAAAACGCCGCCGCCGGCTAGCAGGGTGCACATGATCATGGCGATCCACTTAAACCGTCCGAACTCCGGCGTGGAGGTTCCACCGAGGCGGGCGCGGGCGTACGGCGTCAAAGCGAGCAGGATCGCGATACAGAACGTGGCAAGCAGTAGAACCTGCCAGAACGTCCCGAACCAGGCCGCCGACGTGCTGAAGCCGATATTCACCCAATCAGTGACTTCCGCAGGGAAAAGCAGCGTCCCGAGAACGAATACCAGGAGCACGCCGAGACTCACGCCCGCAACGCTGCGGTCGATGAATTGGCCGGAAACGGTCGGTTTTTCGGCGTGCAGAGTCTTCTTGCACATAAGTGCCTCTTTCCTTGGGCTGAGGTGCCGAGAATCAAACGGTGTGTGTCTATGCCGCCGGACAGGGAGGGGAGTGACGGCGTTCACATCGTGTTGATTGACGTTAGGCTCAAGCAAGGGGAGAAGTCCAAGTCTTATTAAGCCGTCATTGATGCATCATGAGTATTTATCGGGTGCTGGCTTCCACTCTTCGAATCACCGGCGGAGCCAGGCGCGGGACATGCGAATGGTCAGCGGGAGCCAGGGGAAGGGTCCTGTCTTTGGGTCCGGCTGCGTGACCCGAACCGGTGGGAGTTCTATCGTCTTATTGTTTCGATGGCCGCTTGTCTGATTTTGACGATCAGGGCCGAGTCCGCCAGATCCGAGCGATAGATGAGACTCAGTTGGGAGACGGCGGCCTCGTCGGTCAGGTTGATGTACGTGACTCCGGGGATGGCGAAGGTGCGCAGGCATTCGGGCACGATTGCGACCCCGACACGGGCCGCGACGAGTGCCAGGATCGTTGGAAACTGAACGGCTTCCTGGGCTATGTCGAGGGTGACGCCTGCGCTGTGCAGGAGGGCGGAGACGTGGTCAAAAAGGCGGGAGACCTGATGGCGGGGGAAGGTGACAAACTTTTCGCCCTGCAGGGCGCTCAAGGGTATGGCCTGATGCCGGGCAAGGGCGTGGTCCGAGGACACCGCAGCTATCAGGCGTTCGTCGGTAAGAAGCGTGCGTTGGATTCCTTCCGCCGCGCCGGTCTCCCTCACGATGCCTACATCCAGTGCAGCATCCTGGATCAAGGCTATTTGCGCATCGGTTGTTTCCTCCTGAAGGGCCAGATCGATTTCCGGCCAGCGTGATTTGACGTGGGGTACCAGCAACGGAATGGCCGAGATGGCGGCAGAGGCCACGAATCCAAGCCGGACGCGTCCGGCCTCCCCGTTTTGGGCATGTTGCAGGGCGAGTGACATTGCGTCGTACTGGGACAGCACCTTCCGGGCATAGGTCAGCAGGACCCTGCCTTCGGTGGTCAGTTGGACGCTGCGGGAATTGCGCTCGAACAGCTGGACTTTCCACTCCTGTTCGAGTTTGCGGATCTGCTGGCTCAGCGGTGGCTGGGCCATGTGCAGCCGCTGGGCTGCGCGGTTGAAATGCAGCTCCTCCGCTACTACGACAAAGAGTTCCAGGCGCCGAAGGTTCATAAGAACAAGACTAAACACATATTGATGAGCGTCAAATAGATACTTCAGTGAATGGACTTCGGGGGCTACCGTTGATCGTGAGGACCATCACAGATCCGCAAACACTAAGAGGTTGAGAATGCCCGTCATGACCAAGCCCGCCAGCAGCTTCATCAACGGACGTTGGGTTGAAGGCGCCGGGGACACAACGTCCCGTTTCAACCCCTCGGCACCGGACGAAGCAGTCACTACCTATCATCAGGCCGGTTCCGAGGAGCTGACCCTGGCGATTCAGGCTGCCACTGATGCAGCCCCGGAATGGGACAGGCTGGGGATTCTGGCCCGCGGCCGGATCCTGTCCAATGCCGCAGCACTGATCCGGGAACGGGCCGACCAGATAGCCCGCGTCATGACGGCCGAACACGGCAAGACACTGGCTGAATCCAGAATGGAGGTCGACGCCTCCGCTGACACGTTCGACTATCACGCCGGTTCGGCCCGGAACCCCGTGGGCACCGAGTACCCTTCCAGCCACCCCGATGAGCGGATCCTCACCGTGCGGCGCCCGTTGGGCATCGTCGGTGTGATCACACCATGGAATTTCCCGCTGCAGATCCCCGCGTGGAAGATCGCGCCGGCACTGCTGCACGGCAACACGGTGGTCTGGAAGTCCGCAAGCCACACCCCCGGTGTATCGGTCCTGCTGATGGATATCCTGGCCACGGCCGGCGTTCCGGCCGGTGTCGCGAACCTACTCCTGGGCCCGGGCCCGCTGGGCTCCGAGCTGGTGTCCCATCCCTCCGTGGCGGGCGTGACCTTCACTGGATCGGTTCCGGTGGGCCACCACATCCGCGGGATTATCTGCGGACGCGGAGCGAAACTGCAGATGGAACTGGGCGGGCACAACGCCACCCTTGTCCTGCCTGATGCCGACGTCGAGCTGGCCGCATCCAGCGCCGTCAACGCCGCGATGGGCTCCACGGGCCAGAAGTGTACCGCGACCAGGCGGATCATCCTTGTCGGAGACGGGCACGAGGCGTTCCTGGAACGGGTCAGGGAGAAGGTCTCCGCTCTTGTCCTGGGCCCCGGCACTGACCCGTCGGTGCAGGTCGGCCCCGTAGTTTCCGCCACCGCCCGCGCTGAAATCACTGCCGCGATCGACACGGCGCTCACCGAAGGCGGGGAAATCCTTGCCCAGGCCCCTGCTCCCGCTGCGGAGGGGCACTACGTACGACCCACCGTGCTGACGGGGCCGGCGTCAATGACGATCTGCCGCGAAGAGGTCTTCGGCCCTGTGGTTACCGTCCTCCGCGTGGCGACCCTTGATGAAGCCATTGTGTTGGCGAACGACACCGACTTCGGCCTGACCGCCGCGGTGTTCACCAGCGATGAGCGCGCCGCCCGGCGCTGCGTGACCTATCTGGACGCCGGCCTCGTCAAGGTCAATGCCCCCTCGACCGGTTCCGAGATTCATGCTCCCTTCGGCGGGATGAAGGATTCCACTTTTGCCGGTCCCCGGGAACAGAACAGTGCCGTTGCCGCAACGTTTTTCACCCACGAGAAAACCGCTTACCTCCGCCTGGCGCCGGAAAAGGCATGATCATGACCCTTCAGGACGAACGAACCGCACACCAGCTCCGGTCCCGGGAGGAAGTGCTCTCCGGCGCCGACATGAACGGCGCCTGGGCCACCAGGCACAGCTTTGCCCGCACGATGCTCCGGCGCGCCGCAGCCCGTAGATGGACTGTGGCCAGGACCCGGCTGGATCTCGACGCCGAGGCCCGGGGCACGGCCGTCTACACCGTTGAGGCTGAAGGCCGGCAACTGCACTTCATCGCCTTCTGCCGCACCCTGGAGGAAAGCGAACGCACCGACCGGGTCATCGCTGATGCCTGGGACGTGACCGCGGCACTCATTGAAGGAGACCTCACTCCTGAACGTGAAGCTGAGCTGCGGCTTAATGTTCCCGTCCAGGAGCGGGGCCGCGTCGATCCGGACACCATCATCCTGACCCGGGCGAACCGCAGCGCCCGCTTCTTTGACTATGTCAGTGACTGTTTGGCCTCCGGGTCCCAGCCCGATGTCAATGCCATCGGCCCCAGCCCGTATCTGATCCGTAGCACCGCTTTCTACGGCAACGGGAAGTTCGGGCTCAAGGAATTCACGGACATCCCCGCCGACCACCCGCTGTCCGTGCCGTATCGGTCCCAGATGCTTGCCGCGTGGCTGCTGCGTGAACTGAGCATGGACATGGTTGAACACGTTGCCCGTGCCAAAGCAGCGGCGGCCGGCACCACCGCGGTCCCGCTGGATGGGCAGTGGAGCCGTTACCTTGGCCTGGGCAACGCCACCGGGCTGGGCATGGTCCCTTTCGTGATCAACCACCCGGACTACATGGACGCCTGGTGCCGGCTGCGGGAAATACCGCTCGCCTCCGGACTCCACCGGGACTATGCCCCAGAGCATCCGGACCTTGTCCGCGTCGCGGAGCTTCTTCTCAAGGCTGACCGCCACCTTGAAGAGAAACACGCCCTCCAGACGGCCCCGTTCCTGCCCACCGATGCGATCCGGCCCCAGCTCCAGCAACTCCTGCAGGAGCTGCAGACCCACAGGGCCTCCGCCGCCGAACCGGCACCGGTCCTGGCGCGCCTGCACGAGAAGGCCGCCAGCCTCAGCCCTGAGGCCAGGGGGATCCTTGCCTCGATCGTCATTGAACTCCGCGCCGACTTCGACGAGGACGCCGAGTCTCTGCTCAGAATTGATGGCGGTGTGCCGTTCGAGCCGGCCATGCGCTGCTGGGAACTGAAGCAGCTGCTGGAGAACAACTACGCCTGGTCCCGCGGCTACGACTTCACCGATCCGGAGAGGACACGCTATTACTGGTTCTCTTCCGCCGCCAACGAAGAACCCCGCCGCGCCCTACGCACGTCCCGGCCCGAAGGTGCCGCCGAGCACTGCACGGACATTGCCCGTCGCATTATTTCCCTCGCCGCGGACCTCGAAAAGTTCCCGGCGCACCGCAGCATCGCCGACTTCCTCCTGGCACACCCCGGTCACCGCTTCGCCGCGGCCCGGGTTCAGCAGACACGGCACTATCTGTACGGGGAGCTGCAGGACAACCTCATCGACGGTGAGTTCCTGCCCCTGAGCACCCAGCGCTTTCAGCTGGCCAGTTACGGGATGAACAACTTCAGCCCGCAGTCAACGGACTGGCTGCGCGTGACCTTGTTCAGCGGAGCCCCACGTGCAGTGGATATTAATCACGGGACGGACGAGGATGACTGGCTGTTCCCCACTGCACCGAAGGGGGCGGAACAATGAGCCTGCACGAGCAGCTGACGGTCGTGGACGGGCTGCAGATCAGTAACTGGAGCCGCCCGGTCCTGGAAGAATTGCGCACCGGCGGGGTCAGCGCCGTCAACGCGACCTGCGCCGTCTGGGAGAACGCCGCGGACACCCTCCGGTCCGTCGGTCAGTGGCTGGAACTCGTCAACCGCAACCCGGACCTGGTGTTCCTCGGCTCAAGCGGGGCAGACATCGAAACCGCGAAGCAGCAAAACAGGATCGCAGTGTTCCTGGGGTTCCAGAACGCCAGCCCCTTTGAAGATGACTACCGCTACGTTGAACTCTTCCATCGGCTCGGGGTGCGGATCGCCCAGCTGACCTACAACAACCAGAATCTGATCGGCAGCGGGTGTTTCGAAGCTGACGACGCCGGGCTGACCCGCTACGGACGGGTAATTGTGGAAGAGATGAACCGGGTCGGAATGCTCATCGATCTCTCCCATGTCGGATACCGGACCAGCCGCGACGCTATTGAAGCATCCTCCGTCCCGGTCTCCGTCACCCACTCCAACCCGCTCTGGTTCTTTGACACCCCGCGGAACAAACCCCACGGCCTCATCGAGGCTCTTGTCGACAGGGGCGGCGTCATCGGCTGCTGCCTCTACCCCACCGTCAGCGGCGGTGAACACGTCACCATCGAAAGCTTCTGCGCGATGGTTGCACGCATGGTGGAACAGTATGGGCCCGAAAGCGTCGGTATCGGCAGTGACTGCACCCGCGGCTGGGACCAGGAATTCGTCGGCTGGCTCCGCAACGGCCGCTGGCAACCGACCGACCCACAAAACACACCGACCTGGCCCCTGTGGCCGGACTGGTTCACAGGCCCCCTGGACTTTCCGCGCCTCACCGAAGGCCTCTCAGCAGCAGGCCTCACCGACCACACCATCACAGCCGTGATGGGCGGCAACTGGAACAGGCTGTTCACACAAGTCATGGACACAACAAAGGAACCCGCGCATGTCTGACACCATTACCGGCCCGGGCCCCGCCGGGCCACAGACGGGCCGCACCATCGCCGTCCAGCCCCGTGAAATCAAGGAAGCGGCCTTCCGGTCCCTCTGCGGGGCCGGCGCCGACCCCCTCGAAGCCCAGGAAGGAGCCCTCGCAGTCCTCCGCGCCGAAGCCGAAGCACATGCCGGCCTCCGCCTCCTCGAAGCGCTGCTGGACGCAGACTGGACAACACTTACCCGGCCGACAGCGGCCAAGGACATGTTCTGGGCGGGCGGCACCCTGCGCGAGCTTGACCCCGCCGGACAGCCTCCACTGCGAACAGCACTGCAACTCCTCGACCTCGCCACGGATGCACCGGCAGGCGGGATCTCCGCGGCCCGCGCATCGGGCACCGGCATTCCCGATCTTCTCTGGAATGACCTGCTGCTCAGGCGCACCGCGTCCCTCCAAAGCCGGATCATCATCGCCACGGCCAACCCCGACGCGACACGGAATGACGGACCCAGCACTGGCTGCCTCACGGTGCAGCACGGGGCGCTTTCGGCCATGCAGACCCTGGCGCCGGAGGCGATCACGGCCCTCATCCCAGAAACCGGTAAAGACAGCACCGTCGTCATTGCATTGCCCGAACCAGACCACGAAACACCGGAAACAACCTTCGTCCCACCCAAACCGCTGAAAATGCGTGAGAAAGAATGGCAAAGCATGTACCAAATGTCCCGGAAATACCTGGTGCCGGACGCATGAACGCGATCACCCGGACCCAGTTCACCGACGGTAAGCCGCGGCCCTACTCCGCCTCCGCCGCAATCGGCGGCATCATCTACCTATGCGGGCAAATACCGGCCCGCGAAGACGGCACCGTCCCAGCCGACATCGCAGAGCAGGTATTCCAGGCCTTCGACAACCTCGAAGCCGCCCTCAAAGAGGCCGGGTCCAGCCTGCCCCACCTTCTCAAACTCACCGTCTTCCTGGCCGACCTTGACGAATTCGACGACTACAACACCGCCTACCTCACCAGGCTCAGCGGCCACCCCCTGCCTCCCCGGACCACCGTGCAGGTCGCACGCTTCAGAGGCGAAAAGCGCATCGAAATAGACGCCATCGCAGCAACAGCGTGACCCACCGCAACCAACCCGTCCCGCAGCCCAAAACTCGAGCGTCATGTCGAACCATTTGCAGTTCGGTGGCGTCAAGCAGCCCGGTCTTGACCGCGAAAGCTGCCCGGAAGATACCGAGGCACCCGTACACCGGCATCAACGGTCCCTGCCTCCGCTGCAAACGCCCGGACGCTTCCCAGCCCCTTGACACCCGCCAACGTGGTACCCGAAACCACCAGGGCTTCCCGTTCTCGCAACGTGGGAGGCCCTGGTTTCACCGCCTTCGACCAATTGGCCAAGATGCAGCAATCAAGAACGCCAGAGTCCAGCAGTCTGGACGTGGGGTTTGTTGACACCGGCCTTAGTCCTTGAGCCTCAGAAAACGCCGAGATTCGTCATGGGACGGGAGTTCCTGCAGCTACTTCTACTCCCGTGCTAAAAAGCCGATAATTGTGATTCCGTCAACCGGCCTCGGTGGGGCAAGCGCGTGCTTGTCGTCACGCGGCCGGAACTGGTGGCGACTATGATCCGTCCATGGCTGGGGTCAATTCAGGTTATCGACGGCTTGAAATTGGCAGCCATTGGGGTAGCTCCCTGGCAGCAGTAGCGGTGGGTAACCTACGAGAACCATCCCCGGCTATGGACGGGCGGGCCGGACTTCTCGTTCGAACGCAGGTCAGTGCCGGTCGTTCCGAGGACCAACGCACAGCGACTCCGCGCGGCCGGCCACACCTACGAGGTAACCAAACTCGCCTGAACCCAGGTCCTGCACATCGACCGCGCAGGCAGGGGAGCGGCTCACTCCACCTTGGCCTGTCGCAGGTACTGGTAAACCGTCTCCCTGCTGATCCCATAGTCGCGGGCAAGGACGGCTTTCGGAACACCGTTGCCGACCCGCTGGACCAGTTCGGCGGCCCGTTCCGGCGTAAGGGTCTTTTTCCGCCCTTTGTAGGCGCCGCGCTGCTTGGCCAGGGCGATCCCTTCGCGCTGGCGTTCCCTGATGAGGGAGCGTTCGAATTCGGCGAACGCGCCCATGACGGAGAGCATGAGGTTGGCCATGGGGGAGTCCTCGCCGGTGAAGACTAGGCTCTCTTTGACGAACTCCACCCGCACGCCTTTGCGGGTGAGTCCCTGGACGAGGGCGCGTAAGTCATCGAGGTTGCGGGCCAGGCGGTCCATGCTGTGTACGACGACGGTGTCCCCGTCTCGCGCGAACCGCAGCAACTCTGTAAGCTCTGGCCTCGCGGTGTCCCTGCCCGAGGCCTTATCCGTGAAGACCCGGTCCAGAACCTGGCCTTCGAGCTGGCGCTTCTCGTTCTGGTCCAGCGTGCTCACGCGCACGTACCCGATCCGCTGTCCCGCCACCTGCGCCTCCAACCCTTATCCTGTCAGGTTGAGTTCTAGGTCCGTACCAGAAGAAAGTCAAGACATGCGGTCCTCTTTGCCAGGCTGGCATGAGCCCTAATTGGACGCACCCCAAGGCCATGAGCCAAGTTCTTCAGACTTCCCGCGGCCGTGAACGAGAGGTGCAATGGGTGATTCACGGCTTCCCCGCCGTAGCCACAACTAGAAGCGGACCCACAAAGGATGCTCCCAGGCTACGCGGCGTCGTTCGTAGACGAGACCGAAATCTGCTCAGGGAGACCAGCGGAATCAGTGTCGACTTCTACGTATCCCACAGTCAGATAATCAATCTCCGAAGCTTGGACAACGACGATCGAATACCCCTCAAGAGGATGAGCAATTTCACTTTCTGGAGATCTGTAGAGAAGGTCATGCGTCAGCGTGAGCGCACGTTCTCCAGTTTCTTCCCCAGTATGAGTCCAGGTTTTCAGGGTGCCTTGGAGCCAAGCCCCGCTTTTCAGGTACACGCCCACGACCACTTTGTGGTCGGGATACATCTCGAAGGCCGCGTTCCATCCGGATTGGCCCCGCTCAAATGGGATGTCCTTTTTTCGCAGTTTGTACCAGAGGCCCTTGGCCTTCTTCAGCATTCGATTTGCCGCATTACTGCCGTAAAAGAATCCAAGGGCGACCGCCAGAGCTAGATCAGCAAAGACCATCGTCAAGAAGAGTTGCGAATCGGCGCGGAAGAGCACCGCGGGGTCTATGAAGAACTGTCTTACGACTGAGCTAATTGGTTCAAACGCGAAGGACAACACGTGGTGGAGGACCAAGACCGATAGAAGAGACGCAGCACTGGCGACGACAACGATCGCGGTCTCCCTGAAGACTGATCGCTTGACTATTGAGGCATGACCTTCATAACTCCAAAGAAAAGCTATCCCCGGTAGGAGTAAACAGATATAGAGTACTGCTGCAAGCGGTTCTGTTGGCACGCGTATCCCTTACTGGTGTCCGGACCCTCAATAATGAATGACAACGGTAGGACGACAAAATGACTGACAACAAATCCACCAAGAAGGTCTCTACGACCAACAGCGGAACTCATAAGTTCTCGGAAGGCCAAAAGCCCGCCAGCATCCAGGTACAGCCGATGACTATGAAGCCAGGAGCAACCCCACCGGTCCCTAAGAAGTAGGAGCAGAAGGGCGCTGGGCTGATGAGAGGCGCTGGCTTTCCTTGTCCTTCTGCCCGCCCCATCCAGCCTTCAGATGAGTCCCGAAGCCACCAACATCGTCTGCTTCAAGTAACGGTAGCCGCGCTCACCCTTCACCGGCATTCGCCTCCCTCCGTCTGAACTCGTGGGCCTGATGCAGAAGAACATGCAAATGGCTAGCAGGCTAGCGTCAAACTTTTCTGCAGACTGGCTGCCTGAGTTTAGAGTTAGCCCATCAATCAAACTGAGGCTGGAGTGAAATGGAACTGGGAAACATGTTCGGGGATCGTGAAGCCAAGCTGGGCATCGAAATTGACGATGCGGATTCCATCGAAGACATTGAAGAGCGCTGGAAGCGTCGTTTTGATGAAGCAGGCATCACTGTTACCGCAGAAGATCTGAAAGATCTTGCACGTCGGAGCTACGACCACTTCTTCGATGCGAACGGCAATGTGCGTGCGGAAAACGTCGAGCAGCGCTGAAGCCACGGCGGAACTGAAGAAGACCGCTTTCCAGGACTCCACCAGTGAGCGGGTCTGCGCCTAGCCCGAGTGAGCGACGGTACTCGTGGCGAAGGTAAGCAGCGCGTTCTTACCGTTGATCTTGTGATGCATCAACTGCTCGCCGACCCTATCCGGATTGTGGAACTGCCCCTCCGATGCCAAAGCCGTCGCGAACGCCGACAACGCCGATTTCAGTCTCGTAAGACCTGCGTCCGTGATAATGCGCGTTCCCGGGGGAGCGAAGGCATCCTTGTTCGGCTTGTGGGACCGATGGAACATAACAGGAATGGCCGACGCTGGTTGCTCGTACTCGTTGTTAAACCAGTTGACTGAAACTGCGAGCTGACCGAGATCATGTTTGCGAATGAAGTCAGTGACTACGTTGTTTTTCGCCTCGATGATGGCGTATTCATTTCCACCGAAGTGCCAGAAAACATCCGGCCCCCTTTTGTAGTCGCGCTCTGGTCTCTGGGTAGCGAATCCCAGGTGAAGGCCGAGCCTGCTGATGGCGTGCTCAAACGGCTCAACGAGAGCTGGGTTCGAATCATAGACGAGGTCTGCCAGTAGCCCGTTCATCCCGATCAAGAGATCGTTTGGAGATCCGTACTCCGAGCCAAGAAATTGTGCTGCCTGCTGCGCCTGCTGGGCGGCGACACCTTTGAGGCGGACGTACGCAATGCCTTGCTCCGGCTTGAGCAATGCCCTGTTGTCATCCAAAGCCGATGCCTGACATTTCTGGGCGCCCACAGGATTGACAGGGGTCAGATACGCAACCTGTTGTTGCTTAAGCCACCCACGAAGTCGAGGGTCGTTTGAACTTGCGTTGACCGCCATCTGCTGAGCATCCGACGCCTCTTGAAATCGCTGCTGTGCTGCGAGATCAAAGGCCCGTCGTATCGCCTGAGAATACGGAGAAACTGTTCCAGGCCCGTACTCCAGTCCGGCAAGCGCGTTTCTACTGGCCGTCACCCAGCCAATGTCTCGGCTAAGGGACTGATCAACGACCGCCTTGAAATCAGCTACTGTCGCACCGGTGAGTTGCTCGGAAATAAGGCGGGACAGTTCCAGCTGGGCTCTTGTGGCAGCGCTGAAATGTTGCAGTGCCTGCGGGTCGTGCAACCTGCGCACCAGCCGACTACCCAGCAGGATGACCACGCAGTAGTCGTCGCGTGAGCGAACGCCGCGACCCATACCCTGCTCGATGCGCTGTAGTTGGCGGCCAGTCATGGACAAAGTGTCTTCAAGTGCGGAGGCTTCAACCCTATCTACCCCCGAATAAGCCTCGGGTAGGCCGTCAAGAACCAGTATTCGGCATGCGTCGTCGGGAAGGTCAACCCCGTCATACTTTGCGACAAGAACGGTGAGACCATTTCTGACCTTGGCCAGGCGCGCAACACCATCTTGTATGTTTTCCGCGGTCAGGGTTGCTCTGGAGACGTCAGCCCACCACTGGGCTCGAGCAGCCGAAGGAACGATCACGACGACATTCCAATGTGCTGACTGGTCAACCAAGTATGCTTTGATTTCCGCGTCCGCCCAGTCGGGATTGGCTTCCTGCGGGACGAGGATCATTCGATCACCGATATCATCGGCGGCACTTGGCGTAATGGACCTAGCAACAGACGCCGCATCTGCTTTGAAGTGCGTGACAAGGACACTGTCGTCTGCGAGCGTCGCAGTCAGGTAGATACGACGCTTGGCATCAACAAAGCTAGGGATCTCATAGACCGGAGGCAGGGGTGGCTTTATTTGCACTTCGGCAGCCGTGAAGACGCAGCTGCAGATTGGTAAAACATTCTTGATGAGCGGCCAGGACCACTTGAAATCTTCATCCTCGCGTGCACTGTGGAGGTGTTCTATGACCTTCGAGCGCGCGTTGTACCAGTCCCATGAGGGCACGAGAAGTGCCGCTGTTCTGTCGCCGGCTTTGAGGTCAAGCAAGCCAGCGGGGTACTGCTTCGCAAGGGGTTGATCAAAAGCCTCAAGGAGCTTGCCGTAAACGGGATGGGCCACAGGGATGCGGAGCTCGAACTGCTGTTCCACGGCGCTCAAGCAGGCATGAGCGTCGTCGATGAGAATGGTGCCCAACTTAATCTTTCGTGCGCCGACGCCGAACTTGCTAATACCGTTGAAAAGCGTGTGCACCGTGGCAATCAGGATTGCGTTCCCGCTCAGAACTTGAGTATCCCGAGGGTCTCTGGAGAACTTGATACCCAGATCAATGGCTGTGGCACTCACCTGGTCAGCAAGATACGAATCCGGTGTCAGATAAACGGCAGGTCCGACGCTTTCGTTCAACGAACTCTTCAGAAGGAGCAAGCCAGCCAGCGTCTTACCGTTTCCAGTATTCATCTTCACGACTAAGTCAGGCTCGTTGCGGCGTCCATGCCACTTCTCAAAAACTTCACCTTGAACATTCCGCAGATACTCATAACGCTTGCTCTTCGAAGGAAGCGCAGCAAAGATGGCGCGTGGATGAATCTCGCGATCCGCCGCTGACGGCCCGCCAAGAGTGCTGAAGTCGATCCCCGCCATTGATTCCCCATTTCTACGGTTTGCCCAAATAGTACGTCTCAGATGAGAGTTCGCCGTTCTCATGTACCGTGTCTTGCGACTAGAGGTGCCTTAGACGACAGCTATATGTAACGTCGGTTAACGGCAATTGATTTTGCCCGGGGGAGTGCCTGCAAAAAGGGCTCTTTCCTGCCGACATTCCTGTCGTTTTTCCCCAAGCTCCGGAACTCGCAACAGCTTAGCCAGCGTCTGGTGCACGGCGGAGATGTCCAGGAAGGCCAAGTCAAAAGGCGCATCGGAAGTGCCGGGCGTTCGACGCTACGGATCTCCGTCGGGCCGGTACGCAGTTAGCGGCACCGATGGCGTACGAATATCAACAGCACCGGCGGCCGCTCCGCTGCGGTACCAGGAGGTCCTGAATGCGCCGGGTGTCCACGAACAGGACCGCAGCCGCCCGGAAGTGAACCACGGTACAGCGGGTCAGGTCTTGCACACAGGAATGGATTCATTGGCCCAGCACACGCGCATGGTCGTCTACCTTTTGGTGGGGAGGATCGAGTACCCGGTACTCGTGCGCTTCAACCCGCAATAACTTGTACTGGTATCTGTACTAGAGCGCTGCCCGCATGCCGCTGCGAACACCAAAGTGATCAAGTGGATGGGGGATCGAATATGAAGCAGCATCGCACCCCAGGTGAGATCCCATGCTACGGCCCCCTACGCAGGGGGCCCGTGGCAAGACAACTTGAAGGAGAACGGTCAGTATGACCCCTCGCGAAGCACAAGCCCCCGACTTCCGGGTCGTGAAGGACGTCTACGAGCCGGCGCAGTACGAAGCTAGAGGGCGGTTGAGGCCGCGCCCCTGGCCTGTTGGCCCTAGTGAAAGCTACGGGACAGTGGACTTTGATGACGGCGAGGGAAAGGCTGTCCTCACCCTCTACATTCAGCGCGGGCCCGAAGAAGGTTACGTCCTGCACGTAGAGCACCTAGCCGCGCCGCTGCGGGTGGATGGCACGCTCCTTCGCCTGAGCCCAGCACCTCACGTTGACAGGGACGCCGCGGACTTCCGCCGGATGACCGCTGCCCGTACGGCTGCCGCGAAGGCCGAGGCCGAGTTAGACGCTGCCATCAGCGCCGCCCGCGCGAACGGAGACTCTTGGGAGGTTATCGGTGCCGCCCTCGGCACGTCCGCTCGAACTGCCCGGGAGCGGTTCGGACACACACTGAGACGACCGCGAAATGGGCTGTCGACGAGGTGACGAACGTGCGCGTGATTGCCGTCGCGCAGGAGGACCAGTTGCGCTAATCGTGATGTGTATCCGGTCCTTAGGATTTTGGCGACGCGGGCGCGGGGCGTAGCTCCTGGTGGCTGCGCCAGGCCTGCCGGCCGTCGTCGTACTCCACGGTCCACTCATCGACACCGACCCGCTCGACGATAACGGCACGGTCCCAGCCGGAACTGTCGTTCCGGAGCACCTCCACCGGGGTCTCGTCAGGGAATGGGTTGTGGGTGCCCAGGTACTCCTGGACGGTCTCGTCAATGGAATCGGGTCCGCCGTTCGGCGCTGCATTGACCCATTGTTCCAGGGGGTCGGACCCGGCCCAGTGCGATGCGAGATCCGCTACATAGTTCTCCTCGGCGCCGCTCATGACAGCCCAGCCGGAAGCGAAGAGTCGTGCGGTTCAGAAGTCATGCTGACACCCTACGCGCCCGGACTGACATTCCAAGTGCGCCCACGATGGGGCAGGCTGATCAAGCAAATATGATGTAAAAACAGGCATTAGCTGATGCTCAAAGCAAACAACTTTACATAACGTCGGCTATCAGCAGAGAACGCGATTTGAATGACGAGGCGGGCTCGGCGTTGAGGGAACAAAAAGAAGCTGGCCAGCATGTGCCGGCCAGCTTCTTATCAACCGCTTAGAGCGGCTGGATGTTCTCCGCCTGGGGACCCTTAGGTCCCTGGGTGACGTCGAACTGAACCTTCTGGTTCTCGTCGAGGGAGCGGTAACCGCTGGATGCGATTGCCGAAAAGTGTGCGAACACGTCAGCGCTTCCGTCGTCGGGGGCGATGAAACCGAAGCCCTTTTCGGCGTTGAACCACTTGACCGTACCTGTTGCCATGCTTGTTTCCTTCAAGGGTCGCGGGCCGGATCCGCTTTTCGGATTGCCGTCCCCGCCACTCACACCATGAGCCTATGTCCAGCAGTGGGGGCGGGCAAGAGATTGGTCAAGGGCTGGACGCCGGGAGGACGACCATACGAGGTTGCGGCAGCCTGACTTCGAGTACCGAACCGGCGCGCAGTGTGCCCTCCGGAGGCGACACGAGGGGCCTCTCGCCCCCGTTGCGATACCACCGGTAAGAGTGCGTCGTTGCCGCACCCGGAGTGGCGGTCGTGGGCCTGGGGTTGCCAGCCTCGCAGCGGTTGCTCAGGTTGCGTGGTCATAATGAATCGAAGCTCCGGTCAACCGCTATTTGACCGGAGCTTCACCAAGCTGAGCGCAGCGTGCTCCTGAGGTGTGTAGCACCTGAATCGTCTTGACGTAAATATTGATCGGGGGAGCGTGAAGCGTTGCCACGCGCCTACTAGACGCCCCGATATCGCTGGCATGCGTTCTGAGGAACAACCGCGCAACCGCGTACGTTAGAGTCTCGTCCGACAAGAGCATCAGACAGACGATAGAAGGAAGAAGCACCTAAGTGGCAGCCGACTATGACGAAGTCCGTTCCGACGTCAAGGAATCTCAGGACCGATCTCTGGAGGATTTGCAGTCCGCGAACGCCCCTGACGCCCGCAGTGTAGTCACCGAGCTGGACGAAGCCGATGTCCTCGATGAAGGACTGACACCTGGTGGCGAAATCATCTCCGACGAGCTCATCGTGCAGGTGATTCCCCAGGCTGCGGACGAGTTCACCGGCAGCAGCCTTCACGCTCATCAATGAGTCCGGGTACCAGGGCCTTACGATGGCAGCCCTCGCCAGCAGCCTCAGCGTCTCAAAATCCGCACTTTATAACCACGTCACCTGTAAACAGGACGTCCTGCGGCTGCTCGAAGAACACCTCATTACCCAGGTCAGCGTCTCCGCCTTCCGCAGCTCCCACTGGGAAGACGCCGTCCAATGCTGGGCCCTCAGCTACCGCGATGCCTTCGCCAAACACACGCCGCTGATCCCGGTCATCGCAGTCCTTCCAGTGACGGGCGCGCCCAAGACCCTCGCCATGTACGAAGAAGTCAGTACCGGACTCCTCAAAGCGGGATTTCCCGAAGAATGCATCGTCCCGATCATCTCCGCACTCGAGGCATTTATCTTCGGCGCCGCATTTGACGTCACCGCGCCCGAAGGCATCTTCAACCCGGGGGCCCTGGCACAGAACGTCCCGAGATTTTCGGCAGCCGTGGCCCAACGCGTCCCTGGCCAGAACAACGAGCATCCCTCCGACATCGCTTTCCGACTCGGTCTTGACGCCCTCATAAGGGGACTAAGCAACCTTCGGACGAATCTCCCGTAAGGCCGCGGGAGACGCAACAGCAAAACTACGGCCCTGTCGTGTCTTAGACCGGGCTAAGTGGGTGGACATATGTCAGTCGTCAGGGCCGGCCCTGCTCAGCTTCCCAGGGAACCCTCAGGTTTAGCTCACATAATGAACCGAAGCTCCGGTCAACCGCTATTTGACCGGAGCTTCGCCAAATTCAGGTGCCTGCAGGGCAGGACTTATGTCGCGGTCAATCGGCTAAAGGGCTGTCCCAAAGAGACGGCTGAAAACCTTCAGGGAGCCCCTTCTCAGCCCCAGCTTGGCATAACGTCGGCTATCAGCCAGGGAGGTTCCCGTACTCGTTATGCCCCTGGACCGAACCTGAGAGCGGGGGATCACTTCGCTTGGATGCCGGGCAAAGCCTTGCGCGGCCAAGCGTCCCTGCGGAAGACTCGGGGAACGCATGCTGAATCTGATGGAAATTTGGATGGCGGGATATCACGGAAAACGGAGGCAACGATGCCTCGTGCCTGATGGCGGCAAAGACGCAGCCTAAGAGTCCCGCGGACCGAAAGGATCGCAATGGCAGGAATGTTCGAACTATTTGTCGATGCGGAATCAGCTTTTAGGTTCCGACTGACAGCGCCCGATGGCACCGTCATGGCAGTGTCCAAGCCCTTTGACACCAAGACCGACGCCGTTGCTGGGATCGCCGCCGTGCGCGAGTACGCCGGAATGGGACTGATTAGCGACCATTGCACAACGACCATCAATGCCACACCGCCCCGAGCCTACGATGATGCTGCCGGTCAGTCTGCTGATTCCCCGAGGGTCCCAAAGATCGACTTCCACGCGCGCGCCAGGGCCGTTCGCAGAGCCGTCTCCGGTCCCCGCTGGGCCGGTGCAATACACAACCTCTCCTGAGCGTCGGTGGGCCCCTTTACATAAGCTTTGCTATCGGCTCGATGCGATCTCTTGACGGGGCAGGGGAGTGAGGCGCTCTTCACGGCTCCGTTGGCCATACGTCCGACCTGGCATAGTCCTGCTTGAAGGCAGAGCCGGCCTGCCAGTATTGAACTCGGTCAGCAGAGCGAGCAGGAGGAAAGCTCAGCCAACTCCTGCACGCGGATTTGCGTGAGACGATTACGCATCAACACCTATTGGGGGTCCAAAATGAAGTACCAAAAGTCCTTTGCAGCCATTGCTGTAATGGTCACTCTCGGCCTGAGCCTGTCCGCCTGTTCGGCGACAACAACAGCAGCTTCGGAAAACAGAAGCGCCACCACAGCAGCGTCACCTTCTGCAACGGCAACGGCAACTGCAACGGCAACTGCAACCGCCACTGATACTGGGGCACCTTTGGATCCCGAGAGCGTTGCTGCTCTTACCTCAGGCATTGATTACACAGCTCCAGGTTCCCAACCCGTATATGCAACGAAGGCTGTTGAGCTGTTGGGTACCCTCGCAGTGAAGGGAAGGGCGCCGAAAACGGGATACGACCGTGCCCAGTTCGGTCAATCCTGGGCTGATGTAGACAGGAACGGCTGCGATACCAGAAATGACATTCTCAAGCGCGACCTGACTGCAATCACCTACACCAACAGTGTTCCCTGCAGAATTCAAAGCGGCGTTCTCGCAGACCCCTATACCGGGACGACTATTAACTTCCAGCGTGGTTCAACCACGAGCACGGCTGTTCAGATTGATCACGTCGTCGCGCTTAGCGACGCGTGGCAAAAAGGTGCGCAGCAGTTGAGCCTTGAGCAGCGCATGGCATTCGGCAACGATCCGCTGAACTTGCAGGCAACTGACGGTCCCACTAACCAGAAGAAGGGCGACGGGGACGCGGCCACATGGTTACCGCCGAACAACGGATACCGCTGCGAATACGTCGCACGCCAGATCAGCGTTAAAGCCACGTACAAGCTGTGGGTGACGCAAGCCGAGCACGACACGATGGCCAGGATCCTGGCTAACTGCTCCGATCAGTTGGCGCCGACCAACGAGAAAGCGCCCGAGCCCGCACCTGCCGAAGCTGAAGGCTACCCCGACTGCTCTGCTGCAGCAGCAGCAGGCGCTTTCAACATCCCGATCGGACAGACAGGCTATAACCCCAAACTAGATTCGGACGGTGACGGCATTGCCTGCGAAAGGTCTGCTGGTGCCCCGCAAGCTCCTGCTCCTCCCCAGGCTCCCGCACCAGCAGCACCGGCCCCGGCACCCGCAGCCGCCTATTACAAGAACTGCGATGCTGTCAGGGCTGCAGGTGCCGCTCCCATTCACATCAGCCAACCCGGTTATGGAACGCACCTTGACCGGGACGGGGACGGCTGGGGCTGCGACAGGTAGGAAAAAGCATAAAGAGCGCGACGTAGTGGCCACTCCTGCTAAGGGGTGGCCACGGCTGTGTCCGGAATCCTTGACCGTGTGCACTGTGCTTGACTGATCTCCGGGCTGCCGGAATTTACAGACGTACCAATTGCTCGCACGGTGGAACAGCTCTGGTACAGCAAGACCCCGCCCCTAAGAGCGAGGTCTTGCCCATGTCGAGAGGCATTTACCTAGGAGGCGAGCTTTGCGTAAACAACATAGTTATCGTCGAACTCACCAGTTTTCGGGTCGTATCCGTCGCACGTGATTAGCCGTAGCTCAGCTCCGTCCGTATTCCCGTAAACCTTTTCTGTCGGGAACTCGGCCTTGGAATATTGTTCCCCGCGATCAGCTATAAAAACGGCCGTTGTGCCGTCTTTGCGGATGACCTTGATGAGGTCCCCCTTCGCCAGACTTCGCAGGTCGGCGAACACGCCTGGCCCCCCGTCAGTCGCGTTGACGTGCCCGTAAATTACAGCAGGCCCCTGATCGCCGGGTGTAGGCGACCCGTTGAACCAGGCTGCTGGGGCTCCTGGCTCGTCCGGCGGCACTTCCAGAGTCCCATCATTACGAAGGCCCAAACTGATCAGCTCGGACTGCGTGCCTGAGGTCGGGATCTCTATGGATAGCGGGGCAGAAGCCACGGCGAGCTCATGCGGCGACACCGGTGCTGTCGGGGTGGACGACGGGGCAGCCGACGTAACAACACCCGCGTCCAGCGCGCTGACAGCGTGTGTTGAAGCGTTCGAGGCGCAGCCTGTAAGAAGTAGCAAAGCAACCGCCGCAGACGCAAAGCATCTGCGACGGCCACTGATTGAGCTAGTCATTCGAAGCGATCAGTTCGAATGCTCTACGCCTGAACGGCCATACGGCGGCGCACAATGACCGTTCCGGTAGCAGCGGCCGCCACGAGGCCCCCAAGGGCAAGGAAGCCCATGCCATTGTCAGTCTCCTGAGCGACACCAGTAGGAGCGCCACCAACAGGCTTCTTCGCTACCTGAGCGCCAGTCTGAGACTGCGCGGGAGCCTGAGCGGCGGCACCGTCGCCCTGCTCGCAACCAACACCATCATTGTCCCTGTCCAAGTGCGTGCCGTAGCCAGGGTCCCCTACCGGGATGTTGAACGCGCCAGCTGCTGCTGCCTGAGTGCAGTTTGCGTATGCGGCCCCGACGATGGCATTGGCGGGGGTCGCTGTCAGCGCTGAAAAACCGACCACTGCCGCCACTGCCAAGATTGACGTGCTTTTCCTCATTTTATTCCCCAGTTCTTTTCTATCAATTGCAGAGAGTCAGGCACGCAAGACCACAGGGGAAAACAAAAGCACGTGCCCCCATGGCCAGTGTGACTGGCTTCTCATTGGCTCTTGCCAAGCTATTTATATCAATACCGTGGAGTAAGCGCGCCTTATTACGGCCACGCTGCAACACACGTGCCTAGTGTCTGAAACCTACGGTCTGCGGGCAATCGCGGTCCGTACGTGGTCCAAGGTGAAATGCGTTTCGACATAGTTAGGCCTTGGTGGCTTCCAAACAGCCAGACCCCGATCCGGGAACAAGGTTGCCCTGCAGTACGTTGCAGGTCTCGTCAGTAAGAACATCAGACAAAACGTAGGAATGAGAATCCCCCACGTGGCAACCGATTACGATGAAATCCGTTCTGACGTAAAGGAATCCCAGGACAATTCCCTGGAAGCACTGCAGTCAGCAAACGCTCCGGATGCCCGCAGCGTCGTGACCGAACTGGACGAAGCCGATGCACTCGATGAAGGCTGATCCCCGGCGGAGAAATTGTCGCCGAAGAGCTTATCGTTCAGGTAATTCCTCAGGCGGCGGATGAATTCACCTGCTATTCCTGTTTCCTGGTCCGGCACCGGTCCCAGATCGCGCGCGAGAGCAACGGCCACGCCTACTGCATCGAGTGCGAAGGTAGGCGGAATCCTGAAGACCGGGAGCCGCTCCGGGCGACCAACCAGGCCAGCGGCTCCCGGCCTTGGAGTATCCGTTCGTTGCACTGATCCTTCCCAGCAAATCCTCAGCTTGTGGTGGGCATAATGTCACCGGAGCTACGGTCAACCGCTATTTGACCGGAGCTTCGCCAATTAAAAGTGATTCCTCAGTGCCCCTGGGCCGCATCGGACGATGGACAAATAAGGCGCGGTATTTCAGCCCGGAAGCCCCCTCTCACCGCCAGCCTTACATAATCACAATTATCGGCGTTTGAAAATGGCTGGGGGAGTGCCCGCACGATGGGCTGTTCCTTCCGCCTAATCTGTGGAATTTTCTCCCAATATCCGGGACTCAGAGCCGGTCTGCCAGCCTCATGTTCACGGCGGAAATGTCGAGAAAAGCAGGGTGAAAAGGCTCATCCGATCCGGTTATGTCGGCCACCCAGGCGGAGTGTTCGGCGTGGTCCGGATGAGACGGATCGGCCAATGCGACCGTGATCTCCTCATAGCCGGAAAATCCTCCGGAGTCTTCCAGCGGGCCGCGCCGCGCGCTGTCGATCAGTCGGGCCGGCGCAGTGTCTGCGTTCGCTGGCCGGCGGGACATTAGCTCGAGCCTGTGTAGCCAGCCCCCCGTCGCGACTGACATCTACATTGAAAACGGACACCCGCTCTTACCTCCCAATGAGGGCTCTACCAGCAGCGGCGGAATTGCTCGCCGGTCCGCGCCGATGCCGCTGGTCACGAGAAGCTCGCGACGCCTTCGCCGTGGGGCCGACGCACGGCGCCGTCGGATGCGGTCCCCAGTAGAGCTTCTTCTGCTTCCTTTGCTCGCGCCGTCCGGCCGCTTGAGGGGCAGACGAATCACCTGGAATAGAATCTGATTGTGCTCAGTTATGAGTGTAGTCACCACCGCGTGAGTTAGTTAGTAAAGCTACTGTCCCTTACGGTCGAACATCGGCTTGTCGCGGTGGTGATGTTATGACACATCGAACGCAAAGGACTAAACCCATGACCTCATCTTCTCTCTGGCAACCGTTCACACTTGGCCGCCTGGACCTTCCCCACCGACTGGCGCTGGCACCAATGACCCGAAACCGATCGAACCCGGATGGCACGCCGGGCGACTTGGCCGCTGAGTACTACGGGCAGCGCGCCTCATTGGGGTTGATCATTACCGAGGGGACGCAGCCGTCAGCGGACGGGCAAGGCTATATGAACACGCCGGGGATCTACACCCCTGAGCAGATCGAAGGCTGGCGAAAGATCACCGACAAGGTGCACGCGGGCGGTGGGGCAGTGTTCATCCAGCTGATGCATGCCGGCCGGATGTCCCACCCGGACAATACTCCCCACCACCGTCGGCCGGTGGCGCCCTCTGCGATCCCCGCCGACCAGGAAATATTCACGCCAACAGGGCTGCAGAAGACGCCGACGCCGCGAGAGCTAAGCATCGAGGATATCCGGACCACCGTGGCTGAGTTCCGTCACGCCGCAGCTTCGGCCATCGCGGCCGGCGCCGACGGAGTCGAAATCCATGGCGCTAACGGCTATCTGTTGCACCAGTTTCTCTCCCCCAACGCCAACCACCGCGCCGACTCCTACGGCGGATCGGTAGAAAACCGGTCCCGGTTCGTGGTCGAGATCGCCCAGGCTGTGGCCGAGGAAATCGGCGCGGACAGGGTTGGCGTCCGCCTCTCACCCGCCATGCCTTTGGGCGGAATCGATGAGGGCGACACCGAGAGTGTGCGCGCTCAGTACCGGCACCTGGTCGGTGAGCTCGCCACCCTGAACTTGGCCTACCTGCACCTTCACCATGTGGGCGACGAGGAACTCCTCCGCTCCCTCAGGAATCTTTGGCCGACGGCGGTTCTGGTGGTCCGCTACGGACGTAACCGTGAGCGGATCGCCGGCGACATCAAGGCCGGCCTTGCTGACATTGCCCCGTTGGGCCGTTTCGCGCTGGCCAACCCCGACATCGTCGCGCGACTGCGTTCCGGCGCCCCTCTGAATGAGGTGGACCCCGCCACTGTGTACGGCGGTGGGGCATCCGGGTACACCGACTACCCGACCCTTGTCCCCGCCTGACCGGCTACCCTCAGGCCGCCCGCCCTGCCTGCTCCCCCGGAGTCAGGGGCGGGCGGCCCCCAAGCGACCTCAGCACCATCCGCACATTCCGGGTGCGGATTCAGCCCCCTAATAAGGAAGTTCTTGAAATGCCCTCACTTAATGAAGCAGTCGTCCTCGTCACCGGTGCAAACGGCGGCATCGGAACACACTTCGTCCACGACGCCCTCGCCCGCGGCGCCAGCAAGGTCTACGCCACCGCCCGCACCCCCCGAACCTGGGAGGACGAGCGCATTGTCCCGCTCACACTCGATGTCACAGACCCGGCCTCCATTCAGGCCGCAGTCGAAGCCGCAGGCGACGTCACGGTGTTGATCAACAACGCCGGAGCGTCCGTGGCAAGCCCGGGCATCCTTACCCACACCGACGCGGAAATCCGGACCAACGTCGAGACGAACTTCCTCGGCCCCCTGTTCCTCGCCCGCGCCTTCGCGCCGATCCTGTCCGCGAAGGATGGCTCGGTGATCATCGACATCCACTCCGCAATGAGCTGGTACGCCGTCGGCGGCATTTACAGCGCCACCAAGGCTGCCCTCTGGTCGGCCACCAACTCGCTGCGCCTGGAACTCGCACCCGAAGGGGTTCATGTGGTGGGCGTCCACGTAGGGTACGTCGATACGGCGATGGCCGTGAACGCCACCGATCCCAAGATGGACCCGGCTGACCTGGTCACCACGGTATTGGATGCCGTCGAAGCCGGTGAGTACGAGGTGCTGGCTGACGAGACATCCGTGCAGCTCAAGGCCGGACTCAGCGCCCCCATCGAGGCTCTCTACCCCCAGCTGGCCGTCAAGACCGCCTAGAACGCGCGCGGCGCCGTGGTCATGAAGAACCACCTCACTGACCACGGCGCTTCCCAAGCCCGATCCTCAAACCGGCATGCGCGACTGGGAGCAGGGGGCAGCGGCAACCCCGCTTCGTGCGCACAACACCTTCCCCTTGAAAAAATATCTGAGTTCAGTCATAATTGATTGCAATCGTTATGGGACGCCAGCTAAAGAATTGCCGGCTGGCACCGACCACCTGCCGGTGCCCGAGCGGGCGTCCCCGAGATATCGCTGCATCAAGGGCACCAACTACAAATCCACCACCCCCAGAAGGAGCATCACGTCATGCGAGCATTCGTCGTCACCAAGTACAGGGAGCCGCTGCGCGAGGCAGACGTCCCCGAGCCAATCGTCGGGGACCGCGATGTGCTCGTACAAGTGCAGGCGGCGGGCCTGAACCAGCTGGACGAGAAGATCCGGCTGGGCGAGTTCAAGCAGATCCTGCCCTACAAACTCCAGCTGATCCTCGGCAACGACGTCGCCGGCACCGTCCTGCAGGTCGGGGCAAAGGTGCGCGGGTTCAAGCCCGGCGATGAGGTCTACGGCCGCCCCGACAAGGACCGCATCGGCACCTTCGCCGAGCGCATCGCCGTCGCCGAGGAAGACCTGGCGCTGAAGCCGGCATCGGCCAGCATGGAGGAAGCGGGCTCGCTGCCGCTGGTAGCGCTGACCGCATGGCAGGCCCTCGTCGAGCAGGGCAACGTCCGACCCGGGCACAAGGTCCTCATTCACGCCGGCACCGGCGGGGTCGGCTCCATCGCCATCCAGCTCGCCAAGCACCTCGGCGCGACCGTTGCCACCACCGCCAGCGGCTCCAACGCCGACTTCGTGCGCGACCTCGGATCCGATATCGTGATCGACTACCGCACCCAGGACTTTGAGCAACTCCTCAGCGGGTACGACCTCGTGCTCGACAGCCTCGGCGGGGAGAACCTCGAAAAGTCACTGCGCATCCTCAAGCCCGGCGGCAAGGCCATCGGTATCTCCGGCCCGCCGGATCCGGCGTTCGCACGCGAAGCCGGACTGAATCCTGCGCTCCGCCTGGCAGTCACTCTACTGAGCAGCAAAATTCGACGGCAGGCCAGGAAGCTCGGCGTCAGCTATGAATTCCTCTTCATGCGCGCCAGCGGGGACCACCTGCGCCAAATCAGCGCCCTGGTCGACGACGGCGTGCTGCGCCCCACCGTAGGAAGAGTCTTCAGCTTCGACCAGACCCCAGAGGCGCTGCAGTCCCTGGCCGCGGGCGGCATTCGCGGAAAAGCAGTTGTCGCCCTGACCCACTGAACCGCCACCCATTAACACCTCTATAAACCACACGCAGGAGAAGAACCGCCATGGACAACACCGGCACCCCGCACGAATCCCTCGCTACCTCATATGCCAAAGCACCTACCAAAGCCCTCACCGCTGGTGGCACCTCCTACGCGTACCGCGAGCTGGGACCGAAGGGCGGCATCCCCGTCGTGTTCTTCGTGCACCTCGCCGCCACCTTGGATAACTGGGATCCCCGCATCATCGACGCCATCGCGAAGACCCGCCACGTCATCACCTTCGACCAGCCCGGTGTCGGCGCCTCCACCGGGCAGGTGCCGGACAGCATCGAGGCAATGGCTGACGACGCCTACACCTTCATCAGGGCCCTCGGGTTTGAAAGAATCGATGTTTTCTCCTTCTCCCTGGGCGGCATGATCGCCCAGGACCTGGCCCTTAAGCATCCCGACCTTGTCCGCAAGCTTGTGCTCACCGGGACCGGCCCGCGGGGCGGAAAAGACATCGATAAGGTCCTGGGCACCACCTACTGGGACATCCTCCGCGCAACCCTGACAAGGTCCGACCCCAAGGAATTCCTGTTCTTCAACCGCAACACCACCGGCAAACTCGCCGCGAAAGCGTTCATCAGCCGCCTTAAAGAGCGCACTGTCAACCGTGACAAGCCGATCAGCACCCGTGCATTCCAAACGCAGCTGAAGGCAATCCAGGCGTTCGGCCGCTCCGCCCCGTCAGACCTGTCCACGCTCACCCACCCCACCCTCATAGCCAACGGCGACAACGACCGCATGGTGCCGTCCGCTCTCTCCGAAGACCTGCAGCGGCGCATCAAGGGATCCGAACTGATCCTCTACCCCGACTCCGGCCACGGCAGCATCTTCCAGCACCACGCCAAGTTCGCACCCGCCGCCGTCGAATTCCTCGCCGACTGACCCACATTCCGAACCTCTACCTCTCATCATCGAGAGTTCGCCGACACCGCGGCCCGCGGTGGCTTCTTCACCAACAGCGCGGTCAAGCAGCTTTCCCGCCGCTGATACCGATTGCTTCGGCAACTCACGCTTATGACATAGACCCCCGCTCCCCTACGCGAAGCACCGTCCAGCCTTCCCGCTGCTTGAAGCGGACAGGACGGGGGGTGCCTCGGCTCTCGGTGGTCGTTATACTCAGAACTGAGTCCAGTCAGTTTACGGTCCGGAGGAACCTTCATGTCTGTCGCATCCCAGCCGCTCGGACGACGCGAGCGGAACAAGCAGCAGAAGCTTGACCGCATCACTGCCGCGGCCAGTGCGCTGTTCGCGGAACACGGGGTCGAAGAGGTCACAACCCAGCAGATCGCCGATAAGGCCGATATCGGCACCGGAACCCTGTTCCTTTACGCAAAGACCAAGGGAGAACTCCTCCTGCTAGTGCAGAACGCGCACTACGCGGAAGCGCTCGAGCGGGGCCGGGCCGAGGCTGACACCATCCCGGATGCACTGGATGCAGTGATGGCCATCGTGCGGCCGATCGTGGAGTGCAACCGCGTCCAGGTCGACAATGGGCGCACCTACCTGCGCGAGATGGTCTTCGGCGACCCGACGGAGCCCCACCACAGTGAAGCTCTTTCCATCGTCGCGCAGACCGAGGAGGCTATCGCTGCCGTTCTGGGCCGGAATGAACTTGTCAGTGCCGATGATGCCGCAACAACCGCACGCATTTTCTCGGCCGTCATGTTCCTCAGCATGGCAATGAGTGCGAATCCCACTCTTGGCACCGAGGAGATTGTCCAGGACATCAAGACCCAAATCCGCCTGCTCCTGCCCCGCTGACGCAAGAACTTTCACCTATCGCCGTCAGGCTTGCCGCCTGTCACCCCAGACCTACACCCGAAGCTGACACACGGCTCCTTGCCTGGTCCTGCGAACAGGTCGACGTTTGAACGAGAAGTCAGGTCCGCCTGCCCACAGCCGGGGACAATTCTCATAGGTTATCCACCGCTACTGCTGCCATGGAGCTTCCCCAACGGCTCCTACTTCCAGCCGTGGATAACCTGAATTGACCCCAGCCATGGACGGATCAGAGTCGCCATCAATTCCGGCCGCCAGCAGGCACGGGTTTGGCCGACCGAGGCAGGTTAACGGAATATCCGTTATCGGCCTTTAAGAAACAAGAGTCAAGTAGTTGCGAGAATGCCCGCCCCGCCCTGATGATCAGGAGAACGGCCGCAAGAACAGGCGGAGTTCCTTGTCTTCCAAGAAGCCTGCCAGCTGTTGTTGGCGGGCTTCTTGGAAGTACATAGTCACCGTGCCAGCGTTTGAACGCCTTGAGTGAAATGGTTGATCGGGACGTGACGCCGCATACGGCTTTCGTTTAAAGGTGTGGCCTTTCGCATCGGACCCGGGGTTAGAGACCGAGGTGCTTGTTCAGCTCGTCCAGGGACTTAACAGTGAAGATGTTGTAGCCCGGGGCGAAGGGTTCAGCGCCACGATCGAGCATCACCAGGTCCCGGAAACCCAGGTTGTACATCGGAATGTGGTCGTACAGCGGGTGCGAGGAAACATGCAGGAAGTCTTCGGGCTTGGCGTTCAGACTGTCCAGCATGTACTCGAACGCCTGGAGGCGCGGCTTGTAGGCCTGGGCCTGCTCAGCAGTAAACACGGCGTGCCACTCGGCGCCGAGCTTGGGAATGCTGATGTCCAGGAAGCTGTTGTCCGCGTTCGACAATGCGACCAGCTTGTAGTTGTCGCCCTGGAGCTTCAGCGCGGCCGGCACGTCCTCGTGGGCAACGGCGTTGCGTACTGCCTCTGCGAGCTCTGCGCCGGCACCAGGGGTTGGCCCGATGCCGAACCGCTTGCATGCGCGGTCAAAGGCATCCTGAAGGATCTGCTCGTAAGGCTTGTAGTTGCCATTGACCTCGTCAAACCGGTATGCCCGGAAGATCTTTTTGAAGGCCAGCCACTGCTCGTCCGGGATGCGGCCGTCGAGCAGGCGCTGGGTGGTTGGATAGATGGTGAAGTTGATGAGCGTGCCGTAGACATCGTAAGAGATGTACTTGGGCCGGAAGTTCGTGTCTGCCATGATTTGTCCGTTCCTGGTTGTTTGTATTTTTCTGGTTGCTATTTGTTTATTTGGCGACATGGGCGATCGCCTTTGGGTGAAGGATCGGTACCTCTTAGCTCAGAGCCAGTGACGTGAGCCGTGTATCCGGTCCGAGGAACCGTGCCGGGTTCATGAAACTGAGGTCGGTGGTCGTTTTTCCGTCCAGCAGGAGGTCGGCGGCAATGGCTCCCAGTGCGGAAGCCATCTTGAAGCCATGGCCGGAGAAGCCGGCCGCCACGACGACGCCTTCCATCCCGGGAACAGCGCCGAACAGCGCGGTGGTATCAGGTAAATGACCGTCCGCGCACGTGGCAACGCGCACCGGGTCCGGAATCAGTCCCGGCATGAATTCCCGGACCCAGGACCGGATGGTGTCCAAATGCTGCGGATCCCAAGTAGGAGGCTTCTCCATGGACTCGACCTCGTCCAGGAACCTGCTCGCGACAACTTTCACCGTCCAACCGTCGGCGCTCGGGAACCCGTAGAACTGGGCGTTGTCCGACCTTCCGGCTTCCTCCGCCCTCCTGAGGAAGACCGGCATGTCTTCCCTGCAGAAAGCCGCCGGATCCGCGACGGGGAACCACGTCAGGATCTGTGGCAGAACGGAAAGGTGAACACCGAGTTCCTTGCACACAGCTCCCGCACCATTGCCCTGCGAGATGATCACCCGGGAGGCGATGATGTCTTCCTGATCGGTCCGCACGATATACCGGTCACCGTAGGGTTCAACGCTCTGCGCCTTCCGGTTTCCCAGTAACTGAGCACCTAGACGGGTAGCCTCGCGCAGTGCGGCGGCCACGGCTCTCTCGGAAGTCAGGTAGCCACCCTCAGGGTCGAAGATTGTGACATCGGTGTCCCTGATTACGTGTTCGGGGTACTTGGCCCCGGCCTCGTCGCCCCGGAGAAATTCGTAGTCAAGGCCATTGTCTTTCCCGGCTGCGAGGAGCGATGCCAGCCGAGGATTGTGCTCGTCGTATATCGTGACAGCACCTGTGGTGTTGAGCAGCCGAATGCCGGTGATTTTCTCCAGATCCCGCCACACATCCTGTGACCTCTGCAGAAGGGGTGTGTAATGCCCGCCTTCCGCGTAGACCTTGCGGAAGAGGCGCGATTCGCCCGTGTAGGCAGAAAAGGGGCCCGGAATCGAAAACCGGTCTATTCCAATGACCCTCTGGCCACGGGAGGCGAGTTGCCAACCGGCCATGCTTCCAACAGAGCCAACTCCGACGATGACAACGTCTGTTTCGAGTGCAGTCACGCTTCTACCTTGCTTCCCTTATCGCAAGCCGCTGTCCGGTCCCCGGTCTGCCTCTGGATGGCATATCGTCGGCTGTGCTTCCAGTCCGACCAGCGTACGACACAATAAAATAATGATTAAGGGCCTGTAAGGCAACGCATTATTGCTGAAAACGAAAGAAGCAGGATGGATCTCACATCGATTGATGATTTGGAGTTCTTCGAACAGGTAGCCCGTTCCCAGAGCCTTACTGAAGCGGCCAGGGGTTGGGGTAAGTCGGTGTCGGCGGTAAGCAAACGTCTGGCCGCGCTCGAGTCGCGCCTGGGGGTGGCGCTGGTCCGCCGCAGCACCCGGAGGCTGACCCTCACCGAAGAAGGGGAGCGTTACGCGACCGGCGCCCTGGCAATCCTGCAGCAAAAAACTGATCTTGAAGACGCCCTGTCATTGCAGCATGGAGAGCTGAAGGGACGGATCAGTGTCCATTCGAGCCTGGGAATCGGTCGAAAGCACATTGCGCCGCTGCTGGGTGAGTTCGTCCGGCAACATCCTTTGATCCAGATCGATTTGGAGCTCTCACCACTGCCTTTGAACATCTCGGGTACGAGCTTCGACATCGCCATCCGGGTCGGAGGACTGTCGGACTCCAGGCTCAAGGCAAAACTCCTGGCGCGGAACCGGAGGATCGTGTGTGCGGCGCCCAGCTACATTGAGGGTGCATCGCCGTTGAAGAACATCAGGGACCTGGAACGGCACAACTGCATCGTCCTGCGTGAAAACAACGCCGACTACTCGCTGTGGCGCTTCGGCGAGAAGGGGCATGAGTATGTCGACGTCAAGGGCAGCATGATCAGTGATGACGGGGATGTCGTGACCGACTGGTGCGTCCAGGGCCTCGGCCTGATCATGCGCTCCACCTGGCACGTCAACCCATTGATCCAGCAGGGGGTCCTGCAGCAGGTCCTTGCTGATGTCCCGACGCCCAGCGCCGACATCTATGCCCTCTACCCCGCCGTGGCTAAGACACCCCGCCGGATCGTCGCGGCCATTGAGCACCTGCGACAAGGCCTCGCAGCGAGGATAGGTTCATAGGCACACGTCAACGAGCACGGCATCGTGCCACCTGGCGACGGGAGCCGGCACTCAACGACCGTTAGAACCCGCCCACCCCAGGCCCGTCGTCGTAGTGTGTTCGGGGACATTGCGGGCCTGCGCAGCCTGTTCGCCCGCATCATCCTGCCGGCGCCGCCAGGCATATTTGAAGGGCCGCACTGATGAAGTGCGACAGCTAGAAGGAAGCAGCCATGATTCAGAACTGGGGGCAAGTTTCGGCCTGGCCGGCTTGCAGGGTGCCCCGGGACAGCTGCTGCTGTCCCGGGGCACTCTTTCACCTCAGACGCGGCGACAAACCGTGACCGCGGCGGTGGCGCTGACGTTTGCCGAATCGAGTTAGTCTGCGCGTAATTGGGTTAGTCGGTCGTCGCCGGAACATCCTTGACAACCCACATCTTGCGCACGGTTTCGTGGATAGTCCACACCCCTTCCCAGCCGGCCGGCATCACGAACAGAGTACCTGGACCGATGTCAAAGCTCGTTCCGTCCGCTTCAGTGATGGTTGCGGACCCACTCAGAATCTGGCAAATTTCGTCATTCTGCCGGACGGTTTTGGACACTCCCGGAGTTGCCTCCCAAATACCCACTTTGAAGTCGTCCCTGGCCCAAAGGCGGAAAGACACATCCGTCTGGCCGGGCGTAACCGAATTCTCCTTGGGAGTGTGCTCCCCCGGATCTGCTGTTGTTGCGTCGCTCATAACGGTGGCCTTGACCATAGCTTCTCCTTCTCATCTTTCCCTTGATGAATGCCGTTGTCCCGCCTCGGGGTCGGCATCTGAAGGGCATTCTCTTCGGATTTGCTAGCGTACGTGACAAGAAGAAGCTGATTAGGGACCCATTGGGCAAGGCACTTTTTCTAAAAACGAAAGAAGCAGAGGTGGGATCTGCCAGGCGCCTCGCTGCAGTCGGCAACCGCATATTTACGCGCTTCCCCCGCCGGCACAGCAGGAAGGAGAGCCCCTCTTTCCGTATCAGCACGGGCGCCCGCGACGGCGGATCACTCGTGTGACTTGATCGTTTGATCATCGACGGATTGACACTTCTTTCGCGCAAGGAAACATTGCGTTGCCTGGCGTGTAGTTATTCAAGTTCTTCTTGTTTCGTACGCTGATCTGACCGGAACCAAAGCGGACGATAGCGCTTTGCGAGGCAAGCCCGGAACAGGGACAAACCGTATTCAACAAGCGAAAGACTCAACGATGAACAACACTCGCCGTGTCGGCCTTGCCGCAGCACCGGCGGTTCACGCCGCAGCACGCCCCGGGAAGCAGGCCTGGAGATGAACAACACTACTGTGCTTGCAATGCTGCACACGGTCCCCGGCCTGGTGACGGACATGGAAGCCCGGGCCCAGAACATGGTTCCCGGCCTCCGTGTCCTGCACTACGTGGACGAGTCATTGCTCCACGACACCATTGAAAGGGGAACCACACCAAGACATGTTCGACGGCGGCTGGTCAACTACGCCCGCTACGCCGAAGAATCAGGTGCCCGGGCATTGTTGGTGAGCTGCTCCTCCATCGGTGAAGCGGCGACCGCTGCCCGGGACTTTGTGTCCATCCCTGTCCTTCGCATCGACACTCCAATGGCTGACCTCGCTGTCGCATCCGGCGCCAGGATCGGCGTGCTCGCAACCGTATCTGCCACCCTTGGACCCACTACCCGGCTCGTCCAAGCCGCAGCCACCAGGCAGAACATGACGCCCGCTATCACCGCCAGAAAGGTGGATGGCGCTTTCTCCGCCCTGCGCGCAGGTGACCGGGAGCTGCATGACACGCTGGTGCTCGCCGCATTCTTGGAACTGGCGGCGGAGTGCGATGTCGTCGTTCTCGCCCAAGCGTCCATGGCCCGGGTCGTCAAGCACACCCAAGAGCAGCCTGGCGGACCGATCGTCCTTGCTTCGCCTGACTCCGGCATGACCCAGCTCAGCACGATCTTCCCCTCCAAAGACTCATAAGAACCGCGTCTAATCTCGAGAAGGATTCCAGCCATGCCAAACACCCGAACGAAAGCCACTGTCCCGTGGCTGGGAGTTATCGCCGATGATTACACAGGTGCCTCCGACGTGGCCGGCACTCTTGTGCGCGCCGGGATGCGTGTGGTCCAGACCTTCGGCATCCCTGAGCCGTCCATGCAGCTGCACGACATCGACTGCATCGTCGTTTCCCTGAAGACCCGCAGCGTGCCCGCCGCAGAAGCTGTGGAGCGGTCTCTGGCAGCGGCGCACGCCCTCAAGTCGCGGGGAGTTCAGCAGCTCTACTTCAAGTACTGCTCGACGTTCGACTCGACTCCCGAGGGAAACATCGGCCCTGTCGCAGACGCCTTGCGCAACGAGTTCGTCCCTGACGGCCAGGTCACAGTGGTCGCTCCGGGTACGCCGGCACTGGGGCGGACCGTTTACAACGGTGTGCTGTTCGCCGGCATGGACCTCCTGCAGGAATCTTCCATGCGGCACCACCCACTGACCCCGATGTCCGACTCGAACGTGCCGAGGCTGCTTCAGGCGCAGACCAAGACCCTCGTGGGTCGCGTCGACTACACCGCAATCGAAGCCGGCGCGGCTGAAGTCCAAGCGCATCTCCAGGGGCTGAGCGCTGCGGCTACCGGGTACGCCGTCGTTGACACCCTCAATGACCGTCATCTGGCAGTGCTGGGCGCTGCACTGCTCGATTATCCGCTTGTCACCGGGGGATCAGGGCTGATTGGCGGGCTGGCGGCTGCCCACGGATCCCGCGTGCAAGCAGAACCGATGCACGCTACCCGGCCAACGGGGCCGGCCGCGATCGTCGCCGGCAGCTGCTCGGAGATGACAAGAGCCCAAATCGAGACGTTCCGCCAGTTCCGCCCCTGCTTCCTCGTCGACCCTGTCGCCATCGCTGAAGGACGGGACCTGGTCGCCGAAGCGCTGGAGTTCGCCCGGGAGAACATTGCGGACGGCCCGGTCCTGATCCATTCCACCGTGTCGCCGGAGGAAGTAGCGAGGGCGCAAAGGCAGCTCGGGAGGGCCCGGGCTGCCGAAATGACCGAGGAGAGCCTCTCCACAATCGCCGAAGGACTCATCGGCCTGGGCTGCCGGCAACTGATTGTCGCCGGCGGAGAAACCTCCGGCGCTGTCGTCCGCCGCCTCGGAATCACCACAGCCCGTGTCGGCAGGGAGGTCACCCCCGGTGTGCCATGGCTGACAACCGAAACCGAACCCGGGCTGTCCATCCTGCTCAAGTCCGGAAACCTCGGAAGCCCGAGGCTCTTCCTCGACGCATGGGACCACGACCGGTGACCGCCAAGGACACCCGCAACGAACTCGTCCGACTGGCCAGGTCCTTGCACCAACGAGGCCTCACCAGGGGGACATCCGGAAACCTGAGTGCGCGTGTGGCAGGCGGGATGCTGATCACCCCCACCAACGCCTCTCTCGGTGAACTCAGAACAGACGATCTCGCAATGGTTTCCGACACCGGCGAACATGTAGCCGGCGCAGCCCCGTCCAAGGAGGCATTCCTGCACTTGGCGATGTACCGGGCGCGACTGCAGGACCAAGCCGTGGCCCATCTGCATTCCACATACGCTACAGCGCTTTCGTGCCTGGACGACGTGGACGATGATGACGTTCTGCCGCCCCTGACGGCCTATTTCGTCATGAGAGTCGGGCGGCTGGTCCGGTTGCCCTATTTCGCACCCGGAGACCAGGGCCTGGGCGAGACCGCCGAAAAAGCGGCAGCATCAAGCCGGGCCCTGCTGCTGGCCAACCACGGACCGATCGTATCCGCGCCTTCCCTGGCGCAGGCCGTGGACGCAGTTGAAGAAGTAGAAGAAACAGCCCGCCTGTTCTTCCTCCTGCAAGGCCGCGCGACTCGGCCCCTCCAACCCGCACAAGTTGCCCATCTCTGTGCAGGGCATCCTTACTCCCATGGCACGTAAACGTCCGGGCAGCACTGGACCCGCCCCGCAACTGTTGCTGGCCAGCCAGTTGATTTTCCACATCGGCTTCTACTCCGTGGTGCCGTTTCTCGCAGGCGTCATGCGGGACGACTTCGGCATGGGAACGTTGGCAATCGGGATCGTTCTTGGCGCGCGCACATTTGCACAGCAAGGATTGTTTCTCTTCGGCGGGGCGCTTTCGGACCGATGGGGAGCACGGCAGTCAATGATTGCGGGTTGCCTGGTACGGGTAGCGGGCTTTCTGCTTCTGGCGTTGGCATCCGATTTCCCGCTCTTCCTGTTTGGAGCCGTTGTGACTGGCATCGGCGGCGCACTCTTCGCGCCCGCGATGCAAAGTCTCGTGGCCGCTGCCGCCGAGCACCGCGCCCTCCAGAAAGGCACCAGACCGGAAGACGACGCGCACAGAGCCGCCTTACGGAAAAACCAGGGATCCACACTCTTTTCCCTGCTCGTGGTCTGCAGCGAGGTAGGTACTGTTGTAGGTCCGCTTTTGGCAACGCTTCTACTCAAAACCGCTTTTGATACCGCACTGCTGGTCGGGGCAGGGGTCTTTGCCGTGATGGCTGCAGTCTTCCTGTTCTTCCTGCCAAAACCAGACCGCGCCGACCCCGAAACGGCAGGCGGAAAGACCGCCTCCTCACCGGCGTCGGGCCTCTGGTCCTGCCTCAAGGAGAAAAAGTTCGTCCGATTCACGGCCTTCTACAGCGTCAATCTCCTGGCAACCAACCAACTGTATTTCGGGCTTCCAGTGGAACTGGAACGCAGCGGCGCAGGAGCAAGTGCGTTGGCTGTGGTCTTTGCCTACACATCCGTCCTGACCATCACCCTTCAATGGCCCATAGCCCGGCTAATGCGCAAAGCCGGATCGGAAATCGCCCTTCCTGTCGGCTTTGCCCTGCAGTCCCTTGGCTTCGCCTCCATGGCAGTCCTGGCGGTCATCCCTCCGCCAAGCGGTCTCCCCATCTTTCCGGCCCTCCTGCTCGTAACAGGTCTTGCCCTCGGGAATATGTGTGTAATGCCCATGGCCATGGGACTGGTACTGGAGTTCGCCGCCGGCCGCCCCACAGGGGCCTATTACGGTTTGCTCGCCACCGCAGGAGGACTCGCAGTCGTCATCGGTAATGCAGCCTTGGCCCCGCTGTACGAACTCGCCTACACACCGTCGATCACGGCACTCCCTCCCTGGCTCCTCCTGTCACTCTTCGCAGCGATAACAGCAACATTCATTCGCCGCTTCGTCCCCAACAGGCCCCCCCGACTCCGCCCCCAGTTTGTCTTTCTACGTGGTCGCCGACCAAGAAGCGTTCGAACATGACCTGATCGCCCAGCGACACGGCCGGCGACCCCGCGGCAGTCGGGCATCATGGCCCCGGAACGGTCACATCAGGAAGCCGCTAACGGTAAGGCGGCAAAGCGGATGGCAGCAGGCCAACTCAGGAGCTGCTCAGCATGGTTTCCCGGAGCCGGGATTGGGCCAGGGCCAGCCCGGCATACGCCGCTCCCCGGGCCACCGACAGTCCAATCAATTGCTGCGCCACGGTGATCTCAGGAACGACGGCGAGGCTTCGCGCCAGCCGCCTGCGCGCCTCGGGAAGGACTTCCTCCAAGAGCGGACTCAAGCGGCCCGCGAAATACACTGACTCCGGGTCCAGCGTGACTGCCACCGCCCCGACAGCGGTGACGATCGCCGTCGTAAGCACCTCCACCACTTCCGCCCGGGACGCCTCGTTCAGGGGCCGGGACCAGAGCGCTTCGATACCATCCAGGTCCAGTCCCCGGCCCTTGGCAAAGTGGAGGAGACCCGACACCGACAATGTGCCCTGCCGCGCCGGATACGTCAAGATATGCGGACGGCCGGCCCCGGCGCACAACCGCGTCGCTTCCCTGCTCGACGACGAAACCGTCCGAACGAAGCTCATCCACCTTCCTGGACACCGTCGCCTGGCTCAAAAGCGTCAATTCGATCAACCGGGTGCGCGTCAACGGGGCTTCTGAAAGGACCGCATCAAGGACCGAGGCCTTGTTGTAGTCCGCTGTCGTCGGGTTACTGCTCATCGGACAACCCCAAGTCTTTCTCGACGGGACTGTCCCATCGAAGGGCCGCCCCGGTTGTCGCCGAAATAGGGGTTAAGGTGCCTTGCCAGATACGTATCCGCCCGACGCAGAATGTTACTCTCCTGCCCCGACAACTGGTTCCGCTTCTTCAACTCCCCCACCTCCGCCGCTGCCGGCCCCGACCAAAGGTCTCCTTACGCTCGCGATGACGATCCAGCGCCTCAAGTCATGGCCGAGAGCCACAACCACGAGTACTTGCCCGTCAGGTCAAGGAGACAAGCCAAGGCACTCGCTTCTCACGCCATCGCGATCAACTGCCCTATAGTCGACAATGCCGTTAGGATGTATGAATGGTTGAACGAATCGAGATTTTCCATTCATCTACTGTGCAACAGGTTGCAGACGGCCTCACGACCATGATCCTCAATGGAAGACTTGCACCTGGGGAGCGCCTCCGGGAAAGCGTCCTCGCCGACAACCTGCAACTTTCAAGAAACACCGTTCGCGAAGCTGTCCGCATAGTCCAGGCTGGCGGCCTCATTCGCCATCGCCCGAATCACGGCGCAGTGGTTTGGGACCCCACCGACGCAGAAATCATGGACGTCTATAACGCACGTTACTACCTGGAGACCACGGCTGCCCGAAGCGTATCCGAAAGCACGAACTTAGATGAAGTACATGCCGCCATGGAAGAGTTCCGGGCGACTCTGAGAAGCGGTGACCCCTTCAAGATCGTCGAAAAAGACCTTGCGATACATAGCGCACTCATTGGCCTTCTTGGAAGCAGGAAACTAAGGGCGTTCTATCAGCAACTGGTCACCGAACTCAGGTACTTCATGTTCGTGCTCTCCACCGAAAAACACGAGTACGAGGATCCGGAAGCACTGGAAGCCGAGCACCAAAACATTGTAACGGCCCTTGAAACCCGTGATCCCGTCATCGCGGAAAAGGTTGTCTCCGAGACCATCATCGAGAACCGGGACGTCATCCGACAGATTATAGCGACGCGACACGCTGCCTCCTGATCGAAGCTGGTAGAACGGGCCCGGCAAGGCAAGCAATAGCCGAAGCCGCGGTTTCATGAAGCTGGAACATTGGCACGCACGCCACTTGCCTGTAGGATTGTTTACTGTTGAGCAGTTGAACATCCCTTACACAGCAGGAGCCAGGACATGGATGTCAGTAATGACGCTGAATTTATTGACGCGGTCGCAGCAGAGAGCGGACTCCTTGCGGAGCAGAAACAGCTTCCCGATCAGGAGGTCTTGGAGCTCCTTCAAAGGTATTACGGCCTGAACGGCACATTCATGAGGATTCCCACCGAGAAAGACGAGACTTTTCGCCTGCTGAACGGTGCGGACACCTATCTGGTCAAGTTGTCGTCCCCTGATGAGGATCCCCTGATCGTCCACCTGCAGACGGCCTGCATGGAGTATATGGAACACTCCGCGCCCGAGCTTCCAGTCCAACGTCTTGTAAAGAGCCTTGTCGGGGAACCCGAAGTCCACATTCCGGTACCGCATGGTCCCTATGATCGTGTTCTTCGGGTGATGCGCTTCATGCCTGGAAAGCTGCTCGCCGATCATGCGCCGTCGGCTGATCAACTCCAGCGATACGGCTCAAGCTTGGCCCAGCTGGGCATCGCGTTGCGGGACTTCGATCATCCGCGTGCCGACCGCATGCTCCTATGGGACCTTAAGCATTTCCACCGGATGCGGCCGCTGCTTGAATATGTTGACGATAAGCAAAAGCGATCCCTGGCCGAGAACATTTTCGATCAGTTCGACGAGCGAGTGGTTCCGCTTCTTGACACCCTCACTCCACAGGTTGTTCACGGCGACTTCAGTCCGTTCAACGTTCTCGTCAGCCCTCACACCCCCCAATACGTCACAGGTATTATCGACTTCGGGGATGTAGTGCGCACCCCCGTCATGTTTGATCTCAGCGTTGCTATGGCCAACCAATTAGGGACAGATCCGGGTGAGCCCTGGAATCGTGCACTGAACGTCATGGATGGTTACCTCGGTGTCCGTCCGCTGCCCCTTCACGAGGTCGAAGCGCTGACAGTTTCGGCGCCGGCCCGGCTCCTCCTACGAGCCCTGATCACGCAGTGGCGGGCCGCTCAACTGCCCGAAACCCGAGATTATCTTCTCTCCCATTCAAAGACGGACTGGGACCGGCTCGCCGCCACAGCCGCCAGCCCGGCTCCAAAAATGCGCCTCGCACTCTGAACCCGATGAATCAGCCTTCAGGAGAAACAATGGACAGCTCTACCAGCATCATCCGCAAGCCATCCAAGCCCATGGTGAACGGCTTTGATCCCGGCCGCCTCAACGAACTCCCCGATCAGATGCAAAAGAACATTCGACGCCGCGACAGGAGTCTCGGCCCCGGATACCGGCTTTTCTATGACACTCCCGTGGAGGTAGTCCGCGGCAAAGGCGTCTCATTGTTTGACCGTGATGGAAACGAGTATTTGGACGTCTACAACAACGTCCCCTGCGTGGGCCACGCCCACCCACGAGTGGTGGCCGCCGTCCACGAACAGATGCAGACACTGAACACCAACACCCGTTACATCCAGGAACCTATCCTGGATTACTCGGAGCAACTCCTCTCAACGTTCCCTATCCAGCTTGGCCATGTGATGTATACCTGCACGGGGTCCGAAGCCAATGACCTGGCCATGCGGGTGGCAAAGTACGCAACGGGCCAACAGGGTATCATCGTAACGTCCGGCGCCTATCACGGCCTGACCGCTGAGGTAGCATCCTTCTCGCCATCATTGGGCGTAGGAGTGCCCTTGGGGGCGAACGTGCGGGTTATCGACGCACCGGACGCCCTGCGATACTCATCGGATAAGAAGTCCTTGGAGGACCACCTTCGGGGTCAAGTGCGCAGCGCCATCGCTGATCTGCAACGGCACGGCATTGGACTTGCGGCCTTTATCGCCGACAGCATCTTCTCCTCCGACGGCATCTTCGCAGCCCCAGCGGGCTTCCTTCGCCCGATTATCGAAGAAATTCATGCGGCCGGCGGCCTATACATCGCGGATGAGGTCCAGCCCGGCTTTGGACGCACGGGGGAGGAATGGTGGGGCTTCCAGCGGCATGGAATCCTCCCGGACATCGTGACCATGGGTAAACCGATGGGCAACGGCATCCCTATCGCTGCAGCCGTCTTCAGGCCCGAGTTGCTCGAAGAGTTCGGCAAGAACATCCGCTACTTCAATACCTTCGGTGGAAACTCGGTTGCCATCGCGGCGGCCCAGGCAGTACTGGACGTGCTCCGCGAAGAATCACTCATGGAAAATTCCCTCAAGGTCGGCGGGAAGATCCTCACCGAACTGAAGCAGTTTACCCAGGGTCTGGAGCAGGTTGCGGAGGTCCGCGGAAGCGGCCTGTTCGTGGGAGTCGACATTGTGACCGATCGCTCCACGCTAACCCCTGATGGAGATACTGCCGCCGGCATCGTCAACCAGCTTCGGCAAGAACGGATCCTGATCTCAGCGTCCGGGGCCCAGGGCAATGTCCTCAAACTCCGACCGCCCATGCCATTCTCCATGCAGGATGCGGACCGTCTGATAGAGGCACTGGCCCGGGCCTTTCAAAAGCTGCACTAAAGCGCGGCCTCCAACGGCTGAAACCTAAAGATTGACAAGAGCTTTGTAGGGAGTGCCTTCCAACAGGGAGGCACTCCCTCCTGCTTCTTCGTTGCTCCAGACCAATTTCCCCCGGTTAGTCCGTTTAAGTCGGCTGCCGATGAGACTTTGCGTTTCCCTGTTTCACCTGCAGTTTGCAAAGCTCGTAGGCTCAGCGGCCGAGCGCGGCACAGCAAGAAGGCGACCGCCAAAAGCACGCAATCCAAGATGAGGCTGGCGCGGTACCCCGAGCACCGGAACAACAGATCCACGCATTGTTTTTGTGGTGGTCTACGGCGAGATTGGGCGCCGTTGTCGGTCGCCTCTTAGAGTCATTCTACTTACTCCCGGCTTACGACTCTTCTTTGCGATGAAGCCGGATGACAGTGCTTGGGTCAGGGCCCCGGGTAGACGAGTTCCCCGCGGCCGACGTTGATCAGCCGCGCTGTGGGTTTCATCGCGGCCAGGACGTCGGCGTCGACCAGTCCCCTGGTGTCGTTGCTCAGGGGCGCGGCGAGGACCAGGTAGTCAACTTGGGTGTCCTTGGCCATGTCCAGCACGAAACCGAGCGCGAACTCCGCAATGGCCCGGCTGAGCACTCCGCGGGAGTTTGTTTAGGTGATGTCGCTGCGGATGAGTTCATCGAACATCGGCTGGCTCACGCCGGCTGCCGAGACGGGGACCCATTTCAGGGAGCCGGCGGCAGCCCAGTTCTCCTTGAGCGCCGGCGAGAACGAGTGCCACTGGTACAGCACGTCCGCGCCGTCCATGGCCTTCGCGAGTCCGTGCGCCTTGGTCAGCCGGACCTCAGCGAGTTCCTCGACCTCGGCAATCCGTGGCGGAAGAGCCTCCCGGTACAGGGCGGCGACGACGGGACGCTTGCGTTCGACAGCGGGCGTCATGACGCCGAGGGTCCGGCTATGGCCTGATTGTCGGCAGGGTGGGTGCCGGCAGCGTGGGTGCCGGCCAGGGTGTCAATGGCGGACATGACAGCCGCGGTGAATTCCGTCGTCGAGGAGGTTCCGCCGACGTCGCGGGTGCCGTGGCCGTCCCGTAGCGCGGATTCGAACGCTGCCTGAAGGTGCGCTGCCGCCTCGGGTTGGCCGAGGTGCTCGAGCATCATCGCGCCGGACCAGATCTGGCCAACCGGGTTGGCCAGTCCCTTCCCTGCGATGTCCGGGGCTGAGCCGTGGACGGGTTCGAATAGGGACGGGAAGTCCCCCTCCGGGTTCAGGTTCGCGCTCGGGGCCAAGCCGATGGACCCGGTCACGGAGCTGCCCAGGTCCGAGAGGATGTCACCAAGGAGGTTCGAGGCCACAATGACGTCCAGGGTCCAGGGCTTCAGGACCAGGTGCGCGGCCAGGGCGTCCACCAGTTCATGGGTGACAGTCACCTCCGGGTAGTCGCGGGCGGTTTCTGCCACGATCTCGTCCCAGAACGGCATGGTGTGGATGATGCCGTTGCTCTTGGTTGCGGACGTCAGCTTCCCCGTGCGGGAAGCCGCCAGGGCCGCGGCGAAACGCGCCGCACGGGAGACACCGAGACGGGTGAACACGGTTTCCTGTACCGCGGTTTCCTGCGGCAGGCCCCGGTACATCCGGCCGCCCACCTCGGAATACTCGCCCTCGTTGTTTTCCCGCACGATCAGGATGTCGATCGGGTTCTTCGCCGCCAGCGGCGAGGTTACGCCGTCGAGCGTCTTGACCGGGCGGAGGTTGATGTACTGCTGGAACTCCCGGCGGATCGGGATCAGCAGACCCCACAACGATTCGGTGTCAGGGACCTCCGGTGAGCCCACCGCGCCAAGGAAGATCGCGTCATGCTTAGCCAGCTGTTCCAGGCCGTCCACGGGCATCATTCGACCGTGCCGGAGGTAGAACTCCGAGCCCCAATCAAAGAACGTGAAGGCCAGGTCCAGGGAATGGAGCTCTGCGATCCGCTCCAGGCAGGCGATCGCTGCCGGGACGACTTCGGTGCCGATCCCGTCCCCGGCAATAACTGCGATGCTGTGCGTGCTCATGGAATCTCCGTCAGGCCTTCGGACCGCTGCCAGCGCTGGGGCTCGCCAAGGTTGAGGATGGTGTTCTTGGGTTCGGTCATTTCGTGCACGGCGTACCGTACGCCTTCGCGGCCCACACCGGATTTCTTGAATCCGCCAAACGGCATGGAATCGATCCGTACGTCGGACGTCTCGTTGATGACGACGGCGCCGACATGCAGTTTCTCGGCGATGGCCAGGGCCAGGTCAATAGACTGGGTGAACACTCCGGCCTGCAGCCCGTACTCGGTGTTGTTCGCCGCGTAGATAGCGTCCTGGACCTCGATGAACGGCATGATGACCACCACGGGTCCGAACACTTCCTCACGGATCACCCGGCACTCCGGGGCCACATCGGTCAGCACGGTCGGTTCATAGTAGGCGCCCCGGCGCTTCCCGCCGGCGTGTACATTCGCGCCGGCCGCCGTGGCTTCGTTCACCCACTCCTCGACCCGGCACGCCTCTCCCTCGGAAATCAACGGGCCGACGTCGGTGCTCCGGTCCAGTTTCGACCCGGTCTTCAACGCCTTGGTCCCGGCGGTGACGTGTTCGAGCACCCTGTCGAACAAGGAGATGTGCACGTAGACCCGCTGCACGGACAGGCAGTTCTGCCCCGCCACCCCGAACGCGCCGGCCACGATCGCCTCGGCCGCCGCCTTGGCATCAGCGTCGGCGCAGACAATAGTGGCGTTGTTGCCGCCCAGTTCGGAGAGGATCTTCTTCGCCCCGGCCGCCGCGGCGATCCGCTCGGCCGTGGAGGGTCCGCCGGTGAAGGAAATCAGGTCCACCTGCGGGTCGGTGATCAGCGCTTCGGACACGCCGGGGCCGGTCACGACCGCCGCGATCCGCCCGGACGGGACACCCGCCTCAAGCAGCAGCTGCACAAACGCCAGGCCTGTCAACGGGGTACACGTCGAGGGCTTGAGCACCACACCGTTGCCGCCGATCAGGGCCGGTCCCAGCTTGTGCGCCACCAGGTTCAACGGATCATTGAAGGGAGTGATCGCCGCGACGATGCCCACCGGTTTGCGGCTATACCAGCCGATCTTGCTGCCCGCGGCCAGGCTGTCCTCGAAACCAAGGGTTTGGCCCCCGAGCTCCGTCGCGGCTGCCGCGGAAAGCCGCAGGGTCTCCACGCACCGACGGACCTCGCGCTCCGCCTCGGTGATGGTCTTGCTGCTCTCCGCGGCAATGATGTTCGCGAACCGCTCGGCCTGCTCCCCCAACAGTCGGCCCGCAGCCTCCAGTGCCTCCCGCCGGGCACGCAACGGCCAATTGTCCACCTGCAGGTGGCGGTGGATATGCCCGACGGCACGCCGCACATCTTCAGGCGTTGACGTGCACACCCGGCCGATGAGGACACCGTCTTCCGGGTCCCGGACCTCCACCGTGAGCTCAGCGCCCTGCCACTTCCCTTCGAAGAAAGCGCCTCCGGGAAGGTCTGCAAAGCGTGCCCGCCGGTAGGCGGTTTCCTCTGTGGTTTTTGGGCGTGTTTGAGCCACGGCTGTTTCTGGGACCATGATGCCTTACTCTGTCTACTTGACTCGGTCGATGATTTTTGCGGCTGCACCGATGAACGGCAGGAACCACGGCGGACCGAAGTGGCCCGGTACGGCCGGGTTCTTCAGGTCTTCCCAGACGTTGGCGGACTTGTCCCCGGCCATGTAATGAGCCATCCGCTTGCCCATGTGCGCAGCCATCTGCACGCCATGTCCGCTGTAAGCCAAGGAGTAGTACAGGCCGTCATGAACGCCGGCGTGGACCATCTGGTCCATCGACAGGTCTACCAGGCCGCCCCAGATGTAGTCCACCTTGGCGTTGGACAGGTAGGGGAACAGCTCCAGCATGGCCTTGCGCAGGATCTCGGCGCTCTTCACATCCGAGTCCGTGCTGGACAGCGCAAACCTTGCCCGGCCACCGAAGAGCAGGCGGTTGTCCGGCGTAATCCGGAAGTAGTAACAGAGCATCTTGCTGTCCGAAGCCATGCGCCGGTTGGGCAGGATGCGGTCAATCACGTCTTCCGGCAGCGGCTCGGTACAGATGATGAAGCTGCCCACCGGGATCACCCGGCGCTGCAGCCACGGCGTGACGCCGCCGGTGTAGCCGCTGGTGGCAACCAGGACCTGCTTGGCCCGGGTGATACCGCGGGTGGTGTGCACATCGTGCACCGTGCCCGAAACCTTCTTCAGCTCGGTAACACCGGCCTCCTCGCAGATCTGTGCGCCGGCGGCTCCGGCCGCCCCGGCCAAACCATGCACGAACTTGCCCACGTGCAGGCCCGCACCCAGCGGGTCCATCATGGCGCCCTGGTAGAAGTCCGTACCGATTTCGGAGTGGATCTCGGACTTGGGGATAACCGTGACGTGGTGATCGACCAGCTTGGCCAGCAGTTCCTGAGACTTCTTGAAGCCGTCGTTGTGCGACTCGTGGAAGGCCAGCGAGAGCTTGCCGTGCCGGTTGAAGTCGCAGTCGATAGCGTGGTCGTGGACGAGCTTCTCGATGCTGTCGATCGCATCGTTGTACTCGCGGAAGTACTCCACCGCACGCGCCTCACCGTAGCGTTTGACCGCGGTGCTGAAGCCGATGGCCAAACCGGTGGTCGCCATGCCACCGTTACGGCCGGATGCGCCCCAGCCCACGGTGTGACGCTCGAAAACAGCAACGCTGGCGCCCTGCTGGGCAAATTCCAGGGCTGCAGAGAGTCCAGTAAAGCCGGCGCCGATGATCGCGACATCAACGTTTTCCGGGACCGGAGTGCGCCGGTAGTCCCCGGATGGTTCGGCAGTGTCCAGCCAATAGGGGTTGAGTTTCACGGGTTGACCTTTCGCCTCAGAACCGGTTTTAAAGGCCGAGGTGCTTGTTGATCTCGTCCAGGGACTTGGCAACGTTGAGGTCGTAGCCCGGGCCGATGGGGTCATAGCCACGGTCCAGCACCCAGAGGTTGCGGAAGCCCATGTCGTGCATCGGGTGCATGTCGTAGCGGGTGTGCGAGGAGATGTGCAGGAAGTCTTCCGGCTTAGCGTTCAGGGTGTCGAGCATGTACTCGAAGGCCTGGTAGCGCGGCTTGTAGGCCTGGGCCTGCTCGGCGGTCAGCACGGCGTAGAAGTCGGCGCCGAGCTTGGGGATGCTGATCTCCAGGAAGCTGTCGTCCGCGTTGGACAGGGCAACCAGCTTGTAGTTGTCGCCCATGAGCTTCAGCGGAGCCGGCACGTCATCGTGGGCACCAAAGTTGCGTACCATGTCAGCGAACTCTGCGCCCGCACCCGGGGTCGGCCCAATGCCAAAGAACTTGCACACCCGGTCAAACGAGTTCTGAAGGATCTGCTCATAAGGCCTGTACTCAAGGACCTCGTCGAAGCGGTAACCGCGGAACACCTTCTTGAATGCAGGCCACTGCTCTTCAGGCAGGCGGCCATCCAGGAGCCGGCGGGTAGTGGCATCACTGTCCCAGTTGATCAGGGTGCCGTAGATGTCAAAAGAGATGTACTCCGGCCGGGAGTTTGAGGTCGCCATAATTTGTCCGTTCATCGTGATCTTGTACGGGACGCCCAGAGATTGGCTCCCGTACTTGAGACTTGTCCGAGCTCCACGGCTTCTGCGCCTGCTGAAGATCCCGAAGCCCGATGATTCGACTCTAAGATCTTGGATGTTCAGTTGTCAACAATTCAACAGTCCAGCAACACAGTGCTCTACTGTTGACAATTGGACAGAAAGAGGGTTGCATAGGAAGCCAGCGAGACTCACATCACACGCCTTGCTCGCAACATCAACGCTGTAGGTACGCCCAATTGGGCGGGCCAGTAAATGCGAACAAAAGTCCTGAAACGGTAACAGCTTCAGGAATAAATCGGCTGAAACCATTCGAAGGGAAGCACCATGAAGACCATCAAAAAAGTTCAGACCGCAGCCGCGGGGCTTGCCGTCGTTTTGGCCCTGAGTGCTTGTGGCGGCGCGGCCACCAGTACCGGGGCTTCTGAGGAAGCAACGTCACTGACCAATAACACCAGGGACATCTCTGAGGGTGTCCAGCCTGACCCGGCCGTAGTGGCTCTGGTGCCGCAGTCGTTCAAGGACAAGGGTGAGCTCACGGTCGCCATGGACCTGCACTACCCGCCCACGACCTTCCTCGCCGAAGACAACCAGACCCCGATCGGCCTGAACCCGGACATCGCCCGCCTGGTCGCGAAGAAGCTTGACCTGAAGCTGAAGTTCGTGGACACCAAGTTCGACACGATCATCCCGGGCCTGGACGGCGGCCGCTTCGACTTCACCGCCACCACGATGGCCAAGACCGAAGAACGGCTCAAGGTCCTGGACATGATCGACTACTTCAAGGCCGGCAACTCCGTGGCTGTGCCCGCGGGCAACCCGCAGAACCTCACCATGGAGACCCTCTGCGGGAAGAACATCGCCGTCACCCAGGGCTCCACCGGCCAGCTCAAGCGCCTCCCGGCCCTGAGCGAGCAGACCTGCACCTCCAAGGGACAGCCGGAGATCAACGCCGTGACGCTGCCCAACATCCAGGAAGCCCTCGTCCAGCTGAGTGCCAAGAGGATCGACGGCGTCCTGTATGACACCACGTCATTGGGATGGGCACAGAAGCAGCAGCCGGACTCCTTCACCCTCCTGGGCCGGGTCAATGTCGGCTCGAGCGACCTGTCCGCGATCGGTCTCAAGAAGGGCTCGGAGCTGACCCCGGCCATGCAGGCAGCAATCCAGTCAGTCCTGGAAACCCCGGAGTACAAGGAGTCGCTGGAGACCTGGGGCCTGGAGTCCGGGGCAATTACCGACGCCAAGCTGAACTAGCAGGGGGGCACCTTTCATGGCCACCACTCTCAACAAAGGGAGCAGATCAAGCATGGGCAGCACTGATCCGGCCCTGAAGCCCCGGCTGCGGCTTCGGACCCGTTCCGAGTACGCCGGTTGGATCTTCAGCATCCTTGTCGGCATCGGGATCCTCTCCTCGGTCCTGACCAACCCCAACTTCAAGTGGCACGTCGTCGCGAAGTACTTCTTTGCCGAGTCGATCCTGCGCGGGCTGATGCTCACCATCTTCCTCACGGTCGCGTCCATGGCCCTGGGAACCCTGCTCGGTCTTGCCCTGGCCATCATGCGCTCCTCGCACGTAAAGCCGGTTTCCATCGCCGCCGGGCTCTACATCACCTTGTTCCGTGGCACCCCGGTGCTGGTGCAGCTGATCTTCTGGTTCAACATCTCCGCGCTCTACCCGGACCTGAGAATCGGGATCCCGTTCACCGACATCGGCACGGCCGTGGACACGAACGCGATCATGGGCCCGATCACCGCAGCCCTGGTGGGCTTGACGCTCAACGAGGCCGCCTACATGGCCGAGATCATCCGCGGCGGCTTCTCCTCCGTGGGCAAGGGCCAGATCGAGGCCGCCGACTCGCTGGGGATGAGCGCCGGGACGAGGATGCGCAAGGTCATCATCCCCCAGGCGATGCCCTCGATCATCCCGGCGACCGGCAACCAGGTCATCGGCATGTTCAAGGGAACCTCCCTGGTCAGTGTCCTGGGTGTTGCCGAGCTGCTCCAAAGCGCCCAGCTGATCTATGCCCGCACCTACGAAACCATCCCGCTGCTGATCGTGGCCAGCCTCTGGTACCTGGTGATGACCCTGCTGCTGAGCTACCCGCAGTCCAAGCTCGAACAGAAATACTCCCGCTCAACCTCAAGGCTTCCCCGCAAGGCCAAGCCGGTTGTCCTGACTGACCCGGAAGGTGCTGCCCGATGAGTAACGACGGCACGATTCTCGCCCAGAAAATCCGAAAGTCCTTTGGACCCAAAACAGTCCTGAAGGACATCAACCTGGAGATCGCCAGCGGTGAAATCTGCTGCATCATCGGCCCGTCCGGCTCCGGAAAGTCCACCATCCTGCGCTGCATCAACGGCCTGGAAACCGTCGACTCCGGAGTGCTGAAAGTCAACGGCGAGGACTTCGGCTTCTACGAGACGGCGCACGCCTACCACGCCCTGCCGCCCAAGAAATTGGCCGAACAGCGAACCCGGGTTGGCATGGTGTTCCAGCAGTTCAACCTCTTCCCGAACATGACCGCCCTCGAGAACGTCATGTCCGGACCGGTCCTGGTCAAGCGCGCGGACAAGAAAGAGTCAGCCAAGAGGGCCCACGAACTGCTCGCCAGCGTCGGCCTGGCCGGGTTCGGGGACTACTACCCCGCCCAACTCTCCGGCGGACAACAGCAGCGCGTCGCGATCGCCCGCTCCCTGGCCATGGACCCCGAAATCATGCTCTTCGACGAACCCACCAGCGCCCTGGACCCCGAAAAAGTCGGCGAAGTCCTCGCCGTCATGAAGGACCTCGCCAAAAAAGGCATGACCATGGTCGTGGTCACCCACGAAATGGGCTTCGCCCGCGAAGTAGCCGACTCCCTGATCTTCATGGACGACGGCTACGTCATCGAACGCGGCGACGCCCGCCAAGTCCTCAGCAACCCCCAAGAGCCGCGCACCCGGTCCTTCCTGGAAAAGGTGCTGTAGACCATGGACGGAAAACTCGCCGTCATCGGCCTGGGCAGCATCGGATCCATGGCCCTCTGGCAAGCCTCCCACCTCACCGACTCCGTCACCGGATTCGAAGCCCACACACCCGCCCACGCCCGCAGCGCCGTCGGCGGCGACACCCGCCTCTTCCGCATGATCTACCGCGGCAACCCCGACTACTACCCCATCCTGGAACGCTCCCGCGATCTCTGGGCCGAACTCGAAGCCGAAACCGGCCAACACATCCTCACCCGCTGCGGCGGACTGTCCATCGGCACCCAAAACGGCCCCTACCTCACCGCCCTGCTCCACACCACCCACACCAACGGCGCGGACCACGAAATCCTCAGCCGCGAACAAATGGCCGCACGCTACCCCCAACACAACCTCCGCCCCGACGACATCGCCGTCTACGACCCCCACGCCGGCGCCCTGCGCACCGACCGCGCAGTCACCGCCGCCATCACCGCAGCCCAAACCAACGGCGCAACCATCCACACCAACACCCCCATCAACACCATCACCGAAACTTCCAACGGCGTCCACATCACCTCCGGCAACAAAACCTGGACCTACGACAACGTCATCGTCGCCTCCGGCGGCTGGTCCCAACACCTCATACCCGACTACCTGAAAGCGCAGACGGAAACACGCCGGATTATTCTGACTTGGTTTGTCGCCCGGGACCCGGCCGCGTTTTCGCCGGAGAAGTTCCCCATCTTCATCCGGATATACGAAGACCGTTCGATGTACGGGGCGCCCGCCGTGGACGGGGTAACCGTCAAGGCAACCCTGGACGGCCGCGGCAAACCAACTCCGGACGCGGGCAATGTGCCCAGGGACCTGACTACCGCGGAGATCACCGAGACCGTCGACACCGTCACCGAGTTCTTTCCGGGTCTATACCCGAACATCGTCCGCACCGATGCCTTTCCCGACCTCTTCACCCAGGACGGCAACCCCTTGCTGGGCAGGCTGGCCGAACGCAGCAGGATCTACTACGCCACCGGCTTCTCCGGCGCCGGCTTCAAGAACGCCACCGGATTCGGCGAGATTGCCGCCCACGAAGCCCTCGGAAAGGGCTCCTTCGACGGCCTCGATTTCGTTCGCCCCCAACGTTTCAAGAGAAGCTACCAATGACCTCCTGCTCCCTGCCACGGCCATACGGAAGGCTGAGCTCGGTGCACTCCGGACACTTTTCCCTTCAAATCATTGAAAGCATGATATGAGCACCACATTCGACCCCTCGGGTCTTTACCCGGAACTGTTCATCAATGGCGCCTGGCAGAAGGCGGCCAGCGGCGCCACGTTCCCAGTCGAGAACCCGGCGACCCATGAAATCATCGCCCATGTGGCTGATGGCGGCCAGGAGGAAGCCCAGGCTGCCATTGAGGCTGCGGACCGCGCCCAGGCGGAGTGGGCGAAGTCCACGCCCCGGGAGCGTGCCGACATTCTGCGGCGTGCCTTTGAGCTGGTCATTGCCAACACCGACCGGCTGGCCGCGATCATGACCGCGGAGATGGGCAAGCCCCTGGCCGAGGCGAAGGGCGAGGTGGCCTACGGCGCCGAGATGCTGCGCTGGTTCTCCGAGGAAGCCGTCCGCATCGGTGGCGACCAGTCCATCTCCACGGACGGTAACACCCGGATCATGATCACCAAGGAACCTGTTGGTCCGTGCGTGCTGGTCACTCCGTGGAACTTCCCGCTGGCCATGGGCACCCGCAAGATCGCCCCGGCCGTCGCGGCCGGCTGCACCATGGTCTTCAAACCCGCCGAACTGACCCCGCTGACCTCCCTGGCCCTGGTACAGATCTTCCGGGAAGCAGGCCTGCCTGACGGCGTCCTGAACGTCGTCACCACCTCCACCCCCTCCACCGTGGTCGGGACCTGGATGGGCAGCGGGATCGCGCGCAAGGTCAGCTTCACCGGGTCCACCGGAGTGGGCAAGGTCCTGCTGCGCCAGGCCGCGGACAACGTCATGCGCTCCTCGATGGAACTCGGCGGCAACGCCCCGTTCATCGTCCTGGCCGACGCTGACATCGAAAAAGCCGTCGATGGGGCCCTGAAGGCCAAGATGCGGAACATGGGCGAGGCCTGCACCGCAGCGAACCGCTTCTTCGTGCACCGTTCCGTCGTTGAGGAATTCAGCGAGAAGTTCGCCAAGCGGATCTCCGACCTGAAGGTCGGCAACGGTGCCCTGCCCGGAACCGACGTCGGACCCCTGATCGAGCAGAAGGGCCTGGACAAGGTGGAAAGCCTGGTAGCCGACGCCGTCGCCAAGGGCGCACGCGTCCTGACCGGCGGAAGCCGCCCCGAAGGCCCCGGCTACTTTTACACCCCCACCGTCCTGACCGACGTCTCCCTGGATGCCGAACTGATGAGCACTGAGATCTTCGGACCGGTAGCAGCCATCACCGCCTTCGACAGCGAAGACCACGTCCTGCGCCTGGCCAACGACACCGAATGGGGCCTGGTCGGCTACGTCTTCACCGAGAACATGGACAAGGCCCTACGCTTCTCCGCGGAACTGGAAGTGGGCATGGTCGGGCTGAACACCGGCATCGTGTCCAACCCCGCGGCGCCTTTTGGCGGCGTCAAGCAGTCCGGCCTAGGACGCGAAGGCGGCAAGATCGGCATCGAGGAATTCCTCGAAATCAAATACACCGCCATCGCCGTCTAAAAGTAGTAGTACGCCGAAAAGATAAGGGGATGTCAATGTCGGCAACGCAAGGACTGTTCGCGCTGGAAGGAAAGCCTACAGCGCAGTTGATCGCCGATCTGCTGCGCGAACAGATCATCCAAGGCACCTTTGGTCCAGGAGAGCAGATCAACGAATCGGTCGTGGCAGCCCAGCTGCGAACATCGCGGGGTCCTGTTCGTGAAGCCTTGCAGCGTTTGTGCCAGGAAGGCATCCTAATCAGCCGGCGAAACCGGGGTGTCTTCGTCCTGGAGCTTGCTACCGAGGACGTCAGGGAAATCTATGCCGTGCGTGAAGCCGTGGAACTAACCTCGGCAGACGCCCTGCTGGACGGTGGACAAGAAGCCCTCAGGCACACCAGCCATGCCCTAAAGGCAGTCATAAGGGACATGGCAAAACAGGTGGCCGTATCCGACTGGCAGGCCATTACCCGGTTGGACATGGACTTCCACAGCGCCTTCGTTGCCGGTGCAGGGAACACCCGGCTGATCAGGATCTACGAAACCCTGGCAGCCGAATCCAGGATGTGCATCCTCAACCTGGAGGTGTCCTACCCGCGGACAGATGTCATGGTGCAGGAACACCAGAACATCCTCGATTTGCTGGAGGCAGGAGACCGGAAAGGACTCCACCAGGCCATCAAACGGCATATGCAAAAAGCCGTTGAGGACCTCACCGCAACACAGCAGGATGAGAAAGTCACAGCATAGGAGTTCCCCGAACAAGACTTGAGTACTAGTAGGGGCCGGAACCACCGTGAACTGGTCCCTACCAATCCCCGTGTCATCAACCTGCCGGGACAGTACACCTAGCCGTGCGCCCCACAGAATCGAAACAGTGGAACGCCTACTCAGGGACGACGACGAACCATCCATCGTTTTCTGCGACGTCCTTGAGGGGCAATGTCTTCGATGAGGAACTAAGTGCTTGGTCTGCTGCGGCAAGTACCAGTGTGGGATAGGTGGCCGGCTCGGAGAGAATGTATTCGGCCATGTGTTGCTCAAAGTCCAGCGCCTTTGGGCGGAAATCGAAGTCTGGACCAAAATGCGCGATCAGCTGTAGCTCCTCTTCGGTCACCGGCGTCCCTGGCTCCCGTACAGACCAAGCGCTAACCCGGGCCGGGGACGCCACCGAACTGGGGGCAAGCGTTGCCGCCGCACCGGCTAAGTTGCTGACCGGCCCCGACGCAGCCCACTTGAAAGAGTGCGGACGCGAAAACTGCACCAGGATTTTCATCGACCGCTCCCGCAGTGGTACTCGCATCTGGTGCGGCATGGAAGAATGCGGAAACCGCATCAAAGCCGCCAACTACAGGTCGCGCCGGAAGGCCCGGGAGCAAAACACCGAAGCAAACGTCGCATAAGCCGCACCGGCAAAGGGCGTACGAAAACATGACCATGCCGCAACGCTGCAACGGCTCCAGTGGCCGCCAGCTTGAGTTATACCCCAACCTGACGAAACGTAAGGCTGTTGGGTAACCGCCGTCCTAAAGCAACTGGGGCGATAAATTCCCTTGCAGCCTATGAGAGCGGCGTCAGCTTCCATTCAGAGAATGGGGAGAGGAACAAACAGTGAAGCCCTTTGCTGAAGGACGCCCGTGCGACGAACACAAACGCTACCCCCTCCCCACCCGCGGATCGCCGCAACGTTCCCAGTCGGAAAGTGTTGTGATTGTCCTTGGCGTGATGTATCCAAGTGTCTTCCCACAGCCTGTCGAAGCTAACGACTCCCTCGATCTGGTACCCCTACCTCCTGATGTGGTCCATGGTCGGCAAAGCGTGGACGTTGTCTTCTATTACCCGCTCCCTTTCAGTAGGAACAGGGAGGAAGTTCCCAAGGCCGCTATTGGCCACGAAAATCGTACGGAAGCCCGGAAAGCTGTTGCCCGCGATTTGGCTTTGCATTCGATAGAAAAACGCAAGTAGTCACCCCTCTCGGCCGTCATCACTGTCGGGTGCCAGAGCGCCGTGGATTACACGCAGCGGCCGACAACGTCTAGGAAGGCTTCATCACACCAATGTCTTTCGGAATGTACGACTGGAAAGGGATAAGACCCGGTGATGACATTGAGGTCCTCGATGACGGCCTGTCATTGCACGTGGAGTAATCGAAGACCTGGCTTCGGATCAAAGCCTCATCAGGCTCAACCTCACCTATGGGAGAGGCGGACGCACATACCGCAGGGAGGACGGCTGGCAGATTCGTACTATCCGCCGAGAATCGAGAATTGAGCTGTGACCGTCACCGACTCCTGACCTGCAGGTCCAGGGCGTTATGAAGCACACCCCAACCTGACGTCAGGAAGCAAGGATAAGAGCGTCAGAATAGGGTCCGAAGCAGCCTTTCGGCACCCTCCGCTGAAAAGGTCCTAGATTTCAACCGGACGGTCATGCTGCCCACCACTCTTGCCCACGGGATGCCCGATCCTGGATGCTGATGTCGACGACAACTCTGCCGGCCCGATGCGCACAACAGCTGAATTGTCCAAAGTTCTCTGGACAATTCAGGCTGTTTCCCGCAATGCGGGTCGATTTCGAAGTCGTTAGCCAGACGTTGGGCGGGATCGATCAGGTAGGCGCTTTACTCGGCACTTTCGGCGACTTGGGAGTCCGGTTCGGCCCATTCCAAGGCGGCGACGAGGTGTCCCTCGTCGGGAAGTGCTTTCTGTTCCGCTGCGGGCAATTTGTCGTAGGTGTAGGCGGCGACGGCCATGGGAGATGTTGAGCGGCCGAGGCTGTATCGGACGCTGCGGTCGTTTTTGGTGCCGCAGATGAGGATGCCGATGGTTTCGTTGTGGTGGTCCCGGCGGAGCATGTCATCGACGAGGGCGACGTAGAAGTTGAGCTTCCCGGCGTATTCTGGCTGGAACTTGCCGGTTTTGAGTTCGACGACGACGTATCGGGATTGTTCGATGTGGAAGAACAGGAGATCGACGTAGAAGTCGTCCCCGTCGACGTCGAAGTGAACTTGGCGGCCGACGAAGGAGAAGCCAGGGCCCAGTTCGCGGAGGGTTTCCGTGATTCTGCTGGTGAGGGCGTTTTCGAGGTCGCGTTCGGCTACTTCGCCTGAGAGGCCGAGGAATTCGAAGTTGTAGGGGTCCTTTGCCACCTGTTGCGCCAGTTCTGAGTCTGGTCCAACAAGCCGTTGGACAAAGTTGGAGGGCGCCGCCCCGGTGCGTTGCAGGGTCTTATTCATGATCATGTTCAGCAGGACGTTGCGAGACCAGCCGTATTCAACCGCCGCGGAGGCGTACCAGGAGCGGGCCTCCGGCGAGTCAAGCTTGTCCAACAGCACCGTGATGTGACCCCAAGGCAATTGTCCAACAGCCTGTTGGACAATTGGTTCCGGCCAAGCAGTGGCGAATCCGCGCATGTAGAACAAGTTGGAGCGGGAAAGGCCCTTGATATCAGGGAATTCCGCCCGAAGGTCATCGGCCAGCCGGCTCATGACCTTACTCCCCCACTCCTCGATCTCTTGGCGTTCCAGAATGGTTTTCCCGATGGACCAGTACAGCTCGATGAGCTGAGTATTCACGGTGCGCAGTGCCTGTATGCGGGCGGCTCGTACGCGGTTCTTGAGCTCGCCGAGGAGGTCGGTGTAGCCGTTGGGCAGGGCTAGGTCACGGGCATCTGTCATGGTTTCGATCCTATCGATGGCCACGGACATGGCGGGTTGCTTCCCGTTCTGCCCTTGCCGGCGTCTATAGCCCGGGCGGCCGTACTTGCATGCTCCCTCGCTTCGGGCCGCGGCGAGGCAGCCGCGGATCTGTGGTTGATTTGCGCCGGTGTTCTCCAGTGACTGTCCGCTGGTCTGTCGCAAGATGGCCGTGTTTATTGTTGGGAAGCCTGCGCGGGATCCCCTTATAGATTATTTTGAAGGAGGACATTAGGGGATGACCGTGGCTGAGTTTCACCAGGCATGAGGGACCGTCGACGCGCTGCTCCGCACCCTGAGTGGGTGGACATGTACCGCAGGGGTATCCCTCCCTCGAGGATCGCGGTGCTGGACGCAGCTCCCGTCACCACCGTGCGCTATCACCTGCAGGTCGCGAAGAAGCTCGAACCGGAGCTCGAAGCCGAGCATGCGGCTGCGCTGCCGAAGTCTGAGGGACCGTCCACTGCATTTCTGACGATGATGCAAGACGTTGTCGACTTCTACGGCACCTGCGGCCGGCTGCCATCGGCCCATGCGGAGTCACCCCGGGAGGCGACGCTGGGCAGGTGGCTTTACCTCCGGCGCAGGGAAGCGCAGGCGGGCACCCTCTCCCCCGCTGTCCGGGACGGGCTGGATGTGATTCCCGGTTGGGGCCTGGTGTCGAAGCGGAAGGTCGAGGACGAGGCCAGGTGGCAGCAGCGCTTGCAGCAGGTGAAGGACATCCGGGACGCCGGGGGTGAGTGGCCGCGTCATCAGAAGACCCCGGATGCGGACGAACGCGTCCTGGGCGTGTGGCTGCACGCCCAGCGGATCAACTACAACCAAGGCAAGCTGTCTTCAGAAAAGGAGTCTCTGCTGAATGAGGTCCTGCCAGGATGGCGCGAGGGCCGGCCACGTGGCCGCCGACCACGACGAACACCGCAAAGCCCTGGCGACAGGTAGACCATGCGAAACGAAGGCGCTGCGGCCCCGCCTCCGCCTGTTTTGTCTTCCTGTGTTTATCTGCTGGGTCCGCCCTTGGACCTTTCGGCTCCCACGGCTGCCCCCGCACGGCTCTTCCTGGCCTTGGCCGCGCCTTTGCCCATGGTGACTGCTGCGCTGGGGTGGGTTCCTTCGCTGCGTGCCGCAGTGAGCCGCCCGCGGATCTGGGCTTCGTTGGCGCCGGTGTTCTCCAGGGCTTCCGCGAATTTTGCGTGGTGTTCTGCTGAACCGTAGCCGGTAGCTGATGCGGTTTCTGCTGTGAGTGACTGGTCTTTAAGTTGGCTGCTGTCGTTGCCTGTGACGCGGTTTTCGATGTCTCGACCGACGCCTTCCAGCCTAACGAAGAGTTCCTTCTCGGCCCTCTCATACCGCTGCTCAATTGACGCCACTTGAGAGCCTGTGAAGCCGCCCTCGGCCAAGAGCTTGGCTTCGTGCATCTCCTTGGCTGCTTTCAGGAACAGTGGGTCCTGGAAGTGCGTGTCGCCGGCACCGTTGATGTTCGCGGTGGTTTCTTTGCGCAGTTGCTCAATGTCGGGGCCGTTTATGCCATCCCTGCCGATCAGGAACAGGCGCTCTTTGATCTCAGCGTCTGCCGCCGCAGCAGCTTTGGGCGTTTTCGCATTCTGAGCGCGCTGAAGGGCCTGGGCCAGTTCGGGGTTTGCCAGGTACTCCACGGGTACTTGATGGCGCTCCATTTCAGGTGCCAGTTTCGTCGCCTGGGCTCGAAGTTCTTCTGCCTGCGCAGCTGCGATCAGCTGCACTGCTTTCTCGTGTTCGGCAGCGGCTTTCCGTGCTTCTTCTTGGCTGCGTGCCAGCTCGTCCAGCCGGGCCTTTTCGGTGGCGATAGTTGCTATTCCTGATTCAAGGTAGGCGGTGTCCGTGCCGACGTCGTGGGTGTCGATACCGTACCGGGCGAGGACTTCTTCGCGGATCTTCGCGGAGGCTTCGAGGGCGGTGGGGTCGTGGTCTTTCCAGCCTTCAGCGACGGCGTGTGCGGTGGCGATGTCGGCCGGCTGTGCCTTGTCCCACCACTCTTCCTTCTGTATGGGTGCGAGGACGGCGCGGGCTGAACTTCGTTCAGCTGTAAGGCGGGCCTGGGCTTCGTGTGCCGCCTGGGAGTCCAGGTGTTCTTGCTGTCGCTGGGCTTCCTGCCGGCGGCGGGCCAGCGTCTCTGCGATGCGTGAGGCGATCATCAGGGATTGCCGCATTCCGTTGTCGAGAAAGTCGTCGATGCCGTCTGATTCACTCATGGTGTTCCCCTTGCACTAGTGGTGTGATTCTTATCGGTCGAGTCCCGGCCCGGTGTCGCGGCTGGGCTGAGAGGTCTTCGCTGGTGTTGCGGGTGTAGGTGTCGTGGGTACCACCGAGCCAGGACGGACCGGGGCCATGCCGCGGCGGGCAATATCAACTGCCCTCGGCGGCACCGCAGCCGCTTCGGCCGGCTGTTGCTCTGCTCCTACAAGGACGGCCTTGGGCATCGTTGCAGTGAACGGGGCGAGCTGGTTTTCGACCACTGATCGGATGCGTTGGGCTTCGCGGGCACGGCCGGACTGGGCGTGCATTTCGTACACTGCGAAGGCGGTGTTGATCAGCTGCACCATGAGTGCTGTTTGAGCGGCTGTTTTGTTCTTGCTCGACGCTGCCATGAACAACATGGCCGTGCCGGCAATGGATGGCAGCGCGACGGGTTTGCCGTACTGTCGGGGTGCCCGCAGTTGGGCTGTGCGAGACAGTTCGGCAGCTGTGGCCGCCAGCGGCCCTGGCGTAGCCTCCAGCCGGTGCGACCAGGCTGCAAAGGCACCGGAAACCTCACGCGCTGCTTTCGCCCAGGTTGCGTGATCGTCACGCGGAATGGTGCGCAGCTGGTCGGCGAGTGCTGTTGCATTGCGGGTGTATTCCACCCACACATCTGCTGAAGGGGTTGCGTTCTCGGGACCGGTCCTGGAGACCTTGCGTTTGTTGCGCGCGGCCGCGTTCCATTCCGCCGCGGCCTCGGTAGCCAGGTGCGGGGAGTCCATCCATTCCCCACGCAACGCACCGAGCTTCAGGTCCGACGCGAGCGTGCCGCCGCCGAACCAAATAGGCCGCTCCCCCGGCTTGGGGCGCTCTGCAACGGAGTAGCCAACGATGACGTCGGTGGTGTTCTTCGCGTAGCGCGGCCGGAGCAACAGTCCGGTGTCCCGTGCACGTCGGACGAACTCCGCTTCGGTGGCTGACGCGCTGGCGCTGGCGCGCACCTTCCGGGCCAGGGAGGACCGGTGCATTTCACGGTCATCCCTGACGGCGGTGGCCTTCTCGGCCCGGTCGTAGCCGCGGGTGGCGTGCACACTGGAGAGCTCTTCGAGCCCGTACTTGGTCTCCAGTTCCCGGCAGGTCTGTTGTGCGCGTTTGTAGTCGCCGTGAGTGGAGGCCTTGGTGCCGTCTTCGCGGACGAGGGATACGGCGACGTGGATGTGGTGGTTGCCGTTCTCACTGGTGCCGTGGTTGATCGCTACCCACCGGCACTGGGCCTTTCCGCTGGCCTCGGTGAACCCCATGGCGTCGACGAAGTCATTCGCGATGTCACCCCACTGCTGATCCGTCAGCGCTCCTTCTTCGGCGCGAAGGCTCAGGGAGCAGTGCCACACATCGGCGTGCTTGTGCCCGTTCGGAACGCGTTCTTTCTTGACCGGGTCCCAGCGGAAATCCTTCTGCAAGACCTCGACGCCGAAGGCCTTGCGGGGCTGGTCCAGATGCTTCGCGATGGCGATCGCGTCGTCCCTGTCCAGGACGCCGTCGTCGTACCAGGCCATGATCGCCGCGTCCCCGGCCACCAGATGCGGATCGGTGTGCGCATTCTTCGTCTTATCAACATCGGTCGAGGCCAGGTACAGCATGAGCCCTGACATCCGTGAGCCGCGGGTGATGTTCGGAATCATTCCCTACATCAGCCCCTCAATCGTCCGGTCAATCCGCATCGCAACCTCACGCACATACGCCAGTGCAGCCTTGGCGTCCTGGGGGAACTCGTCGCCGGCGTTCGCGTGCCGGGCGATCTGGTTCACGTTGTTCGACACCCGGGCCAACAACGTATGGATCGCCATCAGTTCAGCCATCGCAGCCCTGCGCTCGGTCGGGGTCTCCGAGCCTTCCGACAGAGCAGCGGTCAGCAGCAGGTTCGGGACCGTGACCTTCTGCCGGGCAGCCTTCGCGATCAGGGCCGCTTCCTCCTCCGCCGTCACCCACACATCGCGCCGCTTCTTCGTCCCCGCCGGAGCATTCGCCCGCCGCCGCTTCGAGAGCCTGGAGCGCGGCTTCTCATTCTCTTCAGACACGCACTCCCCCAATCCCTCAAACGGCCCAGCAGTTCAAAAAGCCCAGCGCAGCGACCCCGAAACCGGGGACAACACAAACCAGTGTGCCAAGCAAACAGCCACCGGGCCGTGAGCGACACGTCAGTTACACCCGTGTAAATGTATAGCTTGCTCCGCACGGTTGGCTTTAAAGGTTTTTCGAGCCTCGGGCGGCACGCCCTCAGGCTTTCGGATGTCTGTGCCTACCGAGCCGATAGAGTCGAGGCATGGACATCAACGACATTGCCGCCAAAGCGGCCGCAAAAATTGACGCTGCCCGCGATGTAAGAGTGAACGCCGTAAAGACCGCCGCAGCTAGTGGTGTTGAACTTGCCGAAGCAGCGCAGCTGCTCGCCGCTGCGGAGCAGAAGTACGCGAAGGACTACCAGGCCGCTCTCCGCGCTGACTGGACCGAATCCGATCTGCGCGGGTTCGGCCTCACCGCGCCATCTAAAAAGGCCAGCGGCCGTCCGCGCGGTAGGAAATCTGCCACCGACCTTGACCAGGTATCCGACGCATCGTCGTAAGCGAGGACAACACCTCGGCACGGCAGCAGCAAATCGGCGACGGCGGCGAATACACTGCTTTGCCTAAGCCGACTTACCCCCTGGACCCACCCCACCAGCGGATGCCCACCCGCGACGCTGGCTCTATTACTGGACCCGAACTCTTGGTAAAATTCTGCTCGTCACCACGGGACGAGTCGCCTCCGCTGCCTTATAACCTCCGCTCCTAATGACTCACCCATTCCGTGCTTGTGCCGCAGGACAACGAGCGGTCCATCCAAGAGGTAGCGCATTCAAAGTTAGGTCCTGATCGGAGAACACCATGAAGCGTCTGCTCCTTGTGCTGATTGCCACGAGCCTGATGATCCTGGGGGTGATGGCTCCCGCCGACGCCAAGCCCAAACCGCCCCCGACTGATGGCTGCACTTTCGCCAAGGGCATGACGACGTGTACCGAAACCACACAGACAACCGGGCCCGGTCCCCAGGACGGCATGGCATGCACCACCGATAGCGGGCTGCCGGGCACGTACAGCCAGGAACGCACCACCACCACGACAACCACCACGACCTACAAGGGAAAAACAACGTCCGGTACGCCGACCAGCACGAACACCACCAGCACCACCCAGGACGGCCCAGCGACCTGCGAGGCCACGCCGGTCTCGACGGGCACTCTGGTGGTCGTGGTGGACCGGACGTTCGAGCGTTGCTACAACGACCCAACTCCCGTGCCCCGCGATGACAGCGACGCCTGCTACCGAGTCATCGGAACGGGGCTGGAGCCGGGCAGCCTCGTCATGTCGAACGTTACTTATACCCCTCCGGGCGGGACTCCGATCACGGGTAGCAGCGGTTTCCGGTACGTCACCAACGACGACGGCACGTTCAACGAGGAGTACGCGAGCCTCTGCACCGCTGGGGACTTTGACGACCTCTACTTCACCGGCACTGGAGCTGACGGGCTACCGGTGACGTCGAACACGGTGGACCCCTGCACACAGTTGGGTTAGCAGGTTGTGCGACATGGGTGAGACCCGGCGCGGCTGCTAGTCGGGCGGTACTGAGGCGGTCACTTTAGCTTCCGTCATCCAGGCTTTCCAGCAGCTCCACTTCCACAGCATAAGCGGTTCAGACGAGAAGGAAATAACGGACGCCACCAGCGCCCACACCGAGTAACCCCTCGCCCACGGTAATGATGGTAAAGGTCCTGAACCGGCGTGACTCGTCGCCCACCTGACGCGTGCGAACGCTGTCTTTCTCATGATTTGTCCACCGGTTCAGGACCAGCACCAAGCCCGTTGAACCAGGCGGACATGACCTAATAGGAGCCTGAATCGCTTTAGTCCCATTACCGTGCTGTCTGCCCGGCCTGGCCAACGTGCAAAACACAAAACCAGGAAGAGCAGGGCCGTCGCCATATTGGTTCAGGAGCTACCCCAAGTCATCGTCGGCGTGGACACCCACGCCGACACCCACCACGTCGCCGTAGTCACCGAATACGGCAAACCCATCGCTGATCAAAAGTTCCCAGCAACAGCCGCCGGCTACAGCAAACTGCTTCAATTCATCACCAGCCACGGCACGGTGAGCGCCGTGGGAGTCGAAGGGACAGGTTCCTACGGGGCCGAATTGTCCCGCGTGTTAGCCAAGGAAGACCTGAAGGTCTTCGAGGTCAACCGGCCAAACCGTCAGCAGCGCAGAATCCGGGGAAAGTCAGATCCACTGGACGCCTACCAGGCAGCCCAATCGGTACTTGCTGAACGGGGCATCTCGACCCCCAAAACCAAAAACGGACCAGTGGAATGCCTCCGCATCCTGCGGACAGCACGGACCTCGGCAATGAAGGCGCGCACAATAGCCATCAACCAAATCCGGAGCCTGCTCGTATCCGCACCAGAAACGCTCCGAGCGAAGTACCGCGGCATCCCCACATCAGCGATGATCACCGCGCTTGCCCGCTCGCGGCCCTCCGGGCACGCCGCAGACACGGCATACATCACCGCGCTGACATTGAAAACGCTGGCCTTGCGGTATCAATCCCTGCGATCCGAAATCGCGTCTACCGACGAGCTCCTGCAGGAAATCCTCGACTCATACGCACCACTGCTGACCAAACTGACAGGCGTAGGCGTTGAAGTCGCCACCCAACTCCTGGTCACCGTCGGAGACAATCCAGAACGGATCAACAACGAAGCCCAATTCGCAGCCCTCACCGGCACCGCACCCGTGCCCGCATCATCGGGCAAAACCCACCGCCACAGACTCAGCAAAGGCGGTGACCGCCAAGCCAACAGCGCCCTCCACCACGTTGTCCTCTCCCGCATGCAATCAGACCACCGAACCCAGAACTACGTCACCAAACGAATGGCCGACGGCAAGAGCAAACGAGAAACCATGCGCTGCCTCAAACGCTACATCGCCCGGGAAATCTACCGCCAAATATTCAGCCCTGTTGCAGCACCCGACGTAACCGACCTCCGGCCCCTCAGACGGCAACTCGGCGTCACGTTGCAGCAAGCCGGCGAACAACTCAACCAGTGGCCCTCCAACCTCTCCCGCATAGAACGAGGGATAGCCAGAAACGACCACGTCGCCCAAACGTACCGACAATGGCTCACCCAACAGCACCTGTCCACAACCGGGGACAATTCTCACCGGTTATCCACCGCTACCACCACCGAGGGAGCTACCCCAACGGCTCCCAAAAAACCAGCCGTGGATAACCCGAATTGACCCCAGCCATGGACAGCTCAAAGTCACCTCCGCGCGGCACACCAACCCCAAGAAGCCAACCCCAAGAAGCGCCATCACCCTGGAGCGCGAACCGCGAGGCTTACCCCCATCACGGGACTGACCCGCAACACCCCTTGCGGGATCGGCCGAACGGGCACAGAAATAACCCCCCTCAAAGCGGCAAGTCTTATCCAATCGATTTACATTAGGCTGAACAACAAGCCCTAGGGGGTACAGGTAATGGCGTCGGTTGGGTCAGGCAAAGCTGAACTGTTCATGGACGAACACGGGATTCTCCAGCTGATATGGGCGCGCCAGGCCGTCATACGATCAAGTGACGCCGAGGCCGCCATGCACATGGTCAACGAGCTATGCGGGCAAGCCGAACGCCCCCTGCTGGTAGACATGGCCACAACGGCCGAGGTGACCCGCGGGGCCCGCGCCGTCTTCAGCCGAACCTGCCAGGCATCACACGTCGCACTCTTGGGCGCATCACCAGTAGATAAAGTCATCGCCAACTTCGTCTTGGCCATGAACAAGACAACCCGTCCAAAACGCTTCTTCACCTCACGGAAAGAAGCTATGGAGTGGCTAACGAGAAGCAACTTCAAAAAAGAACCAGGCAGATCAGCACAATGAATCAAAGCAGCAAAGGAGAACGCAGGACTACTGCCATCGTTCTAGCGGCAGCTCTGATATCTCTGCTCGCAGCTGGCGCGATCATCGAGAAGCTGAGCCAGAATACTAACCGGAGCGGGGACTCAACAGTCAGCACGCCAAGCGCGGACGTGACAGAAAGCTGGACACCAGAGCGTATGAAAAGCGCCACACCTCAACCAATGCCACACGTTCCCTGACCCCAAGGAATAGCCCCTGCAAACCAGTTGCGTACCGCACTATGCTCCACAAATTACGACCACAGGCCGCGAACGTGCGTGCAACATGCCCCTGGGCTAAACGTTGTCCTGCCGGGAGTAAAGACGCTGCAGGAAAGCTTTTACGAGGCCACATAGTTCCCGCGGATGGGAGGCCTGCGGATCGTGTTTTCGTATGAACTCGTTGAGTTCTTCATGTAGCGCCTGCAGGCTTGACGGTGCCGAAGGCGGCCGCAGAAACCATTCGAAGCCCCGGGGGCGGGGAGGAAGGCCCGCAGCGGTCAAGTGCTCATCAATAAAACCATCAATGATCTTCTGGTCGTCTTCGGACAATGCATTGCTCTGGTGAAACCGCCTAAGGAGGTTCTCTTCCCCGGCCATCGCTGAAATAAGCGCATCCCACGTAGAGTCTTCAAGCTCAAACCACCCCTCTGGCGGAAGAGAGATCTTGACGAGATCCCATTCAGTGCTGGTCATAACCCCTCCTGTTTACGGCACTAATGCCCGTGCAGCCTCCCCTCGAACTTACGTTGGACGTAGGCAGAAACATAGGAAGCGACCGACGTAGGTTGACGTTCACGGCTAGGGCCAATAGGCGCTTGCCGCGCCAGCCATAACCAATGACAAAGCAGCTTCACCCTTCGGTAACAGTCCAGCTCTCCGAGCTCGCTCCCGAGCTTCGTTCGAGCCCCTCTTCATAATTTTGACGACCATAGGAGCATCGGCAAAAGCTACATCCTTCGGGCTTTTCCCGCACCCAGGTGGACGACGGGACCCACCTGACCGGCTGCACACAAACGCCAGGACACCGAGGTGCGAACCTCACCGCCGGGACCGGCGAATGTGCACAGCCTGGGAACGCTGAAGTCACCAACGGACCCCTTCCCCATGGACCAAGACCGGCGCCGCCGGCCAACCCGACCCGGGGGTCAGGTTTCTTTCAGCAGGGACGACACACACCGTCCAAGCAGGGCGAAGTTGGGCAGCGACGGAACCGCAACCAGCGGCCGGCTTCTAAAGCGCGCGGGGGACTTCCAGCCCGGTCACCGGCGGTGACAACCACAAGCTGCAGGGCGGCGCTCATCACCACCAAGTACCGTAGGCCCGCGTGATCCAAGCAACGGCACCACCCGCACATCCCAGGCATCACAAACAACCACTAAAACGACGAAGGCCGGCACCCGTAGGTGCCGGCCTTCTAGTCATTCTGGGAACAGGATCGTCTAGCTCTCGCCAGGGGCGTCACCTTCCGGAATCTGCCCGGACGCAATGCGCTCTGCAGTCTTCTCGTAGGCTGCTTCAATGTAGGCCGCCAGGTCGTCTTCCCGTACCCGCCAGATGCCCCTTCCGCCAAACTGGGCGGCCCTCAACTCACCGCTCTTAACCAGCGCATAGACCAGCGGCTTGCCGAGGTTCAGGACCTCCTGAACCTCATCCAGCGTGAGCATCCTCGGGAACGGCACCGGCGCCTTTGCCTGGTTCATTTCTTCGGTCCCCTTTCCCATCGCTACGTGCCCTCATTCCGGTGCTGCATCTCATCCATCGTTCTCTGCCCGCGGCGCAACTCCCCGGCCTTCACCGGCGGCCACGGCTTGCCGCCGTTGTACTTGCGCTGCAGACGCTTCACCTCACGCATCGTCGCCCGGACAATGAAGTCCGAAACGCTCGCGTCACCCTCTTCAGGTTTACCGGCTTCCAGGAAAGCGGCACGGACCTGTTCCGCCTGGTCCTCCGTGTAGTAAGGCGTGAACGCTGCAATCTTCTTTGGTTTCGCCATCACCACAGCCCGCGCTTACTTGGCTGCACGCAGCACCTGCGGCCACGGATGCAGGCTGTCCAGGTAACCCTTCCCCAGTGACATGGAACCGTCCGCGCTAAAACGGACATCGGAGTGTTCGTGGCTGCCGCCCGCATGGGCAATTGCAGCCAGCACCAGGTCAAGGTTTTCCCGGTCAAGACCCGGCACAACATCACCCAAACCCACCGGCACATCCTCGGCCAGCGACGCGGCCAACAACAGGAACCGACGCTCCCCACCAGAGAGCACACCCGCTTCCTCAGGAATGGCTGCGAAGTCGATCCAGGCACTCACCTGACCGGGCCCTTGCGGCTCGGAGCTGGTATGCACCCATGGGTTACCGCGGGCGGCAAACTTCCCACCAAAGCCCCGGATCAGCAGCTCCGTGGCCGCCTCGATCGTGTACATGCCTTTGGCCCAGGCGCGGAGGTCATCTGCGTGCGTCATGGCGTTAGCCTTTCAGATAGGTCGGAACAAAGATACGAGGCCGGATCAGCTCACAAAAAGGCTGATCATTTCGCTGCTGAACCCCACTATGCCTATGACGATGGCTACGGCTCCCACGGCGCCGAGGAGCCAGCCAAAAACCTTTCCCGCCGGCTTCGGGGTTTTCCGTTGCCGGGAGAGCACGGTCAGCCCGAAATTTGCCATGGCTGCCCCGAGGAAGAACACTGCTCCACCCTGGGTCAGCAGGCCCAAAGGGAGTGCAGCGCACAGCAACACGCAACCCCAGATCAGGTACTTTCGACCCTCATCCTTGGCCGGTCCTGCCTGGTGCTCGGCGTCTTGCAGCTTCTTCATTTGGTTCTACTTCCGGGCTTCGAGGGTGAGGAGACTTGTCGGGGCCAGCGTAGCTACTGGCCCCGACATTGGGGAGGTTTAGAAGGGTGGTTCGGAGTCGGGGCCGTTGCCCCATCCGCTGCCAGCATTGCTCGTTGCTGCGGGGATCCCCCACGGGTCATCTTGGGGGGTCGACTGCGATGCCTGGTTGCCGTTCCCCTGGCCACCGAAGCCGCCGCCGGCCTGTCCGCCCTGGTTGCTGCGCTGGGTGCGGTTGACCTTGGCTGTCTCGAATCCCGTGAGTTCGTCGCGGAGTCCAGAGGGCCCGAATCCGCGCGGATATTGACCCCTATCGTCTGTTTTGCCCTTGTTCTGCATGTCTGAAATACTTTCATAATTCCTGGAGAAACCGTGATATTCATGATCGATACGGAACAATATTGAACTGGGGGCTGTGTGATGGCGCTTGCCGCGGTCCGGTCCATTGGGTTCAGCCAAGCTCTGCGCTCGGCGCAGGACGAAGAAGACTTCGAACAAGAACTCGTCGACCAATTTGCGCTGGCGCAGATCGGTTCGGGCGTCACGGACCAGTTCGTCAGGACGGAGCGCGCGGTGATCTTTGAGTTCGCCCGCTTCCTTGGCCGGTACCTCTGGACGGCCTCTCCCTCGGACGGTGACCGGTTCCTGACACATTTGCGTCATGAACGCGGGCAGGCCCGGAGCACCCGGGAAAGCAAGGCCGGCACGCTGGCCAGGTTCTATGACTTCGTGATCGGCAGATACCAGGGCGATATCCATGCGCTCACCGGCTACGTCGTCATCCAGCCCATCGATGAGTTCAATCGCCCGTCCAGTTCGTCGTTCGTCGCTACCCGAATCCCGCCCGGCGACTCCGAAGTCGAGACGCTATTCACCCGCTGGCGTGATGCCCTGCCCGAAGCCAGGAAGTATTTGCCTGCAGCCCGTGACTATCTGGCGGCTTCCTTGTGGCGCCGTGCCGGTTTGCGTATCAACGAGACCTTGATGCTCGACATTAAGGACTGGCGCCCGGACCTTGGGCAGAACGGCAAGATCCATGTCCGTTTCGGCAAGGGCAGCCGCGGCCGCGGCGCCAAACCCCGCCTCGTTCCCGCGATCAACTCGGTAGACGTTCTGCTGCAGTGGTGGCTGACAGATGTGCGCCACCAGTTCGGTGATGACTACCTGGATCCGGATGCACCTTTGTTTCCGAGCGAAAGGCGCGACCGGCACACGGGCGGCTGCGCGCGGGTCGGTGACGATGCGCTGCGGGCGGGCCTGGCCAGCGCGGTGGATCGTTGGCTGCCAGCTTGGCGGGGGCGGCTAAGTCCACATGGACTGCGGCACTATTGCGCCTCGTCCCTCTACGCTCGGGGGCTGGATCTGAAGGCAGTCCAGGAACTGCTCGGACACGAGTGGCTCTCGACAACCACCCGCTATATCCATGTCCATTCCGACCACATCGACCACGCCTGGGCAGTCGCGAATGAACGCGTCGCTGCCCGGCTAACAGGAGAGTGACAAGATGCGCTGGAACCTACGAATGGTCGCCGCTGAGCGGGGAATCTGGAAATCGACCGAGCTCCGTCGTCTGCTGGCCGAAGCCGGACTTGAGATCAGCACGGGCAAGATGTCCGGGCTGTGGACCGGAACTCCGACCACGATCCGACTCGAAGACCTTGACGTCATCTGCGCTGTGCTGAATTGCTCACCAACGAACCTGCTGATTTGCGAGCCAGAAAAGGTGGAAGCTGCCCGACCGAAGCCGGCCGAAGCATCATCCACCGGTTCAGGCCCGGCCGTGATTCCCCGGCTCGGTCGCAACCGTTCCAAGCCGCCAGCGTGAGAGGCTCCAGTCGCCCCCGCCCGTGCACCGCCTGTGGCTTGAGGCCGATTGCGTGGAGTTATCCGCGCAGGACGAAGTTCTGTCACGAGTGCATGCCCGGAGGCCCGGTCGTCCCGCCGCCGTGTCGACGATGCGGACGCACCGAAGGGTACTACTCCGCCGGGCTGTGCGATCAATGCCACCACAGCGCCCCACAAACCGTGGCGGCGTGCAGGGACTGCCATGCCTGGGGTGTGGGCCGGATCAACGGCTGGCTTTGCGGGGCGTGCAAGTGCTGGCGAGCGAAATACCCGGAGGGAATCTGCAGGGCATGCAATGTTGTCACCGCAGTCAATGAGGATCAGGGCTGCAGGCTTTGCTGGCACCAATTTCTCGCCGCCGGCGGGCGGAAAGGAGGAACCACTCTGGTGGAAGCCAACCGTCACGGCCAGCAGCTGTTCCTTGCCAACCTCCGCCACGCCAGCAAAGGACAGCGACGTGGGACCCGGCGTCGCCGCCAGGAACAGCCGGTAATGGGATCGGCACTGGCATTCACGCCGGTAGCCCACCGCCAACTGGCACTGTTCCCCGCAACAGCGAGGGACCTGCAGCGAGGACGGACCCACGGATTCCCGGCCCCCGCCGACCTGGCGATGGCGGCCTTCCTGGATGAGTTTGTCATCGCCTATGCCGGAAAGCACGGATGGGGCGTGACGGCGACCAAAACAGTCCGTCGTGGACTGTCGGTCGCCCTCGGCCTGCAGGACACACCGGGCGCTCCCCTGCGGGCCACCGACATCCTTGAGCTGGCGCAAATCGGAACGAATGCTCTGCGGCTGTTGGAAGTCTGCGACGCCGCAGGCGTGCTCGAGGACGACCGCCAACCTGCAGTGGACAAGTGGTTCAACACAGCTATCGCCGGGCTCCCTGAACAAATCCAGCATGAGCTGGGCCAGTGGTACGCGGTCATGACCAAGGGCAGCAGCATTCCTCCCCGCAGCAGACCGCGGTCGGAGCAAACGATCCGCCTGTATACGCGGTGGTCGCTGCCGGCCCTGCATGCTTGGGCAGCGGCAGGACACACCACCCTCCGGGAAATCACGACAGAAGATGTCCGAGAGGTCCTTCCCGGCTCCGGGAATGCACGCTCCACAATGGGACAGGGTCTGCGCTGCCTGTTCCGTGTCCTCAAGGCCCATCGAGTCACCTTCTTCAACCCCATCGCACTCATACCCACAGGCACTCACGAAACCCGCCCACCCATGCCACTGACAGACTCCGCGCTGCGCGAAGCATTCAGCTCCCAGGACCCCGCCCGGGCAGCACTCATAGCGATCACGGCCTTCCACGGACTGCGATCGGGCCAACTACGGGGACTACAACTGACCGATATCCGCGACGGACGCCTCCACGTGGATGAACGCGTCATCCCGCTCCCCCAGCCGGTCCGGGAACGCCTGACTGCTTGGCTTGCCTACCGCGATCAACGCTGGCCCCTGACCACAAACCCCCACGTATTCATCAGCAGAAGAACCGCGCACGATACCTCCCCAGTCGGCGTCCAGTGGATCACCACATCGATGGGCATGACCGCCCAGGCAGCCCGCGAAGACCGGATACTCCACGAACTGCACGCCAGCAGGGGCGACATCCGGCGTCTTTGCGACATGTTCGGCCTGAGCATCACCGGAGCGAGCCGCTACTCCGCCATCCTGACCCACCCGGACCTCCGAAACGCCTAACCTTCTCTTACGCTCCAGCCCCAACACCCCGCCAAGGCTGGGACTGACGAATCAGCGAGCAACCGGAGCATATGTCTCTTGTGCCCGTCCCTTCCGGACCAGCACCTCTCTTGCTGCGACTTAGCTATCGAGGATGCGGCGCTTGGCAGTAACAAATTCATCCGCGGTGAGCGCGCCCCGCGAATAGAGGTCTGCCAGGAGAGCAAGCTCAGATGCTATCGATTTGTTCGCTTTTTCCCTGCTTACGCTCTTGGTCCAAAGCCTTCCCGCACGGGCAGGAGCGGACGCTTTGCGCGTCTTGTTCCTCTTGACGGCATACAGAAACAGCACGATGACGCCCAGGACTGCCACCGCAATGCCCAAGGGCATGGACAGATGGGAACCGGAGGCCGTCCCAAGGACCGCGATTGCGACTCCGACACCCGTTAACCCGATTCCGGTCACCCACTGTGCTGTCTCAAGGAGGGGCCGCTTGCCTCGGAATTCAAACAAGGAGCCACGGGTCCCGAGCACATGGTCGTTCATGCGTTGAAGGATAGACCCAGGTCCAATCGTTGAGCATCCCTCCGCCCAGACTGCTCGGAGGCCAGGCCTTCGCTCGCACTGTACCCGTAGACCGCTTTAGCGAAGGAACTTCTCTGAGCCGGCACCTTCGTGGGAACATCATTTGGCTCTGGACATGAATCTGAAGTTTTTTGGATTCTGCGAAACCTTTTGATCTTTGCCGGACACTAAAGGGCATGGGGAGCATAGAAACTGCGGATGAGGGGCTGTGGCGCCAGAGCCTTCTTGGCCAAGGCGACGCCTTTGGCGCCCTCTACGACCGGCACCGGGACAGGGTCTTCCGCCACGCATACCGGCTGTGTGGAAACCACCACGATGCCGAAGACATCATGGCCGCCTCATTCCTTGAACTCTGGCGACGACGAAAGCACGTCCGGGTGGTCGAAGGATCAATCCTTCCCTGGCTACTGGTCACGACCACGAACATGGCCCGTAACCGCGCCCGCGCTGCTGCCCGCTACCAACGGCTCCTGAACTCACTGCCACGTAACCAGGAAGACGGCGACCCCACCGCTGATCCGTACCGCAGATACCAAAACCAACTCGATCAGGACGTTGCGCAAGCTCTTGCCACGCTGAACGTCGAGGACCTGCACCTGGTGAGCCTGATTGTTTTCGAAGAGCACACCATCGCCGCGGCCGCCGCTGTCCTTAACCTGACACCAGCCGCAGCGAAATCACGAATGCACCGGGCCCGGCAGCGACTACGGGCTGCCCTCGACGGCAATGCATCAGCGCAGAACCCTCCCACCGCTCCAACACCAGTTTTGGAAGGAGAACGGCCATGAACCAGCTCCACGTCGACAACGTGTTCAGTGACGCGCTACGCGCCGAACTCATTACACGAGTTGAGAAAGCCGCGCCTACCCGCGCCCGGAAGCGCACCAGGCTTTGGGCCGGGACAGCAGTGTTCGCCGGCATCGGTCTCCTAGGCGGTGTAGGCGCGACCGCCGCCGGTCTCTTCGTACTCCCGGGATCTACGCAGGTAACGCCCTTGGCATCCCCGGTGACGGAGACTCACACAGGGACGGCCACCGTACAGCTCGGTCCGCCCCCGGAAGGCACCACGGGCATAGAAATACAGTTGCACTGCCTGAGTCCCGGAACGTTTTCTTACTCCCGCGGGGCCAGTAACACCTGTGACCAGGATGACGTAGGAACCCCCCAGGACTGGACCGGATACACAATTCCCCTCACACCTGGGGAGGAAAGCATCACCATCACAACAAGCCCCGATGCCAGCTGGAAGCTCAGCGCCCGGTACGTCAGCACCGACATCACCCAGTGGGCAACTAACGCCGACGGAGATACCTACGGCGCACTGAACGAGAAGGGAACCCCTGACCTGGTCGCCGTCATAGCAACTAATGGGGCCAGAGGCTATGTCTATCGGACAGAACTTGAAGATGCCAACGGAACAACCGCCAGCAAGACGTTTAAGAGCCCCGAAGAAGCCATCGCCTGGCAGGAAGCAATCAAGGGCAAGGACTTCGTCATGCCCGTTTATGACGCATCGGGCAAAACGGTCGTCGGTGAATTCGTTATCAGCCGCGGGACCGGGACCACCGAGGTCGGTGGAACACCTGCAGCGGAATGCGCGGGAGTTCCGGCGACCCTCGGTCCGGGTGAGGCATGGCCTTGCCCCGGCTTGTCGCCAATAGAAACGGGATACCCAGCCATCCCTGTCCCTTCCAACTGATCTCGTTGGAGCCCAATGCCCGTCAGCCGTCCGACTAGCGGGCAGGCTCTAGGCACCTGATGTCCGAGGTGGCCGGTAGATTCGCCTGGTATGCACTGCGCCTCACGTTGAAGGACTTCAAATGACCAACACTCTGCTCAGCTCCTTGCGGGAGCAAATCCTGGATGAATCAGAACCTCTCGCCGGGCTCCTGCGCAAGTGCTTGCTGCTCGGTGCCGAAACCGGCTCTGAATCATTGAGGCAATGGGCAAGATACGAGCTCTCCGGGTATGACGACGACGCGGAAGTCCCCAGCTATCGGGTACTGCCCTCGCCACCGATAACGGTGAGCTCAATTAGCGGGAATACCTGGGCCAAAGGCCAGACGTTCAATCGGCTCCAACTGCCCATAGAGGCCCAGAAGGGCGTGCCGGAGTCATTTCCACTCCGTCAGCCCATCGAAGAGCTGGAAAGTCTCGCCGGGGGCTCCTCGATCTCTTTTTCCAGCACCGGTCTGACCTATGCTCAAGCCATTTGGAACGATTCGCTCGGCCCATTCCAGCAGATCCTGAGCATGTCTTACTCACTTCCAGGTTCGATGCTCACAGGAGTTCTAGGTCAGATCAGAACACAACTCGTCGATGTCGTTGCCGACCTGACTGCAGAGACTCCGCTGACCGAGTTGCCAAGAAAACAAGCTGTGGATGCAGCTGTGGGTCAGCACATCGGGACGCAATACAACACCACGATTCAGACCGCGAACGGTCCTACTGCCATCGGTTCGAGGGCAAAAGCCAAGGCCGAGGGGTTGAGTGTCGACGACGCGATCAGGCTGCTCGACGTCGTTCAGTCCACGGCAAAGGGAGTAGCTGACGACGAGAACCGATCTGAGCTGATTGCGGCAGTCGAGGAACTGCGCGTAGCAGCCCAGCAGGAAACACCAAATACCGGGGACGTGGTGAAAAAAGCGGGCAAGCTAAACGCCCTCGCCGCACGTATTGGTGCTCCGGCCGTCAGCGCAGCCGTCAGTGGCGCGGTAGAGACAATTACTACGCTGGCGCTCTCCGGCGCCTTCGGGTAATCAACGGGCAAGCTGCAAGCATGGTCGGGTCCACCGACGGCCGCCACCAACCCCGGAAAGCGCTCAATAATGGCTGGCGTTTCAAGGTACCCCGATTCTCGTATGAACCGCCGGACAAACTGCCCTTTAAAGGAACGGGCATGCCTGTCGCTCGATGCCCAGATGGGTCGAAACCGGCCCCAGCAATCGAAGGCCGGTTTCCTCATCTTCAGGTGGAGAGGGGCTTCACGCCAGGTTGCGCGCCTCACCCTGAGGCTTGAACCAAGGGTCATTTTCAGGGAAGGCCCCTTCGGCAGGCTGATCTCTTTCGTTACCCGCGGGGGCCCGAGTGGCCTGAGACTGCTTTGCGCCTGAGTTCCCGCTGTTAGACCCGTCAGATTTCGCGAACCCACGGGGAACGTTCGCGTACCGGAGGGAGGGTCCGATCTCATCGACTTCGAGCTCGATGACGGTGCGCTTCTCGCCTTCCTTGGTTTCGTAGGAACGGGACTTCAGCCGGCCGCTGACGATGAGGCGCATGCCCTTGGTCAGGGACTCGGCCACGTTCTCGGCAGCTTCCCGCCATACGGAGGCCCGGAGGAAAAGTGTCTCGCCGTCCTTCCACTCGTTGGACTGCCGGTCGAAGGTCCTGGGCGTGGACGCGATGGTGAAGTTCGCGACCGCGGATCCCGAGGGTGTGAAGCGCAGTTCGGGGTCGTTGGTGAGGTTGCCGATCACGGTGATGGTGGTTTCTCCTGACATTGGTTTCGTCCTGTTCTCTTAGTTTCGTTCTGGCGGATTTAGTTGGTGCGGGTAAGAACTGCGGTGTGGTTCATGGAGGCGGCGACGAGCTTGTCGCGGCGCAGGCCGGACCAGTGGTCCTGGTCATCGGAGTTGTTCACGACGACGGGCGCTTGGGAGTAGCCGAGTTCGGCGGTGATGTACTCCAGGGCCGCCGGCACTTCGGTGATGTCCACGGCCGTGTAGGTGATGCCCTTGGAGTCGAAGTAGTCCTTCGTCTTGTCGCAGTTGCGGCAGTCGGGCTTGGTGTAGACCGTGTAAGCGGTGGGTGAAGCAGTCATTTTCAGCACCTGGTTTCGTATCAAGATTAGTTTCGTTCGTCTGGCTGAATTGCTACTTCAATTCTAGCAATCATTCAACTGAATGAATAGGGGATTTACCGTGTATTCTAGGGAATTTTCCCGCTCATTCCTTCGCGCAAATTGCGATTCCCCCGCTCCTTGGCCACGGGAACGGTGTCGATTTCAGAAGCTGACTGCACAGATGTCAGAAGTCCTCTACACATGCCCTGGATCCGGCATCCCTTGCCAGCGGCCCAAAGACACTGCGTGTGGAACTTAACTTTGTCTGCCGGACACTACTAGGTATAAACCAATTGGGGGAACAGGATGCTGAGCTCTGGGAAAGATGCGACCAGTCAGCCCCAGGGGGTCGCACCACCGACCCCCACCCCCAGACCCCACCACGCCACCCACCCAAGAGGCCAACTGCGCCGGGCAGGCCCAAGGCGCGGCCCAGGAGAAGCAGCCGGCAGCACACCACGGCACGGCCCAGGAGACCAGAGAAGGGGAGCAACCACGAAAAACTGCCGGATATATATCCGGCAGTTTCCACCAGGCCGAAAGCGCATGGGGGATCGGATGCCCGACCCCCTGCAGCCACGCTCCACGGGGCCGAGCCCCGGCGACTCCTGGGGTTTTGCAGTTGGTCGCCCAACAGCCAGTAGCTGAGCTACACCCGCCCCGCCAGAACTGTCGGGCGACCGACAAAGCGTGCGTTCCCCAACATGCTCCGGAAACAGCCATTTCACCACTCCCCCTAAGCGCCGACGCCGGACTGCGGTATTCCGGCCCCTTCGCTAAAACTGATGGACATCCATCAGTCCAAAGTAGGGAACGTCAGAATGAAACAAGCACTGTCTTTATCCCCGGTAATTACGGGCGATAACGGGACCTTTAGTCGGGGTTGCGCATTTCGAATAACGCATTTACTATTTATCTCACCGGTCGGAAGGTCACTATTTCGAGTTATTGAATCGCTAACTAGAAACCCGTCTGGTTATGGCAGTAGTTTGCAGCGAATGAGCGCGTGGTCAGGACAATCTGGATTTGCTCTTCGTAGTGTCGGAACTTTCCGACAGCGGTCCTTGCGTGTTTACACATGCAGGGGCCGCTTCCTTTCTTCCGTAAGAAGACGGGGGGGAATGGCTCTGGAACCCGTCTGCTTGTGGGGCTTACGGCTCTATCCCGCGCCTTCAATGTGGGAGACGGATCAACCTGGGTTGGAGTGATTTACGGATATTCCAGCCTTTCCACCTCATTGAATTAAGCCTGTTTGTCTTGCCACTAAAAAGATCGGACGTTGTTTGCTATGAGTAAAAAGCAGAAGTTCATTAGCCGTGCAATCCACCTTGTGGACATTGAGAACCAGGTGGGTTCGCCGCGCTGCAGTGCCGATGAAATCAAAGATTGGTTCGAGCACTATTCGTCTACGGTCAATCTTGGCGCCCTCGATATTGTGGTGTTCGGTGTAACGAACATGCATAACATTTTCGCGGTGAAGCAGTCTGGTATTTCGGCTAGGATCGTTCACAAATTCGGTCCCGATGGCGCAGATATCGCCCTGCAAACGGTCATGGAAGACGAAGGCCTAGATCGCCGCTTTGGACGGATCTATTGCGTTTCCGGCGATGGCGGGTTCGCGGAGCAGGTAGGCCGTTTGGGCTCCACCGTCCAGGTGCACGTGGTTGCGCGCAGGTCCGCTCTCGCGAAGCGCCTTGAACTTGCGGCGGGATCGGTGATTCTCTTGCCCGAGGCCATCGACCGTAAAGAAGCAGCTGCCGCACTTCGGCATGTCGGCTGATGAGGGAGGCATGGCACCTCGCAAAGCCGCCGGTTCCCCGCGACGTCCTGCGCGGGGCGGACGAAGGCGAGACAGCCTGCGGGCTGAGCAGCTGGAATATCAGGCTCCGTTGGGAGGACGTGACGTGCCTACGGTGCCGCGGCACCGAGTTTTTCTGGGCACTCGAACATGGTGGACGCCGCCGTTAGCGCCCAAAGGCGACTGCACAGCGGAAGATCTGGCCGTACAAGAGGGCCGCTCGGCGGACGTCGCTGGCTCCTGGCGATGGCTGTTCGTCCACGCGCCGCCCGGGCACTCGGTCACATGCAGAGGCACCCGAGTGATCGAACTGCTCGGGTGCCTCGTTTCGGGGATTTCAGAGGTTGCGGATTCGTTTCCACCGATCGGTGATCGCCGGAGTCATCCAGTAATGCGCGCCTGAGCGCGCCGGCGTTAAGCTGGCACCCGAATCGACCACAATCGGCCACCAGTCGGTCTCGTAATGCTTCCGGAAGTGGGGGGTGAGCTTGGTGAACGTGTTTGTGACGCGACCCGCAGAGTGCCCAGTCTCCTCAACGAGGTCCTTCCGGTTGTACTCGCGCGTGCCACGAGGGTCGCGTGCTATGACGTCCATGATGTCGGTGAGAACTTGGGTGATGATCGTGTCACCCTGAGCGACGCGTGCCAGTCGCTCTTCCGTCCACACTTCGTCTTTGGCGTCGGACCGTTCGTCTTTTGCATCGGACCGTTCAGACACGCCCTCGTGAGGGGGCGTTTCTGCGGCGGACACGGAAGCAGATGAAACGGCGCTGCGAGCTCGCGATCGCTCCGCAATCAGCTGGTACACCGCCTCGAGGTCCTCGGCGGGAACCGGCACAGGGTGAAATTCGCTGGGAGACATTTTTTTACCTTTCGAGGACCAAAACTTGGTGTCTCCAGACTAGCTGCTACCGCCCCCCAGAGCAATACCGCGTCTGGAGAGGTGATTTGCTCGTCCCGTTGCAACTCTGGAGATCAGGTCACTGCCTCCGACCTACTTACCCGCCGATGTGACATTCATCGTCGAGAAAACACCGCCGTTTGCCGCCAACATTCACAGAAGTCGCCTGCACCGCCCGGGCCGCTGTCGTCCCGCGCCTGCCGGGGACACGGTTGACGCCCGGGGAGGTTTCTCAACGGCGGGCTGCGGGCTGCCGACTGTTCTCGAAAACGAAGGATTGCAAGAACAGCTTGAATCGAGAATCCAGGGGGACGATCGCTCATCGCAGTGGTGCGACGTCCTGCCCCGGAGAATTGGGGCGAGGAAGAAAAAGGAGCAGCCCGGGCCCCGGTTCTCACAAATAGTTCTCAAAACGGTACAGTCGAACTCAGACCCCGAACCGAGTTTTGAGAAGAGAACATCCCTATGGCCACACACCGCATCGGCTACGCCCGGGTCTCCACCCGGGACCAGAACCTGGACCTGCAGGTCGAAGCCCTGAATAAGGCCGGATGCGACAAGATCTACAAAGACACCATCAGCGGCACCAAGTCCCAACGCCCCGGCCTCGACCAGGCTCTGGACAACCTGCGCCACGGTGACACCCTGGTGGTGTGGAAGCTGGACCGCCTGGGCCGGAGCGTGAAAGACCTCCTGGACTTCGCCGGCGGACTGAACGACCGCGGCGTAGGATTCGTCAGCCTCACTGATGCCATCGACACCACAACGGCCTCCGGACGCTTCTTTTTCAACGTCATGGCGTCCCTGGCCCAGATGGAACGGGAACTCATGGTCGAACGCACGCAGGCCGGCCTACAGGCCGCACGTCAACAAGGACGGGTCGGCGGCCGCAAACGCATCATGACAGATGCCAAGATCCGCTCAGCCCGCAAACTCCTCAAACAAGGAACACCGCCGCGGGAGGTGGCCGACACCCTAGGAGTCTCCGTACCCACCCTCTACCGATGGGTCCCGGCAACAGGAGCGACCCAGGCACCAAAGAAGTAGTTCCTGCAGGTTGGTGCAGGCGGCCTCCGAAAAGATGACTGTTGGTGCAGAGGAGTATTGAGCAGAATGCAGTTTCGTGCAGGGCACTTCTGACATTTCAATGTCCATACTCGTCTGCACAACCCCGGAATTCCGCGGGCGCTTGTGCAATCGACTTGTGAAAACGACAGGTCACGCCGCCGGCGACTGTGGTGATCCCCGCAGGTTCGCCAGAGTCCCAGCCCCCTGTGCCTGAGAAGCCTCTCACCCGGCGGGGTGATGTGCGCACCCGGCTGGAGTGGCGGTGTGAACAGGTGTCGTCCCTGCTGAAGGACGATCAACCACAACGGACGGTTCGCCGGCAGCGCATGATGTGGGCCATGGGGAACGTCCCCGCGCGCGTGTTTCTAGGAGTCCTGCGACCAGCCCCACCAGCGGGTCCATTTGTTGGCGTTCCCGCCGGGCGGCGGGCCGAGGGCGCGGATCGCTTTCTTGTACCAGCGGTTGCTGAGGTAGTAGCTGGCGGCGATGAGGACGAGGAGGATGGCCAGGATGATCAGGGACTGGTCCTTCGCGGCCTGATATTCGTAGTATCCGGGCTGGCCGTAGGCGAGCTCCCCGGAAACCAGGGGGCCAGTCACGTTCAGGAAGTAGTAGAGCGTCTGGAAGAACGCGAACATCAGCAGGATGGCGGGAAGAATCAGGACGGCGAAATATTTGAGCCAAAGTTTCGCGCATCGTTTGTTCCAGTCGGCCAGTTGCCGTTTCTGGTCAGCGTCTATCGTCTGCGCCATGCTCTCCCCCAAAGAATTCCTGCCTTCTGGGCACAGTCTACGGTGGTCAGCGGCGCGCCGACTTGAAAGGTAAGCATGCTTGCTATTAGTTTGGTGTCAGCTTCTCCGCCTGTCCCCCATCAGGCGGAGTGGTTGCCAGGGAGGCCCCGCTTTACGACTTGAACTCGTGCTGCGGGGCTTTTCGCTATCCACATGTGGGCAGCAAATGCAGGAATCGGAACGGCAGAGGGAGTATGCAGTGGCTCAGGGCGACATTGAAACGTACTACGAAGACGGCCAGTGGAAGAACAAGCGCGAGGGCTCTGACCGCGCGTTTGGTGCCGACTACGGCACCAAGGAAGAAGCGGTAGCTGCGGGCCGCGAAGCGGCGCAGGCGGACAAAGTGGAGCACGTCATCAAGAACCAGGACGGCCAGATTGGCTCGAAAAACAGCTACGGCAACGATCCCAGGAACGTCCCGGGCTGATTACTGAGCAGCGTTGTGTTGCGGCTTGCCTGGGGACACAAGAAAGGCCGGCGGTTAGGCCGGCCTTTCTGCGTTCTCCTCGGCAAAGGAAACTTATGGATTCAGCTTAGCTGAATGGTCTTCATCGTGTGCTGCAGCCGGCGGGAGCGTCGCTGTTCCCTGGGGGCGCGGCACCTGATGGGCGAGGACGTGGGGCGCGTTATTCGGCGGTCCGTCGCTGGTGAGTGGCTTGCTGTGGTTCGCCCCGGGCGGCGGACCGCCCGACTTCTGGAAGGTTCCTGACCTTCGTGCGGTGATTCAGTTGGGGCCTGTGCCGGGCGGGATTTGGGATCCGCCGCCCGGCACAGGACCTTGGTCTATCCGGCCGTCTCGGTCTTTTCGCCGCTGTCGATGATGATCTGTTCGACCTCGCTTGCCGTGTATCTTCTCCGGACTAGTGACGCTCGTCAACTGATACTCGTGGCCTTATCCCCCCACTTGAGCATGGCTCGAGTTCTCTGACGCCGAGGCAGGAGCGTAGCGGATGCGGTAGTGCAGAAGGCCCGACACTCTATCCAAAGGGCATTTAAGAGTTGTGGGTCAAGGAGAATCAAACTGTGTTTACTCCTCCCGATGGGCCCTCTTTGACAGCATCAAGCGCCCGAGAACTCGACGACAGCTACTTCCAGTCCCGTCCATTTGGTTACTTCTCGTCCCGCATCGACTCGCTGGTCAAAGCCACCCAGTCCACGGTCACGGGCGACAATGAAGGTCTGGGCGTCGATGTTCTTGCCGCTCTTGGGCAAACATCACTTGCAGGATTGCTGGACTTCGATCAATCTGATCGGACGCTGCAGGTAGCAATCGATGCCTTTGCACTTCGCCATCACGCCGCTGAATCCCTTGTGCGTCTCTACCACGGGCTCACTGTGGGAACCGCAACTCAAGGCTCTATTCCTTGCGTGTGGGCTGCCATAGCGGAGGGACCTACCCGAACCGTTGATCTGGTCAGTACGGCTCGAGAACACTTGCTAAGCCCCCAGGGGCACGAGAGTTTCTGGAGGATGGTATTCCCAGAAACTCTCATGGCTGAAGTTCCGACGGAAGAGCAAGGCTTGGCAGACCAAGCCCTCAATGTTGTTGGCGACTGGCTCGTTCATGCTATGAATCTGCTGGTGAGGTCTGACATCAACATCAACGCCGCCCATAACAAGGTGAAGCATGGCCTGACTGTTCGGGCGCGAGGAGATCTTCGCCTGACTTTCACCACGCACGCACCGGACTTGGATGGCAATGTGGCACTGAGTGGTCTATCAGGAGAAAAAGCCGCAGATATTTTCGCCGGCACTACTTTGGATTACTTGGCCAGGCCCCCGAAGGTCAGGGAAAGAAGGCAGGGATTGGAAGTTTCCTCGCTTCGTCTCGACCCCGCAATATTATTGGCGGAGACCTGGCTGATGACTACTGCCCATTCTGCGATATTCCATGTAGCAGCGAGTAAGCACTTCTCAGGACGTGAGGTCTCTTTTCAAGCCTTCCCGCGTCTGCCTCTCGGACCTACACCGCCCCAGCTACTGGGGGAGGCGGTCGTGGGCATGCGGTTCCCAATTACAACTCCCCCAGACGGCGGGCCGTTGGATCGAAAAACTGGTGTCGCATTCCGGAGCAGCTTTGTTCCTCTGGACGTGAATTATGCGAGCAAGCATAGCGGCAAGGTGGTAGACGGATGACACCTGACTGTCGCTACCAGATCCCTTACGTGTCCTGACGGCACCGGGGCTTATACATAGATGGCTACTGGAACGACTTTAAACGAAGCGCCTTCCACACGAGCCGAGATCCTGGGATCAAATGCGACGCCGCCATTTAGTTGAGCCTTCTCAATTCCCGAGTCAAGCTGCTGCTTCATCTGGCCCATCAGCATGTCAATGCTTTCGGCGGGGATCGAACTGAGCAGTTTGTTTCTCTCTAGCGTGGGTCGGTCGGTATCTAATTCTGCGGTTACTTTGCCCAAGACAGTAAACCGACCATCCAAGATCCTGTCGGTATCTTCAACCGTGAAGTGGGATCGATCACACATTGTGATGGCTGTGACAGCTTCCCCATCTTCGCCCAATCTGCCGAAAAATTCCTTCGTTTCTTCGCTGCGGAAGTCAGTGCGGACGGCACGTGTTACCGCTTCTGCCAGCTCAGTTTGAGTCTGAACTCGCACATTCGTCTTCTCGAAGTAGGCCTGGCGTGCGTCGTAGTTGCTCCAGTCCTCATCGAAAGCTAGCCAAGCCTTCTGTTTGACCTGGTGTCTCACGATGGCTGAAACGAGCTCCGGTGTAAGCACATCCAAAAACACGGCCATTTGATCAGGAAGGAACTCGGTGGAGTACTCAACGAAATCTCCGACCTTAAGTTCTGAAGCTTCCGACAGGTTGTTGACCCGCTTCAGAAGCCCGAAGCCTCGTAGTGACTCACGAACAACATGCAGGTAATAGGCCTGCGTGTACTCCCATATCGACGTGCGCTTTCCCGAAGTAGCGTCCTTGGCGGCATTTCCTGCGGCTGCGGCGAGTTTCCCAGCCACTTCTGCCCCTGAGCCAAACCACCCTACGCTGCCCTTGATATTTCCGCTGCCTTCGACATTTTGGGTTACGGACTGCTCCTTCGAGCCGCCTTCTTCCACCGTGTCTCCAGTCACCAATGGCTGCCGATACAACTGCTGCAGGATGCCACTGACGTAATCAGGGTTTTGGTAGATCGTCACGGTGGGAGTCATCGGAAGCGTGGCTTCCGATCCCTCTGAGTCTTTCTTGGGCTTCTTTTTTTCTGCCATGCTTCCCCCTGTTGAACCAGATGATTCCAAACGACGTAATGACGCCAGCTAACTAAACAGTATCGGCCCACGGTGACAGCTGTAGCTGTGGTGCCCCGACGGTTCTTGCTGTCACAGTGAGGGGACAGCAGGCATTGCAAGCGATACCTCCTTCACCGTTTGATTTAGCTTGCCTCGTGCGGCTTTCAGGCTGATTTTTATCCCTTCAAGCTTCCTTTGCCAGCCGCACTGTTCGATCTCGAGCTTCCGGTCCTCGAGGCCTTGGGTCGGTTCTACTCGACATGATCCGTCTTAGGTATCGGCCGGTTTGGTTTCCACTAAGAAGCCTTGGATGGATCGTTCAATGGCGTCGGCACCGTCTTGGAGGGCCTGAGGCATGAGATGCCCATAGATTTCTTCGGTTGTTCGGGTTGAGGCATGACCAAGCCGGCGGGAGACGGCAAACATGGAAATAGTCCCGTCCTGAATAAGCCAAGAGGCGTGGGTGTGCCTCAGATCGTGAATGCGAGGGGATTTGCTCAGTCCGTTCGCCTGCGCGGAGCGGACCGCTGGCCGCCAGCAGTGCTCCCAGAATGGCTTCTGTGCGATGCGGCTGCCGCCCGGTGCCGTGAACAGGAGGTCACTTCCTGGCCGGCCCGCCATAGGGGAGATGAGTTGATCCACCAGGGCCGGGTTTAGGCCGATGCTGCGCCTACCCGCCCCCGTCTTGGTCGGGCCGAGGTAGTACTTAGCTTGATCATCGCGTTTCCAAGCCTTGTTAATTCGCGCTGCGGCAGGCCTGGACATCAGGTCGATATCGGCAACTGTCAGGGCGGTTGCCTCACCGAAGCGGGTTCCAGTCATCACCAGGAAGTTGATGAAGGGTCTGTAGTGCTGGTCCATGCCGCTCAGAACAAGGTTGTATTCAGCATGGGTGAGGAACATTATGTTGTCCTCTGCGCGCTCAATGGGAGGTAGCCGGATACCGCGACAGGGATTGCGCGAGATGTATTGAAGCATCTCGGCCGTCTTCATTGCCGCGGACAGCAACCCGTGCACGTTATGGATTGTTTTCGGTGCCATCCCTTTTCTGCTCAAGGACCGCACCCACAGCATGATGTCCCGGTAACCGAACATGACTACCGGGATTCCGCCGATCGCACCCTGGATATGCAAGTCCAGCATCCTTTGATACGTTCGCACGGTTCCGGCCGAGGGACGAACGAGCAGATCAATGTGTTCTTGAACCACTTGGCCGACGGTGAGTCGGGACTGCCCCGGCTTTTGTTGACTCGGGGTCTTAGGCCGCTGTGAGCGCGGTCCGGTTGATTGTTTCATATTCGATGGGCGTGAGTTTTCCTAGCCGTCTTTGCCGTCGCCGGCGGTGGTAGATCCGTTCGATCCAAGTCGTGATGGCCAGGCGCAGGTCCTGCCTGGTGAGCCACTGCTGACGGTTCAGGACGTTCTTTTGCAGCAGCGAGAAGAACGATTCCATCGCGGCGTTGTCCGCGCACGCACCGACCCTGCCCATCGATCCTGTGAGGCCGTGGTGGCGGAGTGATTCGACGAACCGTCGGGAGCGGAACTGGGACCCGCGGTCCGAGTGGACCACTGTTCCTGCGGGGCGGCGTGAACGCACCGCGTTCTCTAAGGCGGCGACGGCAAGCGAGGACTTCATCCGCGGGTCCATCGAGTAGCCGACGATCCTTCCGGAATAGACATCTTTCACGGCGCAGAGGTAGAGCTTCCCCTCGGCAGTGGGGTGTTCGGTGATGTCCGTCAGCCACAGCTCATTCGGCGCGGCGGCGGTGAAGTCCCGCTCCACCAGGTCGTCGTGAACCGGTGGCCCCGGCTTCCGGTTCAGCCCCCGCTTCTTCGAGAACACCGACCAGATGCCGTGGGCCCTGCACAAGCGCTGGACCCTGTTCTCGCCCGCCGTGATGCCCTTCCCGGGGAGTTCGTCGGCGATGAACCGGTACCCGAAGGCCGGGTCGTCGGCGTGGATGTCCAGGGCGGCGTTGACCAGGTGCGCATCGACCCAGTCCCGTTCCGTGACCGGGCTGGCCCTCCACCGGTAATAGCCTTGCTTGCTCAATCTCAACACCCTGCAGGTCACCGCCACGGGAACACCGTCGGCGGCAAGATCCGTGACCAGCGGGTAGATCATTTTGGGTTGATGTCCCTGGCCAGATAGGCCGCGGCCCGGCGCAGAATCTCGTTCTCCTGCTCCAACAGGCGGTTCCGCTTCTTCAGCTCCCGCATCTCGGCCGACTCCGTCGCCGCCGGGCCGGCCCCGGATTCTTTACGGTCGGCGATTGCAATCCAGCGCTTGAGCGTCGTGACCGAAAGCCCGAAATCCTTCGCAATCTGCGCCAGCGGCGCCTCGCCCTTGCGGGCCACATCAATAACATCCTGGCGGAACTCCGCCCCATAAGCCGTGGGCATGGTCAACATCCTTCCACGAGCACAAGCTCGCTAGGTCAAGGAGTCAACAAAACCGGGGGCAGTCCCGTCTGGCCGAGGTCCACTGCCGGCTGGATCGAAGTGCGCTGACTAGGGACTGTCCATGGGCGTTCAGGCTGCGCATTAGCCCAAGAGCCTCCACCTCGGACCTGAACGTCAAACCCTCCTGGCGCCGGGTCGCAGGGTCTCGCCATCGGACCATGAACGAGGTCGAACCATCCACTCGGGGCCGACTGATAATACTGGCCACGAGAACAGGCTACGCCCCCACGGGCCCGTCCTACCCTGCCTCGAACCGGTACTCTCTTTTCATGGCAACTCAGAAGCCTGGACCCCAAAAACGGCCTCGGTCGCCGCAAGTAGGTGCAGATGAATCGTCTGCAGAGCTAGCTTTCTACGTCCCGCGATACGGGGCAGTCGTAGATCGTGAGGCACGGCGCCACGCTATCAGTGAGGGCCTGGACTTCGTAGCCAATCACGATGCTGACCTGCTGTTGCGCCTCGAAGATTCCTAGCCTGCAAAAATGAGCAGGCCTTAAACGCTCAACCCAAGTTGATTAGCCCACACCTCAGCATCAAACGGGTGAAACATCTCAGCGCCAAACCACTTCCCTATTGCGGTTAGTTGTCTCCAATTCAGGACGACGGGACGGCTGGCATTCCGAGCGATACCTGCCTGACCATCTGGCTTAGCTTTTCCTGGGCGGCTTTGAGACTGATTTCGATGCCTTCGAGCTCGCCAAGCCATCCGCGTTGCTCAGCTTCGATCCTTCGGCCCTCAAGGGCTTCAAGGATTTCTTCCAGACGGTGCCGTTGCGTTGGATCGGGCCGGAGCATGGGGCAGCGGATGCAGGCGTGTTCGTGGATGCACGGGGTTCCGTAGGCTCGTCCGCAGCTTCCGAGTTCGACCTTCCTCTTTTTGAAGTGTTCGTGGAACTCGCTTATCTCTGCCTCCGTGGGTTCGAGGTAGTCATCGGGTGGCCGCAGTGCCCGGCGCCTGTCGAGGAAGCTGCGGAAGTGACGGAGGGTTTCCTCGTCGTGGATGGCTGCGTACCCCTGGGTTGTGGAGATGTTCTGATGGCCCATGAGCTTGGCGAGAATGTGTATGGGCAGTCCTGCGGACAGGGCTGAGGTGGCGAACAGCCTTCGGAAATCGTGGGGTGTGAATTTGTAGTCGTCGCCGTTCTCGTCCTTGATGCCGGCCCTGCGGACGGCGTCCTTGATGGCGATCCTGACCCAGGCGGGTGACATGGTTCGGCGTTCGCTTCCGGTGTGTAACTGGAATAGGTGCGGAAGGGGCGGGCTGTAGACGCGCTCGGCTTCGTCGTAGCGGACTGCCAGGGGCACGCGTCCGTCGGCGGTGGCGATCCGCTTTTTGACGAGTGCGAAAACGTGGGCGAGTTCCGGGGAGATAAGGAGTATCCGTTCCCTGTCGGTTTTTGAGGGGACGATCTGGAGTAGGGGAAGCGCCTCCCCGGTTTCGGGCAGTCGGTAGATGGAGAACGCGTGAGTGGTGATCTCGACCAGTTCCTCGATCCGCACTCCCGTCTCGTTCAACGTGTTTATCAGTGCCCAGCTCCAGAAACAGTTGTCTTCGAGCTGCGATAGGTCGAAGCGGCGTTCATAGGGTCCGCCTACGACCCAGACTCGGCCTGAGCCGCGCGGTGCGTTGGTGGTTCTCTGCCTCATCTCGCAGCGCTGGTAGGTGATTCCCTGATGTTCGAATTTCTGCCCTTGGTCTGCCGCTGTTCCTGCGGCCAAGAGTGCTTGAGAATCTTTGAGTTCCTGGGCGGCGCTGGTCAGCAGCTTCGGCAGTAGCGGGTTCAGGTCCCGGATCCTTTGATGAATGCGGGCTTGGGTCCGGCGCTTGTGTTTGGTGGCTCCGGAGGTGTCTTCACGTGTCAGGAATGAAGGGGCAGCCCATTGGGCCCAGTAGGCGTCTTCGGTGCCCCATGATGCGATGTCCAGGTAGAGGCCCCTGACCATGAACAATGTGCGGTGCTTAGTCGAGATTGCCCCGTGGGTGAATCGGTTGAGCCAGGCTCGACCTTCCTCGAAACTGATGCGCAGACTGTTGGCTTCGGGGTTGTGGGCTTCGATATCGAGCCAGAAATTCTTGACCAGTTCGTAGACCATCCAGCGAAGGGTGGAGTAGTCCACCGATGGTTCTCTGATCTGGAGGTAGCGCACCAGCATATCCCTCACCGATTGGCTTCGGATCCCGTACGAGTCGACCATTTCTGGGACGGAAGGCCGCCTGCCGGCGACGGCCTGCAATAGTCCTGGCGTGGTGGAGTCGAAGATCCTGAGATCTTTGAGCATGGTCCAGACATAGGTAAGCCCGTCTGGTTTCTGGCCCCGCCCGATCTGGTAATCCCGGAATTCGAGCAGGTGTTCCGGACGTAGCTCCGGCAGGGGCACTCCCGTGTGCGCCAGCACCTTCGTCATGACAACGAGGCCATTTTCGAAGTTCGGCGGTCTTACCTTCAGCGCTATCCCATGTTCGGTCATCTGAGCGAAGAAGTCGGGATGCCTGTTCAAGCGGATGCGGTGGAGCCTTGGTGATCCTTCTCGAAGCCAGGTGTAGCTGGGGCGGATCACGTCCAAGGCTATGAGGTCTGCGATTCCATTCGCGGATTCGAATCTTGCCCGGTTCAAGCGGATCCCTTTCCAAGGGCTGCCCAGCCGGTCTTTCCAGTCATCTCCAAGGTCTTGGCAGCCGGCGTTTTGCCACCGCTGCTGCCAGGTCTGCCCCTCAAATTCACTCAACGCCTTCAGGATGACGCTCACGCCGCGGACCGTGACTGTGTCGGCGCCGGCTAGGCTCTCTGCGCGTTCAATCAGTTCGTCCTGGGCTGCCAGGGAAAGGCGTGGCGTGGAGTCTTGCAGGTCGCGTTGAGGCTCTGAGGTCGGCGCGGGAGCAGGCGGTGAAGGAACATAATCCCGAACTATTGCCACTCGTCACCTCCAAAAAGTTCCGTCATGTCTGCGGCCGAGTACGGCGATGGGTATGCAGGAGCAGTCTCGGGATTTCGCTTGGCTGCAGCTCGCAAGACGAAGTGTTGGTTCACCCGTTCGATGACTTCGTCCTCACGGAGCCTTAAGTATGCTTCGGTCGTGGTGATGTGAACGTGGCCGAGAACCGCCTGGATATCTGTGAGAGAGACGAGCGGATCTCGTGCCATGCGGATGGCGGCCGTGTGGCGGAAATCGTGGAGGGTCCAATTAGCACCCAGAGCAGTATTCACGCGGCGAATAATGCCTCTGGCTGCTTCATAGTTCAGCGGCCGATAGGGCTTTCGTAGAGTCCACCAGGCGGCGGCCCCTGGCCGGAGAAGATCGGCAGGAAGCGACTCCTGATAGAGCCGAAACCATCTGAAGGCCTCGTTGGACGCGGGGATCCGCTGGACGGCTCCGGAGCCCTTGCGCACGACGGAGATACATTGCTGCCCCACATCGACCATTCCGTTGGTTAACCCGACGAGCTCTGAGGGCCGGGCAGCGCTGGAGACATAAAAGGCGACCAAGGCTCTGTCCCTGTCCGTGCCGAGCTTGGTAAACAGGTCCTCGAAAGCCTTATCGGGGATGGAGCGGGGTGCCTGAACGGGAACCTTTTGACGGTAGTCAGCTCGAGGTCCTTGCCGGAATTCCTCCTCCGGGTTGTGGTGGGCTCCGAAACGACCGAAGTGGCCGGCACGCTCCGGCACTGGATTCCGCAATGGCCCGGTCAGCGCTCTCCGGTGGAAGTCGTAGAACGCGAAGAGCACTGAAAGATTGTGGTTGATGGTTCGTGGGGAGTACTGATCGCTCAGATACGGCTTGCCCGAAACTCCGTTGACTGCCGGCACCGGCCGTCGTGGGCGCGCAGGGTTTTTTGTCGATGCTCGAAGCATCGTCACGAATTCCCGCACGTCATCGCGGGTCACCCGGTTCCAGTCCTTGCCAGAACACCACAGAAAGCGGAACCATCTCAGGAGGTCTCTCGCATATGACTCCACACTCGACGAGCTCATCCCGCGGGCCCAAAAATCCTGCAGGTATTGCTGCACGCTCGGTATAGGCCGATCCTCGGGATCGGTGACTAGCCAGTATGGTGCCACCAAGATCGTCTGGACCCGGCCTTGAGAACTATCTTCGTTGAGAATGTCCTGACTCTGCGTACCCATACCCGTGACTCCATCGTCCGTTGGTCGTCCTAAAGCTAACGCGCTTAGTCCGGTCAACATATCCCCAGAGGACCAGCTGGTTCAGGTAGTCCCGATGGGTTTGGCTGGGTGAGCGCCACGAGTCTTTTTGGATGGTCTTTTCATACCCAGCGCAGATCAGCGCAATCAGTCCAAACTCCGGTCGTGCGGTCGTTTTGGCGACGTGGTCTCTGAGCGGGTTCCACGCCCACTGGCTGGATTCTTCAACCTTCGCCCCCACCATCTCTGCGGCCACCTTCCCTTCGTAGCCGCTGGCGGTTTCGGAGTGGTGGGTGATCGCGTGGAGGGTGAAGTACTGCCAGCCCTTGGGGGCCTGCTTCTTCGCCAGCAGATTCTTGACCCATTCACGCCTAACCACAGTTGCGGACTGCATCAGTTTGTTGTTCTCGATCAGGGTCTTCCGTTCGGCTTTCTGCTCGTCGGTCATGGGGCCTTTGGGGGCCGATGAGGTGCCGTAGCCGCTGTAGTAGCGGAGCGTAAAGCCCAGTTCTTTCCAGCCGGTGACGACGGCGACGGTGGAGTGCTCGCCGCGATAGTCCGTCTCGATGTAGACGGCGTTTCCGTCCTCGTCGGTGGCCGGTTCCCCGTCTGCCCTTTTCAGGGATGTGACGCGGAGGGTTTCGCTGTCCTCCCCGTACCCGCATTCGGGAACAACGATGGTTCCGGCTGCTTCCAGTTCTGCGGTGAGTGCGGCCAGCGCTGCGGCGCGGTCGCGCTTGTCGCGCAGCTGCTGGGTGACGTGCAGGAGCATGTCGGGTTCGTCCATGATGACCGATTCCAATTCGGCCGTCGCGTCTTCGTCGGACTCAAATTCCGCGAGAATCAGGGCTTCTTCGATGGTGTATCCCTTGCCCAGGGCGGCGGCTCCGGTCTCGGTGGCCTTGGCTTTGAGGGCGGACTCGACGGTGGTCTTGGTCCGTCCGGTCTTCTTGGCGATCGCGGCGGCCGAGACGCCGATCAGGGACAGCTGGTGGTAGGCGTCGGCTTCGTCGGCTTCGGTCAGTTCGGCGCGCTGGATGTTCTCCACGACCTGCGTGACGATGCGTTCGGCTTCTTCGGGGCTTTCGATGATCATTACCGGGATGGCGTCACGTCCGGCTTCGACGGCGGCGCGGGTGCGGCGCTGGCCCATCAGGACGTGCACGGTTCCGTCGTCCTTGCGGTGGGCGATCACGGGTTCCATCACGCCGTGTTCCTTGATGCTGGCGATGAAATCGGAGGTCAGGGCGGCGTCCTTGCGGACGTTGATATCGACGGTCAGGGTGGCCGGGTCGAGCATTTCGAGCGTGGGTGTTGCGGTCATGGTTTTTGTCCTTGCAGAGACGTGGGGGGTGTGGGGCGATCAGGTGACCGGCCAGCTTCCCTTTCCCTCGACGCTTCTATGTCTGTCAAGCGGCGGAAACGGGTGCGGGCGCGGACCAAGTTGTTCCGGCCAGCGACCCCTCTCCCCCGTTGTTTTGGCTGCTGGCGAAGCTTGCGGAGCTGTGGCCGACGGAGGCCTGTCTACCCGTAAGGGCAAGGGGCAGGAAATTCCCGGAGGAAATCAGCGACGAAGGAGCGCCGCAGGGAAATTCATGCACCGCAGGCCCCGACGAAGGAGGGGCTAGACGGGCCGGAGCGGGCACGTACAATCCGACAGGACAGCAGCCAAAACAGAAAAAACGCTTCTACAGCCCGAGCGAAGCGAGGCCCGTTTCAGCGGTTAAAAGGGCTGAGGCCGGCCCCTTGGGGCCGGCCTCAGTTTTCCCTCAGCAAAAGGAAATCAGTGCTGCAGCGTCATCGCCGCAGAAACTTACAGGTCCAGCGGGGATTTCTCCCAGGAGATATCAACGATGGGGGCGCCTGGCTGCGGCATGGTCAACATCGAGAGCTCGAGGATGTCCTGGGCATGGGTGGCATCGGCAGGCGCTGCGTCATCGTCCGTCAAGATGTACTCGTGGCTCATGTGCTGCCCCCAGGCTCTTAGTGGATCGTGTTCCTTTTCCACTGTAGCCCGGCGTCCGGCCGTTGCCCGCTTGTGGTGCTGCGCCCGCGGCAGCGTGATCAGCGGCCGGAGGAGATGTTCCTATAGTCAAGCCTGCGGTGTAGTCAGTCCGTGTCCGGGCGATCCCGCTTCAGCCGGAGGGCAACCCATAAGCCGCAACGCCGGCAAATGAATGTCGATCCTGTACCGAGGGCATGAAGCTTCTTGCGGGCCAGAGTCCTGCCGCAGCAGAAACACGTGCCGGTTGCGTCAGAGTCCACGATTCTTCAGGGCTTCGATGATTTGGTTGAGGGTTGGCAGGCCTGAAAGTCCAGTGGGAGTTGGATACACCCTGCACGCAAGATCGTCAGCCGTTGAACCGGTCGGGAAAATGTCGGCGCCGTCGACAGTAATGGTTGGGGAACCGGCGAATCCCGTGTCCTTGATTTCTGCGGCGGAGGTAAGTGGCCGCATATGCACGGGAAGGTCGCTGCATCCCAGGGCAGTCAGGGCTTCTTCCAGACGCTCCTGTGCTCTAACGGTGTTGGGGCACTCGTCAATGTGGAGCAGTTCTATCCTCATGAGTTCATTGTCCCCTGCCACCAGGGCACCCTTGGAACTCGTGCGAACGGACAACGACAGTTGCTTCTGCTTCTCACTTGAGCTGGCTGAACTGGCTGGAATGTCTCTGGGGCTGCGTCGGCGCCAACGTGATCGGCGGCCGGAGGAGATGTTCTTATAGTCAAGGTGGTGGGCCTTGAACAAGTTGATAGTGCTGGGATTGGGATGCGCTTTGACGATTGTTCGGATGCTGAAATGATCCTTGTGTACTTCACTAGGAGTGCACAAAGGGGGAGATTTGATGCTGAACTACTTTCGCGAGCGGCAAGAGGCCCTGAATGCTACTTCCGGTCGGCGCATCTACAACTATGCCTCTGGTGCAGTGGTTCTTGCAGTCATGGCTTTGGTGTTTGCGGGCATCGCACCTGTTTGGGTTTCATGGGCCACCCTCATCGCGTCCTGTGTCCTGGACCTCTTCCTTACCAGGAAATGGATCGGTCAAGATGCGCTAAGGAGCTATCGAAGCGAGCAAGCCCTGTAATGCTTCTCCCGCGTCAGCCTTTGAATCCACTAATCTCGAGGGCCCATATTTATAGGCTGTGTCAGCTGAGAGCGGTCGAGGTCTTGTAGGTCCTTTTTCAGCGCGTAGTAGAGCTCTCTTGCAACGTATCTCTTGAGGCTTCTGATGACGTCGCCCCTGGAATGTCCTTGTGCACGTTTGCGGTCGCGGTACGCCTGTGACTTTGGATCGAGTTTTAGCCTTCCTACTGTGACCAGGTAGATCGCTCTGTTTGCTTGGCGGTTCCCGCCCCGGTGCAGCCGCATGCGGTGCGATTTGCCCGAGGAAACCGGTACTGGCGCCACTCCGCAGAGTCGGGCAAAAGCTGCTTCGCTCGGGAACCTGCTGATATTTTCGCCTGCGGTGATCAGAATCTGGGCAGCGCATACCGGCCCGACTTGGGGCAATGCCATCAAAGTTGGCGTGATGGTGTTGAGAAGCCGGTTCAGATGCCTATCCGCATCATTGATTTGGGCCGTTAGGTCCTGGACGCGTCGCCCGAGTTCCCTAAGCGCATACTTGGCTGCCTGTTCCGGCTCGTCCAACCGTGCCAGATCGGGCCGGAGTGACCTTGCCTGTGTTGCTTTGGCTTGCAGTGTCTTGGCATCGAGGCGTTCTTTGAGCGATCCCGGGGCGGTGACCAGGATGTCGCGCAGTTGCACGAGTGCGGCGGTGCGGGATTTGATGGCTGAATCCCTGACAAGGTGCAGGTGACGGATCGCTTCTACTGCTCCTGAGGTGTCTTTCGCCGGTGACGAGCATTGCCCTGAGAGAACTTTCCGGGCTGCTTCCTCAGCATCAATCGCGTCATTCTTGCCTGACCTGCTTCTGGTTAGGGAATGTCCGCGGTTTACCTCGATGACGTCCACGCCGGAGGCCAGTAGGTGGCGCGTGAGGCCGGCCCCGTAGGACCCTGTGCATTCAACCCCGAACGCGCTGATGATTCCAAAGCCTGCGGCCCAGTCCAGCAGTTCCTGGTATCCCGCTAGGTCCGTGGAAAAGCGCCGATCCCCCAGGAGCTGGCCCATTGAGTCCAAGGCGGCGGCGTGATGAACCTGCGAGTGTGTGTCCACTCCGATTGTGACGGTCCTGACCGGCTGTGTCGTTGCGAGAGTCATGCGCGCTCATTCCTATCGATGGATTGATACGGCGAGTACGGTTGACCGGGCCGGGCGGACAAAGCACTGAGAAGCTAAGCTGCACGTTCCTATCAAGTCACAACTCCGTCCGGCCCGGTCGCCCTAGGTGAGTGGCAGGGAAGCTGAACCGACAGATCTCCACGTGTACAGCTCCGACCCAAGCGCCGAATCGTCAGCCAGCGGGCAAGTCAGGAACAACTCTCCTGCCACGGTCTCATTTTCATGAGCCGCCAGCTTTTTGAGGCTTCGACGCGCTCAAGCAGGTCCCGACGTAAGCAGGCAGGGCAGTCGAACCGACAGATCTCCTCCTGTACAGCTCCGACACCAAAGCCGGACCGTCAGCATGCGGGTAAGCCAGGATCAACTACCCTGCCACCATGTAATTGTCCTCAGTGCGCATGCGGGGGAGGCCGCCGACGCACCCAAGGGGCCGAACCGTTTCCCGGTCCGGCCCCGTTGCTTTTAGCGGTGCCGCTTATAGGCGGTTGCCTGGTTCTTTGCTACCGGGGCGATGGTTCCCCGGCTCACCAGCTGGTCCATCAGTTCCGCGAGCCTGTAGCCCGGTGTATCAGCCAGAGCAAGCCTGAAGTGGTCCGCAGCTACCGACGACTGACCTTTGAGGTACGCCAGCCATCCGATCAAAGTCAGCAGGGGCGCCCGGTAGCCTTCCGGCGCGGCGTCAATGAGGTCCCGGGCGGTTTCCTGTGCCCGGTCCACGCGGTCCCAGTCCGGGGCGATACCCTCCCCCATGAGCAGATTCCCGCTGTCCTCCGCGTCCGGCAGTTCCGGATCGATCACGTTGCAGAACAACGTATCGCGCAGGTCCGGGCGCTGGAAGCATGCCAGCAGCTCCACCGCTGTCTGCGGATCCGTCCAGCCGTCCCGGGTCAGGGCCTCAGCCCACAGTTCCCGGCCCGGACGCAGCTCCGCGCCGAGCACTCCCGGGAGCGCGTGCCGGATCTGCTCCTCCCTGTCTGCCGGACCTGCGAACGGCGCGTAGCTGGTGCCGGGCGTCTTTTGGTAGCTGCTGCCACGGAACACCAATTCCGCGTTCAGCTGCCCGTCCGTGATGGATTCCAGCGACTCGGGCGGGCAGCAGCCGGCATCGCTGTCGCACAGCAGGTTTTGCCAGTGCGACGGGGTGACCAGCCACGCGTCCTGCAGTGGGGTACCGGCACCGTCCAGCGCTTCAATGACGGCCTCGACGTGGTCGTGGAAGGGGCGGGGCTGTCCGAGGGCGGGGCTGTTGGCCGTGTAGATGGCCAGCAGCACCGCCGTGGCCTGAGTGTCCAGTGCGAGGTAGTCAACCATGGAGCGGGCGAACCCGGCGGGTTCGGCGAACGTGGGGGCGTCGACGCGGAGTGTCGCGCCCAGCGTCTTGCCCCGCATGGTCAGGAACACAAAGGATTCACGCGGTACGAACCCGAGGGAGTGCGGGATGAAACCGAGGATGTCGGCGGGGCCGGAGATGCGGATTGCGTCGTTCATGTTCAAAGTCCTTTGCTGAGGAGTAGGCGGGTGGGGCGGCTTTGGTGACCGGCCAGCGTCCCCTCTCCCCCCTTGTTTTGGCTGCTGGCGAAGCTTGCGGAGCTGTGGCCGACGGAGGCCTGTCTACCCGTGAGGGCAAAGGGCGGGAAATTCCCGGAGGAAATCAGCGACGAAGGAGCGCCGCAGGGACATTTCCTGCGCCGCAGGCCCCGACGAAGGAGGGGCTAGACGGGCCGGAGCGGACACGTACAATCCGTCAGGACAGCAGCCAAAACGTCGTAGAGAGAACAGGGCCAGGGGCGGCGGAGCCCTGCGGAGCCGGCACTGGACCCACAGCCGGCCGCGCCAGCGGACGCCCTTTTCCTGGTGAGCCCTGCGAACCCTCCATCAGCACCCCGGGGTCTTCTTTCGGCGTCCCTTGGCATCGGCGGGCCGCGCGCCCCCGGTCGCCGGCGCTGAGTGTGCGAACGGCGGTCCGCCGCAGCCGACCCACCGCGCAAGTTGGCCACGACGGCGGACCGCCACCGGTGACCGCCCCCGCAAAGGGACGGCCACCTGACGGGACTAGCCTGCGAGGAGTTCGGCCAGTTCGGCCGCCTCGGACACCAGCACCGCCGCGCCTTCCTTCAGGAGCCGGTGGCATCCCGCGGAGTTGGCGCTGTGCACGCTCCCGGGGACGGCCGCGACATGCCGGGCAATGGTTTCGGCGTGGTGCGCGGTGTTCAGCGCCCCTGAGCGCCAGCGGGCTTCCACGACACAGGTCACCCCTGCGAGGGCGGCGATGATGCGGTTTCTCTGCAGGAACCTATACCGGGTCGGGGCGGAACCGGGCGGGAGCTCTGAGAGGGTCAGGCCGTTGCCGCGGATCGCGGCCGCGAGGTCAGCGTTACCGGACGGGTAGTCCCGGTCAAGGCCTCCGGCCAGTACCGCAAGGGTCGCCGGTCCTTCTCCCTGGCTTCCGGCCAACGCGGCCCGGTGCGCGTGCGCATCGATGCCGTAGGCCAGCCCTGAGATCACGCAGATTCCACGTTGGGCCAACCCGTATGCCATATCCCCTGTAACGGAGGCGCCGTAGCTGGTCGAGTCCCGGGAACCGGTAAGGGCCACACAGTTCGAAGGTGCTGGGATGCCGTTGCCGATGTTGCCCCGATACCAAAGCCCGTACGGGGCGTCGGGCAGATCGTCCAAGCCTTCAGGCCAGTGTTCATCCCCCGGAATGAGGAACCCGCCACCCAGGCGTTCGATGGTAGCCAGGTCCTTCTCCGCGTGGACCTCCGGAACCCGTGGAGCCCACCGCTTCAACGCCTCTGACAGTTCTTCGACCGTGGCCTCCGGAATGGCGTGTACGGGCTGCGCACCGATGGCAAACCTCAACGCGGCGTACGCGCCGAGCCTGCCCACCAGGGCCCGACCAACACGGTCGCCGGGTTCGAAGAGTCGGGTCAGGGCTGCGCGTGCAATGCGATCATTCATGGTTTCTCTCGTCCTTTGCTGAGGATCCGGTGGGTGGGGCGGCTTTGGTGACCGGCCAGCTTCCCCTCTCCCCCGGTTGTTTTTGCCTGCTGGCGGAGCAGCGCGTAGCTGTGCCCGACGGAGCCGGGGCAACCCGAAGGGCAAGCAGCGGATGGATTGTGGGAGGAAATAAGCGAAGCGCCGACACAAGCCATCGGCTGCGCAGCCGTCCGCAGGACGGTTGAGCCGGTGGAGCGGGCACGTACGATCCGGAGGACAGCAGCAATAAACAGAAAAAGCTTCTACAGCCCGAGCGAAGCGAGGTCCGTGCAGTAAAGCTGGGCGCTGGCTAAGCGAGGCCGGAAACCGGAGTCTTCCGGCAGCGCTGGGTTTAAAAAGCCGCTGTGACGTGGGTTGGCAGGTCCTCTACTCAAATGATCCGGGAAGGGTTCTTCACGACGACGACGTCCAGATTGTTGTCGCGTCTGAGCAGGACCATCGCGCACAAGTTGTGGCAGGGAGCGCGAAAGGCTGGAACCGCACACTGATTCCTCAATCGGAACCCTCAACAGGACAGCTCGCAGTCCAATGGTCCACAACACGGTCCTAACAGACCCCTCGAATTCAGGGTTATGCGGGGATAGCCCTGCAACTTTGCCAATAAAACCGAGGACGACAACAGTGACCGCGAGAACGATCAGCCAGCCGAAGATGGACCATATCAAGCTCGATTTCAGCCCTGCCCCCAATGCTTCTGTTGTTGCGACGCCCGTCGCCGGATTTGGGACCAGTAGGTCCTACTCTTAGCCGCCCGGTGAGACACCTTCACTGGATATTCTTGGGCAATTATTAGCACGCCACTCGTGCTGTGATTTGGTCGCAGGCTGCGGCTAAAGCGGTCGAGCCGGATCTGAATCGAGGTTGTTCCTCGCTTTGTAGGACTACGGTAAGTCGTCTGAGATCAGGATGTTTGCATGGATCTTCGTCCAACCGGATGCTTCCAGTTCCTCTGTGTCGTACTCATCCGAAACGAGAATGGACGATTCCTGGTCTGGTCCGCCTGTTTTCACGAGCACGCCCTTTTCCGCCCCACCTCCTGTGCATCCGGCGTGCCACCCGGTGGGGCTGTTCACCGGATAAGTAGCCAAGCACGCTGTCAGCTTTTCGGTGTCCTGTCCAAGGAAGTATTTCTTCCCGCCCGCTTCAGCAACAAGGAGTACCTTGTCCAATTCCGTTTCCCCGAAGTTGACGCTTGCTGGAAGCTCATCGGACGCAGTGGCGGGACGTTCCAGTGCCTTGAAGCCCGATGTGTCTGAACAACTGGTTATGAGTAATCCCGACGTGAGCAGGACAGCCAGGAAGGAAAACCTACGATATCTGATTGTGCTACCCCTTCAGGCCTAAGGTGTTGCTGGAATGTGAACCATTGCCTCGATCTGCACGTTCGCGCCCAAGGGAAGGCCAGCCGCTTGGATGGTGGTCCTTGCCGGAAACGGCGGGGTCAGTCGCTGAGCATAGACGGTGTTGATGGCCTCGAAATCCTGGTAATCAGTGAGGTAGACCGTCGTGCGAATAATGTGGCTCATCCCCAACCCCAATTCATTGAGTAGCGTCTCCAGATTGGTCAGCATTGCTTCGCATTGTGCCGCGACATCACCGGAGACCAGAGCGCCGCTTAAAGGGTCCTGGCCAATAAGCCCGGCGGTGTATCCGGTACTGCCCTGCTGGACGAAGTGCGAGAACGGGGCGGTGGACTGGTGAAGTTGTGGGCTGAAGTGGTAACTGATTGCTGCCTCAGACTGCCTGATCAAAATCCGCTCCTTCCCGTGCGATGGTCAGGGGTGCCCGCTGCAGGCGGGTCAGGGCTGTGGCTGTTTCGGTGCCTGGTTCTGCTGTGTAGGTGAGGACGCGGTGGCCGGAGTCGTCCGGCATGGTAAGGACCTCGAACCCCAGCTCCAGATGGCCGAGCTGGGGGTGGTTGAGTGTTTTGTGCCCTGACATGCAGTTCTCGACTGGGTGTTCTGCCCACATGGTGGCAAACTCTGGGCTTTTAAGGGTCAGTTCACCGACAAGGGCAGCCAGCTCTGTATCGTCTGCGAACCGGCCCGAGAGCAGGCGCAAAGAGGCTACAGCACGTCCGGCTTCGGTGCGCCACTGCGGATACAGGTCGCGTGTGGCCCCGTCCAGGAAGAGCATCCGCGTCATGTTTGGGCGTTCCGCCGGCGTGTCCGTGGAATCGAAGTCCAAGTGGGAAGCGACCAGCCGGTGCCCAACCTGGTTCCAAGCGAGGACTTCAGTGCGCTTACCCAGTACCACCGATGGGACACTGCCCATGGAGTCAACCAGGCGTTTTGTTCCGGGCCGGACGTGGTCGGGTCGGGTGCGGGAGGTTTTGTGGTTGCGGCGTCTGATGCCGGACAGGTCCGTGAGGTGTTTACGTTCGACCTCGGTCAGGGCCAGGGCGCGGGCCAGGGCGTCGATGACGGCATCGGAGGCGTTGACGTGCTGGCCCTGTTCGAGCCTGGCGTAGTACGTCACGCTCATGCCGGCGAGCATGGCCACTTCTTCACGGCGCAGCCCGGGCACCCGGCGGGTGCCGTAGTCCATCAGTCCAACGTCGGCCGGAGTCAGCGCGGCCCGGCGTGTGCGCAAGAAGTCGCCCATCCCTGATTCATTCACATCCCCGAGTATTCACGAAGTTTCCGGAACCCGGGTAGCACTGCCAGTGCTACCCACAACACGGCGTAGCTGTTCCGGGCCACCGTCGGCAGGGTGGAGAGGAAAACCCGCACGCACGATGATTGGACACCTTCCGCGATGACAGCGAACGACACCACGCCCCTCCCCCAACTCACCGCACCATCGGAACCGCCAATCCAAGAGAGTCCCGTCCGGATGTCGGGGCGGCAGCGGCTGGTCATGGTCCTGCTGCTGACCGCGAGTTTCACCCTCGCCGTGGACTTCTCCATCCTGAACGTGGCGCTCCCGCGGATCGGTGCGGACGTCGGGTTCTCCCTGGAGCACCTGCAATGGATCGCCACGTCCTTCGCGCTGTGCGCTGCCGGGTTCACGCTGTTCTTTGGCCGGGTCGCTGACCTGTTCGGCCGTAAACGGCTCTTCATCGCCGGCATGGCGCTGCTCGGCATCGGCTCCCTTGTCGGCGGGCTCGCCACCGACCCCGGCCTGCTGCTCGCAGCCCGCGTCGCCCAAGGCCTCGCCACCGCCGCTGTCACCCCGGCTGCGCTGTCGCTGCTGACCACGTCCTTCCCCGAAGGCCCGCTGCGGGACAAGGCATTGGGCCTGAACGGGTCACTGATGGCTGCCGGGTTCACCGCCGGCGCGATCCTCGGCGGGCTCCTGACGGATTTGCTCTCGTGGCGGTGGGCGTTTTTCATCAACGTCCCCATTGCTGTCTTCGTCCTGGTGTTTGCACCCAAGCTCCTGACCGAGTCAGCCCGCGGCAACAAAACTAAGCTCGACGTGCCCGGCGCGGTCACCGTCACCCTGGCGCTGCTGCTGCTCGTCTTCGGCCTGACCACCGCAGGCGAAAAAGGCTGGGCTGACGCACTGGCCTGGGGACCCCTCGCGGCGGGTCTGTTCCTGTTCGTCGTGTTCTTTTTCATCGAAAAGAACACGACACACGCGCTGGTGCCTGTGACCATCCTGCGGCGGAACAACATCGCCTGGGGCAACATCGCAGGCATCCTGGCGTTCGCGACTGAAACGTCCCTGGTGTTCGTCCTGACCCTCTACCTCCAGCAGGTCCTCAGTTACACCCCGCTCGGGGCCGGGCTGGCCTTCGCGGTCCTGGGCATCGGCACAGTCGTCGGCGGGATCATCGCCCCGAAACTGATCGGCAGACTCGGCAACAAGAACACCATCGTCACCGGCCTAACCATCCAGGCCGCCGCCACCGGGTCCCTGCTCTTCATCAACACTGATCAGATGTCGCTGGTGATCGTGCTGATCGCCACGTTCGTTGGCGGCGTCGCGAACCTCGCCGCGATCGTCGGGTTCATGGTCACCGCCACCACCGGGCTCCCTGACACTGAGCAGGGCCTTGCCACGGGGCTGACTACCATGAGCCAGCAGATCGGCATCACGATGGGCATTCCCGTCATGAGCACCATCATCGCCGCGTCCCTGCTCCAGCACAGCACTAGCGACGCCGCCCCGGGACAGGTGTTGGGGGCAGTGCTGCCGGCGATTGGCATCAATGCTGCGCTTTGTTTGGCAGCGGCTCTTCTGGTTGCCCTGTTCCTCCGGAAGCCCGCACCCGTCACGGCCTAAACCTTCACTTCGGTGCCTGGCTGGCTGAGGCTACCTGCCTTCACCGGCCGGGCGCCTTCTAATACCTGGCAGAAAGAAGCGACACATGCCCCTTGGTTTGATAGCCCTCGCGGCCGGCGGATTCGGGATCGGGCTCACCGAATTCGTCATCCTCGGGCTCCTTCCCGAAGTCGCCACCGACTTCAATGTCAGCATCCCGGTCGCGGGCTACCTCGTGTCCGTCTACGCGCTCAGCGTCGCCTTCGGCGGAATCTTCGTCACAGCCGTCGCCGCAGGACGGAACCCCAAAAACACCCTCGCCTGGCTGATGGTCCTGTTCATCGCCGGAAATCTCATCTCGGCACTCTCCCCCGACTACACCGTGATGCTCATCGGCCGGATCGTGGCCGCACTGTGTCACGGGGCGTTCTTCGGCGTCGGAGCCGTACTTGCAGCCAACCTCGTGGAACCGCACCGGAAGGCCGCCGCTGTCTCCATCATGTTCGCCGGGCTCACCACAGCGAACGTCCTGGGCGTCCCATTCGGGACCTTCCTCGGGCAGAACTTCGGCTGGCGGTCCACGTTCTGGGCCATCACCGGCATCGGTATCATCGCCCTGGCCGGGATACTCGCGTTCATCAAAACCCAGCCCGCCAACCAACCGGCCAATCTCCGGCTGGAACTCAAGGCCTTCACCAACGTCCAGGTGTGGCTGTCCATCCTGGTCACCGTCTTCGGCTTCGGCGCCATGTTCGGCGCATTCACCTACATCGCCCCGATGCTCACCCAGGTCGCCGGCTTCCAGGAAACAGCCGTGCCGTGGATGCTTGTCCTCTTCGGCGTTGGTCTGTTCGCCGGCAACATCTTCGGCGGGAAAGCAGCGGACAGGAACCCGGACAAAAGCCTCCTCGTTCTCCTGTGCGCCCTGGCTGTCATCCTGTTCAGCTTCACTGTGGCCCTGGAAACCCAGTGGACGGCAGCCATCGCTTTGTTCCTGCTCGGAGTCTTCGGGTTCGCAGCCGTCCCCGGAATGCAGATCCGCGTCCTGCACTTCGCGCAGGAAGCACCCACCCTCGCCTCGGGAGTGAACATCTCCGCGTTCAACATCGGCAACGCCCTCGGCGCACACCTGGGCGGAATCACCATCACCGCCGGGCTTGGCTACGCCTCCCCGACCTGGGTGGGAGGCTGCCTGGCCATCACTGCAATTATCCTCATGGTGTTCTCCGCGCAGCACCTCGAACAGCGGGACACCCGGCACGGGAACCGGAGGAAACCGGCCCTTCCAGAGCAGACCATCTCAAAGTGAAGCATCTACATATGCAGCTCTATACCGAACGACTCTTGCTTCGCGAATACACGTTGGACGACTTCGATGCGGTCCATGCCTTCGCCTCGGACCAACGAGTTGCAGAATTCGTTGAGTGGGGCCCGAACAACGCAGCGGACACCAAGAAATTCCTCAAGGCATGTTTATCTGCTCAAGGCGAGCCGCAGCGGACGAATTTCACTCTCGCAATCACTGTCTCAAAAGGCGACCCAATCGGTTCAGTCAGTCTTTCCCTCGTCAGCGGCAAAGCTGAGATAGGCTACGTGGTCGCCGCAGGCTGCTGGGGACGTGGCTACGCCACAGAAGCGTCAAAAGCCATGCTGATGTTTGGTATGAAAGATCTCGGGTTGCCGGAAATCACTGCAACCTGCAGGCCTGAAAACGTTGCCTCCGCCCGCGTCTTGGAGAAGATCGGTATGTCCCGGATCGGATTGCGGAAGGCAGATAAGCTCATTCGCGGGCAGTGGCGGGATTCTCTCGTCTTCTCTGCCTTCAACGAATTGATGCCCTGGTCATCGGGCACTCCATAACCCCTTGTTTAGAAACATGCCACGGGCCAGACCATCGGGTCTGTCCCGTCATGGAGGCACCCATTGAGACAAAGCCGCAGTTGTCCCATTAGCCGGTGTCCTTTACCGGACGACGGCGGTAATAGCGGCATGGGCTCGCTTCCCGGGGTCTTCGCGCGTCTCCACTTCGAGCACCTCGAAACCTGCTTCGCTGAGCAGGTGCCCCATCTGCTCGATGGACGAGTAGTACGCCGTTGTAACAGCGTGCGAGAAAGGTTCGCCCGGAAAACCATCGAAAAACCCGACGAGTAGTTGCCCGCTCTGGGCAAGAGCACGAGCGATCTCCTTGAACACGAAGGACAACTCATCTGGTGGCACATGAATGAGGGAGTACCAGGCCAGCACACCATCCACTGATCCATCTCGTACGTCTAGATTGCGGAAGGAGGCAACGCGAAAAGGCACATCGGGAAAGCGTACGCGGGCGCTTTCAATGAATTCGGGAACGAGGTCGATCCCATGCACTGTGACGCCCCGTTGGTACAGAAAGTCCGTCCAATGGCCGGGCCCACACCCAGCATCAATCACGCAGCCGTCGATACTTGATGCCCAACGCCCGATGCGTTGCCGATCCAGCTCGTGCAGGTCATCAACGGAACCAAGAATGCGCGTGTACTCGGCGGCAAGTGCCCCATATGCAGCTCGGACAGATTCACTTCCCATGCTGACGAGCGTAGCGCCCGCATATGTCCTACTCAGGTTTCCCTCACCGCGACAAACCGCCTTTGACGTGCGGTTTTGCAGGGGACTTTTTCAAGGTCGCATATACGCCGCCGTTGACGTTGCTCTTACTGGAGGAATCATGGACGACCGTTCATGAGACAGCAGCGATCGATCCTTCCAGTGTGAATCGCAGCGCTAAATGGCGTTCTTTTTGCACCGCTAAGTGGCACTCTTAGCGGGGGCCGCAGCTGTCTTCAGATGGTTCGCCTTTGAAGCTCGCGGTACACAGTCGTCCGTGACACCCCGAACAGTTCGGCCAGTTCGGCCTGCGTGTGCTCGCCGGCGTCATGCAGTGTCAGGAGGTGCTTCCGCTGCGTCTTGGACAATTTTGGTTGCTTGCCTTTCAGGCGCCCCTTGGCTTTTGCCACCGCCATGCCCTCGCGGGTGCGCATCCTGATCAGATCCGCCTCAAACTCGGCCACCATGCCCAAGACGTTGAACAGCAGCCGGCCTACCGGATCAGTTGGATCGTGGGTGCTGCCGCCGAGACTGAGGACTACCCCTTTGGCCGTCAGCTCGTCGGCTATATCCCGGGCATCGGAAAGGGAACGCGCCAAACGGTCCAGCTTGGTCACCACCAGCGTATCGCCGGCTCGGCATGCCGCCATCGCTTCACGCAGTCCAGGGCGCACCCGGTTAGCTCCCGTCAGTCCGTGATCGACGAAGATCTGCTTCTCTTCAACACCAAGGGCAAGGAGAGCGTTTCGTTGGGCGGTCAGGTCCTGGTCATTCGTCGAGACGCGGGCATAACCGATCTTCATTCCAGTCATGAGGAACAGGGTTGCAGTAATCCCCCCAACACCGTGCACTTGATCGTGCGGGTCTTACGTACATGGCCTGGGCCAGTAACTGCACGGGATGTGCCGGCGCGTTTCCTGGGCACGGTGATCGACCGCTTATCGGGCAACGGTGCTTCATTGAGCGCTACGATCTTGCCCGCCGTAGAGTGGGCACCAGGCTGTAGCTGACACTCACCTGAAGGAGACGCATGCCAGACAGATCTCGAGTTGAACGACTCGAAGTTTGCGTCGGTGGACGTTCCCGACGCCAGTTGTTTAGTGACCTAAGCTCGCGTGGGGTTCTTGTTAATGGCTACGCGGAAACCCTGCTCCAGGACGTTGTCCTCGACGACCAGGCCCGCCGTTCGGTGGTGGTCACGGAGCGTACGGTCGCCGAACTAGGGCTTCCCGCAGGGGCGACACTTACCCAGGTCTTCCAGGCGGCGAAGCAGCAGGGCTTATCGCTGTGTCCACTCGATACTGGGCCCTATTTGCGTATGGCGCTGAACGAGCAGGTGGCGTCTCGTGACTCAGTAATGTCGTCCGGGCGGGCACCCGATGGCGGACTCACAGTGGCGGCCGAAGCGCCTAGCAAGGACGACGCGTATCCGAAGGGCTTCTATCTTCGCGTCGTCGACGGCCAATCGTGGCTACGTGGCTATCGATGCGACGACCAGCACACGTGGTCCCCGGACGACCGATTCATCTTCCAACTTCTGCCGTCCGATTGAATGCAGCAGCCGCGGTGCCGGCAGGGCGCATCCGAGGGGCCCGAGCTCATAGGGACAGGACCCCGCGATGTAGCATCATCGGGTGATTGTGGCGGTTGAAGGTCCCAGTGCGGCCGGAAAAACGACGTGGTGTAGGACGGCTGCGGTCGAGTTCGTGCCTGAATACGCTCCGACAGGCACCGAGCCGGACGGAAATGATGCTGCGGGGCAGGCGCGCTACTGGACTGACGTCAACATGGCGCGTTGGGTACAAGCGCTGGATCTTGAAGACCGCGTGCGAGTGGCGATCTGCGACTCCGATCCAATGAAACTGCACTACTCGTGGTGCTTGGCACGGGTCGGTGCCGCCCCGGCTTCAAGGTTTGCTTACGAGCTGGCATGCGTACGCGAGGCAATGAGCAACAAACAGCTCGGATTTGCAGACGTCGTGCTGGTGACAGTGCCCGATGAGGAAACCTTGCGGCTCCAGAAGGTTCGCGATCCAACCCGGGTTCGGCGCTCATTCGAGCTCCATGCGAAGCTGCGGGAGCCCCTCATTGAGTGGTACCAGTGCCTTGATGGGCTGAGACCGGGTCAAGTTGCCTGGGAGCTACCTCAAGACGGTGTCCGATCGATCAGCGGACGCGCGCCCGGCCGTGACCGGTACGACGTGGGGGTTCTCGATTCGCTTTTAGGCGATCTACCCGAACTCAAGTGAGATGTCTGCGTGACCGACCGGCTTCGGGCATAACCACTCGAAATAGAATCATTGGATGCCAACGCCACAACCGACTCATCGATTGCAGTTCCGTGAGATGACCGAGGCCGACCTCGATAAGATGACCGCGTTGCTCGGAGACCCCGAGGTGATGCGTTTTGCCCTGCAGCCAAGTCCCGGGAGGAAGCAGCAAGCTGGGTTCATTGGAATCAGGAGAACTACGCGGAGTACGGGTACGGCCTATGGATCGTCGAGACGCATGACGGAGAGTTTGTAGGCGACTGTGGCCTGACCTGGCAGCTGGTGAACGGGTTGCAGAAGCTTGAGGTCGGGTACCACGTGCGCTCCGACCTGCACGGTCAGGGGTTCGCGACAGAAGCAGCCACTGCTTGTCGTGAGTACGCCCGAGAACACGTTGACGTCACCGAACTTGTAGCGATCATTCATCCTGATAACCGGGCCTCTGAGCGGGTAGCTGAGAAAATCGGAATGCACCGGGTCGCTGATGACCTAGGCGGAAACATCGTCCGGACTGTCTTCAGCGTGCGACTGTAGACAGGTCCAGGCGTGCCCGGTGAAGGATCTTTTGCCGGACGCAGGGCCACATCCGCCTAGGTGGTTGCCACAAGCTCTAGCTCGAATCCATCAGAATTTACGAGATAGGCAGCGTAGTGCTCGGGCCCGCCAGCGTGTGGGTACTTGTCCTGGAATAACTGCACCCACCCGTGACGGCGGCTCTCTTCGACAAACACATCGAGGTCTCCTTTACTGCCGGCATGGAACGCAAGGTGGTTGAGCCCTGGCAGCGTGCGCTCGTGTTCCGAGCCGCTCATAGCTGGTGATTGCTCAGCAACGATATAGGTCAAACCGAGCCGCCAGCTGATCCCTGTGGCCCAGCTCTGGTAGATCGAGTACCCCAGGCCCGCTAAGACCCAGCCCCATTCCTGCTTGGCCCGACCAAGGTCAGGGACCCAGAGTTCGAGATGGTGCAAGGTCCCTTTGGAATCGTTGTTCACGAGGGTGAGTCTTCCATACGCCAAGCCATCGCCACCCGATTCTCGGCAGCGGCCGCAGCGCCCGTTAAAGGATCCGCCATCGGGCGGTTGTGGACATTTTCTGCAACCGACTTCGGAAACTGACAAGAGCGCCTGGGAGAGCCCCTGACGCCATTTAGTATGCGGGTATGAAACCCCGCGTAATTCTCGTTGCTGCACTTCTGCTGATGGTCGTAGTGGTAGCCATAATTGTCGCTTGGGCAAGTTTCGGTGACCGCCCAGGTCCGATGACCTCGGCGTGGGTTTACAGCTCGGGAAAATAAGGGGCTTGTTTGGCTAGGGGTTGACCTATCAGGACGCAATAGCGGCAATCATAGAGACAGACATGCTGGCAATTGACGTCAGGGGGACTTCATCCGGAAATCGAAATTGACCCCGTTTCTCGTGGTGCTGCTGGCCGCATGTGCGCCGGCCGCTCCGGCAGACTACCCGCGGGCCGCCTCTGCCGATGACCGCTGGGGTGTCGGTGTCAGCTTCCCTGTCTATGAATCCTTGGACCACTGCGAGGATGACCCGAGTGTCGAGAAGTCCGTCATAACCGCCGACATGCCTACTTCCCGCCTTGGTATACGCCTGGATGCAGGATCGGCAGAGGTCGACGCCGTGCGAGTCGCAAATTGCGTTGATCAAGCCCTAAGTAGCGGGAAGGTCACGATACTTTCCCCAGAAGAAGTGAATCAGGGTCCACCATTGCCATCAACTCCGTCTTTCCCTGAAGCCGATGATGGGGCCGGCGCAACCGAGCGCAGTGATTGCCGAGAGTCGTTCCCCTGGCCAAGTTCTTCAACACAACTGCCTGCGCTTCCGACTACTTCTGCAACTGCCGCCAGCTGCGGGCCCGAACCCGCCCCACTGACCGAAGAACAAATGCGCAGGGCCACACCCGCCCCGATGCCCCTTCAACCTCAGCCCAACGTGGAAGGGGATTCAGCGGACTCTCAGGCCCAGAACTCTAATGGAGAGCAGCGCGAATGGACCTCCGAAAGAATGAGGAGCGCTTCGCCAGCACCAATGCCCAGCACTCCCTAACCACGGATCGAACAAACTGGCTATCAATTTGCCGGCCGCCGACCACACTCCCATCTAGAACACCAATCAGGCTTGCATGTCGTCCGTTGAGGGATCCTCAACCGGGCGCCGCTTCACTGCAGTCCAGCTCTCTTGTATGTCTAAGCCTTCGAGGCATGGAGGTCATTATCGGTGCGGTCAGGGTGTGGCGATCACAATGTTCTTGTGGATGGGATTCCACCCGTCTCCGATGAGCTTGTTGACGTCGAAAGCGTCGGACACGAGGACAGTCTCGGCGACTCCTGTGCCGCTTATATGAACGATCTCCCGGTCATCCCTCAGGTCTGAACAACCGGCAATCCAGGAGGCGTTGCTGTCCTCTGGTAATGCAGCGACGCAAGCCTGTCTGCCGTCAGCGCTCTTGGCCCCGAAGTACCTGATTTCGTTGTGCTCGACCAAGAACCTCACGCTGCTGGCGGGGATGTCATCCTCCGGCCAAATGGTGACTCCAGCAGGAAGCTGGTCCTGTTCCTTGGCTGCGTTGTCCAGCGCGTTGATGTTCGGTGCTGAGGTGCATCCGCTCAGCAGGAGTGCCGCGGCGAGTGTCACGGCAAAGAATAGGAGTTTCATAGCGCTGCCCCCTCAGGCTTTGTGTCCAGCGAGCATACAGGCAGGCGTAGGACTCCCGCTCTGCAATCGCCGCGGCACTGTCGCATGAGCCCGTGCGCGCTGGCGGCTCGAAACCCTATGTCTGGACTCACTTTTGGTTAGGCAATACATGCGATGGGACAGGGGATCGACTGTCCGGTGGAGGATCCCTATTCGTGCATGATGGCCGACCCGTTAGCGGAAGGAAAGGGGTCAGCCGGATTGAACTGCTCCCCGGGAGTTGGACTGAGAAATTCAGTTCCGACTCCCGGGGAGCAGTTTTATGCGTGCGTCTAGTTCGTTGTCTGAGGATCAGCGCG